>NZ_CP133779.1:1223119-1528899 GCF_034347425.1 Undibacterium sp. CCC3.4
TTGATGGTACGGCACCAATCTGGAAAGGTCCGATCAAAGACAATACCGGTAAAGAAGTGCTGGGCAAAGACGTGGTGGCCGACGACAAGTTCTTACATGAAATTAAATTCTACGTCGAAGGTGTGGAAGGCAAAGTACCGGGCTAATTTCTCGGTCAGCAAAAAACGCCCGGCACCGTCCGGGCGTTTTTTTTGCCGTTTCAGTGGCAGACGATGGCCGCCGCCTCGGCAATGATGCGACGCAGCCACTGCACATCGGCCGCCGCATGCACCCGTTCATGCCAGAGCATGAAGAATTTCATTTTCGGCATGGCTATCGGCATCGCCAACACCTCGATGGGATTATCGCGCGCACATTGCATGGCAAAGCTGCGGCTGGTGGTAAACACCAGATCGGTCTTAGCCAAAATGTGCGCCAGCATGCCGAAATACGGTATCGTCATTTGTATCCGTCGTTTCAAACCCTGCTCAGCCAAGGCGCTGTCGATGATGCTGCGATGACCGGCCATGTAGGGCGTCGGTGCCAAATGCGCCATCTCGAGATAGTATTTGAGCGACAAACCCTTGCTGAGCACCGGATGACGGCGATTGACCATACACACGATGTCATCTTCAAATAATTGTGCGATATGCAAATGCTGTGGCAAATCAGGCCAGTTCCCGATCACGCAGTCGAGTTCCCCCGATTCCAGCGCCGCGGCATAATCAAAGCCGGCATTCAAGGCATGCACGACCAAGCCGGCTTGCGGCGCTTGTTCGCGCACTTTTTCCACCACCAAGGGCAGTAGCAAGGCACTCAGATAATCGGGCGCGCCGAGATGAAATACCCGCTGTGTGCTGGCCGCGACAAATTCCGGTGCCGGACTGGCGATGCGCTCCAACAATTGCAGCGCCTGGCGCGCCAAGCCCAGCAATTCTTCGCCGCGCGCGGTCGGCGTCATGCCATTTTTTCCGCGTACCAATATCGCGTCGCCGGTGATCTCACGCAAGCGCTTGAGCATATTACTGATGGAGGGCTGCGACTGACCCAATTTCATGGCCGTGCGCGTCACGCTGCGTTCGCTCAGCAAGGTATGCAAGACGCGCAGCAAATTGGTATCGAGCTGATCGAGCAGCCGAGTACTCATGTCACTGCCATGGCCGCGACGGCAGTATCGCAAACCAGGTCACCGTCGACAAACACTTTCAAATCGCCGGCAGAAAATTGCGTCCATTGTTCATCGATGGTCAAGGCCTGCGTCACGATCACGGCCACCTTGTCATTCGGCGTCGTGACTTGGGCGAAATCGACCAGCACTTGTTCATCCGACAAATTGGCGGTGCTAAACGGATGCTGACGAATGATGTAAAACAATTTGGTCGAACAATGAGCAAACATCGCATTGCCGTTCGAAAGCATCATGTTGAAGGTACCGTAGGCGGCAATTTCGCCGGTAATGCGACGCAAAAAATCAGTTTGCGCTGCCAGATCAGGCAATTGATCGCCGAATTGCGCGCGCATTTGCTGCAAAATATAGCAAAAAGCCCGTTCACTGTCAGTACTGCCAACCGGATGAAAACTGCCATCCAAAACCGGATGAAAATCTTTCAAGTCACCGTTATGGGCAAACACCCAGTAGCGGCCCCAGCATTCGCGCACAAACGGATGGCAATTTTCCAGCACCACCTCGCCTTGGGTCGCTTTGCGTATATGCGCGATCACATTTTTCGACTCGATCGGGTAACGCTTGATCAATTCAGCCACAGGCGAACTGATCGCCGGCCGATGATCGACGAAATGGCGCACGCCACTGCCTTCGAAAAAGGCGATACCCCAACCGTCTTTGTGTTCATCCGTCAAGCCACCACGGGTAGCGAAGCCGGTGAAACTGAACACAATGTCCGTTGGGGTATTACAATTCATTGCGAGTAATTGACACATGATGCGAATGGATGAAATCGATCAACTACCTTACCATAGGAAGAAGGGATTTTGCTCGTTTGTTTGAGGCATCCCAACACCGCGCGCAGATCCCCTAAAAAAAACCAGAAGACGGCCGGAATTGAGCAACTCTCGGCTGAATAAACAATTCTTCCGCCCATCAAGTCCGGCAGCTTCTGGTCTGGCACGGTCGTCAGCGAATGTCGGTGACAACCGTGTCGTAAGCCTTGCCAGCAATGAGCACGTTCTTCAGAGTGATGCCGTTCACGTTGTAGGCATAGATAGGGCCGGGAACGGTGGCACTGGCAGGCCCGGCGGCAGTCGGTGTACCAAAATTACAGTTGGAAATGGTCACACCGCTGATTGGGTAAACCGTCGGTACCGGCAGTGCGCCGTTGTAGTCAAACGCCACGGGACCTTGCGCGACGATCGCCTGGAAGCAGGATCCCGTCAAGCTACCCGAGGTAATGTTGCCAACGATCACATTTGAAATGTTGATGTTCTGCACTAACGGCGCGCGTGTTCTGATGGCGTCCTTGGACGGCTGGTAATCGCAATCGAAAGTAATGATGCCACCCTGCGAAGCGGAGGGATTGGATGCCGCCGCGGTAGCCACGCCTAAAGGAGCGCTCAATGAGATCGGGCTGCCAGGCAGCATGGCGGTGCCATAGCCCGCCCCCTTCAGATTCACGCCGTTGGGCAGCGAGACATTGTCGACATAGAAATTCTTGACGTAGCCGCCGCGATTCATGTTGGTTTTGATGCGTATGGCGATGTTCAAGGAGTCAGTCTTGTAGTTGACGTTTTGCATCGTCAGGTTGCGGGCGTAGATATTCTGAATCCCGGCACCCATTTCGCTGCCCAGCGTAATTCCACCGTGGCCGCTGTTCATCGTGCAATTCTGGATCACATGGTCTTGGGCCGGGCCATATTGCGTATCGAGATTCTTGCCGGACTTGATTGCGATGCAATCGTCACCGGTATTGAAGGTCATTCCTTCGCACAACACCGTCGTACACGCTTCCGGGTCGAAACCGTCGTTGTTCGGGCCGATGCTGTCGACCAGAACGTTACGAATCACCACATTCGTGCAGTGAACCGGGTGCATTTGCCAGAACGGCGTATTGTTGGTCTGGTAGTTTTCCATCAGGACGTTGGTGCAGTCGATGAATTCGACCATACACGGACGCAGGTAATGACCCAAGCCAAAAATGCGCTGGCTCACTGGTACGCCGGCTTCTGACAGCGCCGGCAGATAATTCTGATCCTGCTGCCATGGGGTGATGGGGTTGGTCAGCAGCGCGTACAGAGCGGCATCGATGCTCGGCTTGACGATCTTCAAATCAAGATTGAGCGCGTTATTGGTCGCGCAGGAAGGCGTAGTCCCCGCGGCATTGACACCATACGAGCTCTTGTTTCCTTTGTACGTCCACCAGCAGGTGGCGGTATCGCCGCTGCCGGCGAACGGCTTCATCGACTGCGCATTAAGGATCGATGTCTGCGGGCTTTCGCCCGTGAGCGCGATGTTGGTCTGGTTGATCGCGTAGATCGGCGAGCCGAAGTTGATGCAACTGTCGGACTGCCACCGGCTGGTATAGAGCTTGCCGTTGACACCACAGTCAATCGGGCCATCCTTGGCATAGTCTGCTGGATTGTTGCTGAAATAAATCGTGCAGTTGGCACTCAAGTGGAAGTTGACGTTACTTTGCAATACGATCGGTCCGGCACAATACCAGTCGCCGGAGGGTACCACGACCCGTCCGCCGCCGGCCTTATTGCAAGCATCGATGGCGGCGAGAAACGCTGGTCGCGAGTCGAAGGAACCCAGCGCCGGCGTTTTGTCGGCGTTGGTGCTCAACGCCGATGTTGAATAGGGGTTAGCCTGAGCCACGACGGCGCACACTGCGGCACCATAGGCCGTTACCTGATAGTCGGCGGCCCTGAACCCAGCCTGTGAGACGCCCTTCAATGCGGTGACGATCTTATCTACCGCACCGAAAGGTCCCCAGATGGGGTCGGCGCTCACCACGCTGCTGTCGCTACTGTCGCTGCTGCCCCCGCAAGCACTCAAGCCGCCAAACATGGCCAAGCCCAAGGACGAACCGGCGACGCCAAGGAACTGCCGACGCTTAGGCAAAGCTAGTGCGCGCTCTTGTTGCTGCAGCTGGCTGGCTGAAAGTTGGTGCTTAAATGGCGCTTTGCTCATCTTGTGTTCTCCTGTATTTTTTTAAGGGTAATCAGTGCATTGACTCGTCGGGTGGCTTTGGTTTAACCATCTGTCCGGCGCGGGCCAGGGAAACGCGGATTGAATCCGTATCGCCCTGGCGTCACTAATTTTTTTTGAAAACTGCGATGTATCGACACATCGTAGTTAACAGTTATCATACAACATAATGTGAAAAGTGGTGAATTAATCCCATACCTGAACAGATCGATGAATATGCGCAGCTTCTCAGCTTCTCGGGCGAGGATGAGATAGCACCAGACGATACTGTTAGTTTTTTTACTTGAATCTATTCGTATGCCCGCAACAAAAATCCTCGTTGACAAGCAAAATCACCTGAAGATATCAGACAAGCTATCATACCCTTGCCTGCTACAAAAAACCGTGCTGGTCCGCCCCAAATGCGTCCGGCGAACCAAGGCAAGCAATGCTATTTCGGGCTGAAAGTGCACATTGGTTTGGACTCGGCCGATGCTGGCAACTTGCTTCCAGCTGCGCAAGTGTAAGCCTTAAGTCCTCGGCAAACAAATCGAGCGATGCTCATTTGGCGTGGCGAATTCAACGGCGCTTTGCACGTGGTCTTAACGTGTTTCAAGGCGATCAAATGAGGTTCGCGTGCCAAGTACTGCGATTTGTCGGTTTCCTCCCAACTTTTGCTTATTGAACAATGATTCAGAGCACCGGCAAATCTGCCTCCCTGTGCTACGATATCAGTACGGTGTAACACATGAAAGCGAAGACCATGAGCGAAGCAACTTTCACCTTCCGGGTCGATGAGGACCTGAAAGATCAATTCAGCACGGCCGCAAAGAATCGTGACCGCACTGCTGCCCAGCTACTGCGCGACTTCATGCGCGACTTCGTCAAGCAGCAGAAAGCAGCCGAACATGACATCTGGTTTCGCCATCAAGTGCAAATCGGTTTGGACTCAGCCAATGCTGGCAACTTGCTTCCAGCGGCTGAAGTCGAAGCCAAGTTCGCGGCTAAACGGGCAGCTACGCGCCGCCGGCTGGAAACCATCGTCAAATGATGAAACTGTTTTGGACGCGCGAGGCGACCCAAGACCGCGAAGACATCTATGATTACATTGAGGCCGACAATCCGGCCGCCGCCTTGGCCCTCGATGAACTGTTTACAGAAAAAGCTGGCCGTTTGGTGAATCATCCAAGCTTGGGTCGGCTTGGCCGTGTAGCGGGTACCCGCTAACTGGTAGTTCATAAAAATTACATACTTATTTACGATAACGCCGGCGATCTGGTGCGAGTGCTGCGCGTGTTGCATGTTGCCAGACAATGGCCGTCAAGTTCATATTAAGTCAGTTCGGGGCGAAGGCCATACGGTCCAGCGCGATTCATATCTCCAGCACGCTGCGCTGCTCTGCTTTGGCAGAGCTGTTATTTTCCAATACAAAACCGCGAAAATATAACGCCCAGCAAATCATCGGAACTGAATTCCCCGGTAATACTATTGAGCCGGTCTTGCGTAAGCCTTAATTCCTCGGCAAACAAATCGAGCGATTGATCATTTTGCGCGGCGAATTCAGCGGCGCTTTGTAAATGTTCGTGCGCGTGTTTCAAGGCGATCAGATGACGTTCGCGTGCCAAGTACAGCGATTCACCGGTTTGCTCCCAACCTGCAATGCGCAGCAATTCGGCGCGTAGCAAATCGATACCCAGATGTTCTTGCGCCGATAAATAAATATGCGTGGCGTCGCTCATCTGGTCGACCGCGCTATGGTGACCGGACAAATCGATCTTGTTCCAAATGCGGATTACCGGCACGCCTTCGGGAAAACGCGCGACGATGGCTTCGTCGGCCCGGGTGGGGCCACGGCCGGCATCGAGCAAATGTAAGATCACATCGGCTTTGTCGACTTCGGCCCAGGTGCGTTCGATACCGATGCGCTCGACCGTATCGATATGGTTGACGATGCCGCCCTGCTGCTCGAAATCGTCATCGTCGTCGTGGCGGATGCCGGCGGTATCGATGATGTTGAGCGGGATGCCTTCGATATGGATGGTTTCGGTCACCTTGTCGCGTGTGGTGCCGGCGATCGGTGTAACGATGGCGATGTCATCGCCGGCCAAAGCATTGAGCAAAGAGGATTTACCGACATTCGGCTGGCCGGCCAACACCACATTGAGACCGGCGCGCAGCAAAGCGCCTTGGGCCGCTTGCTCAAACACTTTTTGCAGTGCCAGCTGGATCTGACTGAGCTGGGCGCGCGCGTTCGATTTTTCGAGGAAATCGATTTCCTCTTCAGGAAAATCGAGCGTCGCTTCGACCAGCATACGCAAATGCACCACTTGCTCGACCAAGGTATTGATCACCTTGGAAAACGCCCCCGACAGGGATTGCGAAGCCGATTTTGCCGCCGCTTCGGTTGAGGCTTCGATCAAGTCGGCGACCGCTTCGGCCTGCGCCAAATCGAGTTTATCGTTAAGAAACGCGCGTTCCGTGAATTCACCGGGCGCGGCCAGACGCAGCCCGATCGCTTGACCGGCTTCGAGACAGCGCGTCAGCAGCATCTGCATCACCACCGGGCCGCCATGACCTTGCAGCTCCAAAACATCTTCGCCGGTGTAAGAATGCGGTCCGGCGAAAAACAGAGCAAGACCTTGATCGATGATGCTGCCGTCGGCCTGCGTGAATGGCAGATAGCTGGCATGGCGCGGCTTGAGTGTCTGCGCACCGAACAAGGTAGTCAGCAAGGGGCCCAGCTGTTTGCCGGAAATGCGTACCACCCCGATGCCGCCGCGTCCGGGGGCGGTGGCGATGGCGACGATGGGCAGGGTATCGTGAATCATAGTGGCGCTTTCATGTTGGCGCTTTCATCTTGAAATGATAGCTGTGTACTGACTGTGTAGTGGCAGAATTATGCTGCTTGCCGTATTAAAAATACCACATAAAAAAAGCCCGCGAAGCGGGCTTTTTTTGCGGCTAAAGCGCTTAAGCCTTGGCTTTGTGCTCAGGCGGAATCAACTTATTGTTGATGACCCATTGCTGGGCAATCGACAAAATATTATTGACGACCCAGTACAGCACCAAACCGGATGGGAAGAAGAAGAACATCACTGAAAACGCCAGTGGCATGAACATCATCATCTTGGCTTGCATAGGATCAGCCGGTGCCGGATTAAGCTTGGTAGTGATGAACATCGAGATGGCATAAATCACCGGCAAGATGAACAGCGGATCAGGCGAAGTCAGATCAGTGATCCAACCCATCCACGGCGCGCCGCGCATTTCCACACTGGCTTGCAGCACCCAGTACAGCGAGAGGAAAATCGGCATTTGAATCAGGATAGGGAAGCAGCCGCCGAGTGGATTGATCTTCTCGGTTTTATACAATTCCATCATCGCTTGATTCATTTTTTGCGGATCGTTTTTGAAACGCTCGCGCACGGCCTGCATTTTCGGCGTGACTACTTTCATCTTGGCCATACTGCGATAACCGGCCGCCGACAAAGGAAACAGCGCCAATTTGATCGCAATGGTAAAGACCACGATGGTCCAGCCCCAGTTACCGATCAAACCGTGAATCATGTCCATGAGCCAGAACAGCGGTTTAGCGATAATGGCCAAAATACCGTAATCCTTGACCAATTCCAAACCTGGCGCGATTTTTTCCAACAAGACAGTCGATTGCGGACCCGAATACAAGGTCGCCAACGAGTCTTTGCTGGTGCCCGGAGCGATGCTGCCAAGTTGCAGCAAGGTGCTGACCGAGAAAATATTATCGCGCACTTTTTCGGTACGGAATTCACGCGCGCCTTTGTCTTGCGGGATCAAGGCCGAGACAAAGAAATGCTGAATCACTGCGACCCAACCGTTATCGGCATTTTTGGCATGGCTGTTATTACTGCTGCCCGGGGTTTCCTGCTCGGCTTTGTGAATTTTTTCAAAGTCGAGTTTTTGGAATTTTTCTGCATCGGTATACACGGCCGGGGCATAAAACTCGCTCGGGCCGGTAAACATCGAGCCACCCTCAGGCTTGGTGCCGTCGTGTATCAACTGCAGATACAACAAAGGAGAAATCGCCGCGCCAGTGTGGTTAGTGACCGTATGCTTGATGCCAACGGCGTAATCACCCTTCTTGAACGTGAAAGTTTTGGTCAGTTGTACGCCGCCTTGTTCCGACACCAGCACCAGTTGTACGCTGTCATCACCATCGAGGCTGCGCTTGCCCGCTTGGGCAACGAACAGCGACTTGTGGTTAGGATAAGCCGGGTTGGCCAAACCAGTCTGCGCCAGATAAGTACGTTGGGCAGTTTCATCGAAGAGCACCACATTCCGGTCGCTGGCGGTTTTTGCACGCAAGCCTACTGCTTCGAGGAAAGGATCGTAAAAATGCTCAGGCTTAGGATGGTCTTTATATTTCAACAATTCCAAACGCCGTACTTCGCCGCCGCGCGTATCAATATCGACCTTGATGACATCCGTGGTGATAGTAATGCGTTCGCTGCTGGCAGCCGTGGCGGTGTCACCGCCCGGCACAGACGCGACGGCCGCGGTACCGGCTGGCGATACAGCTGGCGTGCCAGTGGCAGGCGCTGCGGTTTTAGCTTGCTGACTTGCAGTTTGTGGGAAAAACATCGAAGACTTGCCGTTATGGCGCATCCAGTTATCCCAAAGCAGCAAGAGCGACATGGCGAAGATAACCCACAGGACGGTACGTTTGATATCCATTTTGTATGTCAGGAAAGGTGTGAAGAATGACCGGTGTGACCACGATATTCGTGCTTGCACTGGTCGGAAGTGGGGACGATCGCTGATTTTTCATCAGCCGGTGGCACCATATCAATGCCGCCCGGATGCCAAGGATGACATTTACATAAGCGTTTGCCGGCTAAATACGTACCCTTGGCGGCCCCGTGCACGCTGATGGCCGCGGCCGCATACTCAGAACAGCTGGGATAAAAACGGCAGTTCTGCCCAAGCATAGGACTGATGGCAAGCTTGTAAAACCTTAGCAACAGTAGTAGCAGGCCACGCATCTCAGGGTACCCGCTGGCAAGCCGGCGTGTCGAACAGACGCAGTATCTCGGTCCGTAAGGCACGTTTAAGGCTGGCATTCGTAGCCGGCCCCGCTTTGGTATTAACCGGACGCGATAACCTGACGATGCAGTCAACATTTTTCAATCCCATGCAACGAAAAATCTCACGCGTCACACGCTTGATGGTATTGCGCGTCACGGCCCGCGGCGCAAAGCGCTTGGCTGCAACTACCCCCAACCGTGCATGCGGCAGTTCGTTGATACGGGCATACAGCGCAAAATGCGGCGTTTTGTGCACCGGGCGCAAACGAAAAACGGATGAAAATTCATCCGTTTTAACGATGCGTCGAGCACGGGCAAAATCTGCACCGCCTGCATCTGCCTGAGCTGTGTCAGTTAAATTATTGATCATACGCATACAGCCAAAGCTGTTGCAGACCAAAATTTAAAATCAAGCTGCCAGGCGTTTACGGCCTTTGGCACGGCGAGCGTTGAGCACAGCGCGGCCACCGCGGGTTGCCATACGTGCACGGAAACCGTGGGTACGCTTACGGCGAACGACGGAAGGTTGGTAAGTACGTTTCATGTTGGTCTCGCTATTTGAGCAATAAAAAAAATCGGAATTACGGGTAAAGGCTTGCGCCAAGGAACTGTCACACTGAACTTATTACTGTCTGCGCAACAATTCTTTCATTTACAACAGGCTTTTCACCTTTACTGCCCCAAAACCGCTGCTCATCGCTTGCTGCCTTGCTTACCTCGCTTAAAGAGCCGAAACCACTTGAATTTTCATCCAAGTATCAACGCTTCAAACAACACAAATAAGACACCATCCAATAAAATAGGGTAGGGAACCCTGAATTAGACACCATTCTTACCTAGGCTGTCAATCACTTAGGGGAAAAATTAGCCAAATACCGAATTCGCAGCCTGGCTGAAGGCAAACAATAAATTTAATTCCAAGGCTGTGGATAACTATTGCAGTCGCGGTTAAAATAGAGGATTAGCGCGGTACCGCGTACTAAGGTTTAAAGCAAATTTTAAACCGTCGTCGATTCGTCTTTACTTGTGCACAGACACAATAGCAAGCTTGGCAGCAATACACGATTGCGCTGGCCGGAATCCGTACCAAGCGCCGAACAATGCGGCGTCGCGCGTTTGCATTTAATAATTTAAAGTCATACATGGAAAATTTCTGGCAAGCCTGTTCGTCCCAACTTGAGCAAGAGCTTCCACCGCAACAATACAGCGCATGGATCAAGTCGCTCGTACCGCTGGACTTCACTGAAGGCAAGCTGCGCATCGCTGCGCCGAATCGTTTCAAGCTCGATTGGGTGAAAGCCCAGTTTGCCAATCGCATTTCCGAATTGGCCAACCAGTATTGGGATGAAGATGTCGAAGTACTGTTCGTACTCGATCCGCGCGACAATAAAAAACCTGCCCCGGCCAGCGTCCCGGCCAGTCCACGCCGGCTCGATGGCGAAGCCGGCCCGGCCCTTGGTCAGGTCGAAATCATGCATGAAGCGGCCGCACCGGAAGCCGCGCCGCGGCGCGATTTAAGCCGCATCAATGTCGAACTGACGTTCGACAGCTTCGTCACGGGTAAAGCCAATCAATTGGCTCGCGCGGCGGCGATTCAAGTCGCCAATAACCCGGGCGTGTCATATAACCCGCTGTTTTTGTACGGCGGCGTCGGCTTGGGCAAGACGCATTTGATCCATGCGATCGGCAATCAAATCTTGGTCGATAATCCCAATGCTAAGATCCGCTACATCCACGCCGAACAATATGTGCGCGATGTGGTGACGGCGTATCAACGTAAGGGCTTCGATGAATTCAAGCGTTATTACCACTCGCTTGATCTCTTGCTGATCGATGATATCCAATTTTTTGGTGGTAAAAGCCGCACGCAAGAAGAGTTTTTCTATGCATTTGAAGCGCTGATCGCCGCCAAAAAACAAATCATCATCACCAGCGATACCTACCCGAAAGAAATTACGGGCATGGATGACCGCTTGATTTCGCGTTTTGATTCCGGCTTAACGGTGGCCATCGAACCACCGGAACTGGAAATGCGGGTAGCGATTCTGCTCAAGAAAGCCACTTCCGAAGGCGTACACTTTTCCGACGATGTGGCGTTTTTCGTGGCCAAGCATCTGCGCTCGAACGTGCGCGAGCTCGAAGGCGCGTTGCGTAAAATTCTCGCGTACTCGCGTTTTCACGGCAAAGAAATTACCATCGATGTGGTCAAGGAAGCTTTGAAAGATTTATTGTCGGTACAAAACCGCCAAATTTCAGTCGAGAATATCCAAAAAACCGTAGCCGACTTTTTCAATATCAAAGTCGCCGACATGTATTCGAAAAAACGTCCGGCCAATATCGCCAGACCGCGCCAGATCGCCATGTATCTGGCCAAAGAACTGACGCAGAAGAGCTT
Source organism: Undibacterium sp. CCC3.4 (assembly GCF_034347425.1). Taxonomy (GTDB): domain Bacteria; phylum Pseudomonadota; class Gammaproteobacteria; order Burkholderiales; family Burkholderiaceae_D; genus Undibacterium. The sequence goes on from NZ_CP133779.1 coordinate 1,234,698, forward strand.
GCCGGAAATCGGTGAACTGTTCGGCGGCCGCGATCACACCACGGTCTTGCATGCGGTCCGCAAGATCACGGCAGACCGCGGCAAAAACCCGGAATGCAACCATGAGCTGCACGTGTTGGAGCAGACCCTCAAAGGTTGAGGCTTTATTGTTGTAAGCCGTGCATCGCAAGGTGCGCGGCAGCAGTTGTGGCAGAGAGTAGCAGTAAGGGGCGATCCGCCCGCCATCAGGTTCACTTATCAACATCAGCGAGGATAGTCAAATGCAATTGGTTAAAACCCACCGGGACACGCTGCTCCGGCCTTTGCAAATTGTGAGTGGTATTGTCGAGCGTCGGCACACATTGCCGATTTTGGCCAATATCCTCATACGCAAAGACGGTGAACAAGTGTCCTTCCTGTCGACCGACATCGAAGTACAGATCACCACCAAGGCTGCCATCGGTTCGGGCGGCGAAGTCGTCGCCACCACGGTCGCGGCACGCAAGCTGCTCGATATTTTACGCGCTCTGCCAGATGACAACGATGTCGTGCTCAAGCTCGACAACAAACGCATGAGCGTGCAGTCGGGTAAATCACGCTTCTCGCTGCAAACGCTGGCCGCCGAAGAATTTCCTACCGTCGCCGAAGCCGAGCATTTCAATGCCAGCGTCAATCTGCCGCAAAAAACTCTCAAGCACCTGTTTAACATGGTGCATTTCTCGATGGCCCAGCAAGACATCCGTTATTACCTCAACGGTTTGCTGCTGGTAGTCGACGGCCGAAACATCATCGCTGTCGCCACCGACGGCCATCGCCTGGCTTATTGCCAAGTCGAAGTCGAGCAAGAATTCCCACGCCACGAAGTAATCATCCCGCGCAAAACCATCATCGAGCTGCAACGTCTGCTCGAAGACAAAGACGAGCCGGTACAAATCGACATCGCCAACAATCAGGTGAAACTGACGTTTGCCGACATCGAACTGATTTCCAAACTGGTAGAAGGCAAGTTCCCCGATTTCAACCGCGTCATCCCCAAGGGTTACAAAAACGGTTTCACGCTGGGCCGCGAACAATTGCTGCGCTCCTTGCAACGCGCCGCCATCATGACCTCGGACAAGTTCAAGGGTGTACGCTGCGTGATCACCCCGGGCAGCATGCAAATTCTCTCGACCAATGCCGACCAAGAAGAAGCACTGGAAGAAATTGAAATCGATTACGGTGGCGACAATGTCGACATCGGCTTTAACGTCAGCTATTTGCTCGACGTATTGAACAACCTGAAATGCGAGCAGGTCACGATTTCGTTGGGCGACTCGAATTCCTCGGCGCTGATCACGATTCCTGAAAATGCCGACTTTAAATACGTCGTCATGCCGATGCGAATCTAGTCGCCGCGCTCGCTTACCGCGCCGATTCTGTACCCTGGAATCGGCACGGGCAGCCGGACCAAGGCCCCCTGCCTGGCTCCGCGCGGCCCGACCGAACGCCCATCGGCGTTTGGTGATACCACCCCTGAATACGCAGTAAATATCATAGAAGGTAGCCATGTCCGATCACACCCAAGACAATACGCAGGCCCAAGCCGCCAGTTCGAATCAGTACGGCGCATCCTCGATCCAGATTCTGGAAGGTTTGGAAGCGGTGCGCAAGCGCCCCGGCATGTACATTGGCGACACATCGGACGGCACCGGTCTGCACCATCTGGTTTTTGAAGTACTCGATAACTCCATCGATGAATCCTTAGCCGGACACTGTACCGAAATCAATGTCGCCATTCATAGCGACAATTCGATCTCCATCACCGATAACGGTCGCGGCATTCCGACCGGCATCAAATGGGATGACAAACACGAACCGAAACGCAGCGCCGCCGAAATCGTCATGACCGAACTGCATGCCGGCGGCAAGTTCGATCAAAATTCTTACAAAGTCTCGGGCGGTTTACATGGCGTCGGCGTTTCCTGCGTCAATGGCCTCTCAAAACTGCTGAAACTGACGGTACGTCGCGACGGCAAAGTCCACACCATGGAATTCGTGCGCGGCGTGCCGCAGGATCGTGTAATCGAAACCGTCGACGGCATTCTGTGCTCGCCGATCAAAGTCATCGGTGACACCGACAAGCGTGGCACCGAAGTGCATTTCTGGGCCGATGAAGAAATTTTCACGCACGTCGAATTTCATTATGAAATTTTGGCCAAGCGCATCCGCGAATTATCTTTCCTCAACAATGGCGTGCGCATCAAGCTGACTGACCACCGCAGCGGCAAAGAAGAAATGTTCGCCTTCGAAGGCGGCACGCGTGGCTTCGTCGAATACATCAACAAAGCCAAAACCGTGCTGCATCCGACGATTTTTCAAGCCACTGGCGAGCGCATGTCGGACCAAGGCACGAATATCAGTGTCGATGTGTCGATGCAATGGAACGATGCGTATAACGAGCAAGTGCTGTGCTTTACCAATAATATTCCGCAACGCGACGGCGGCAGCCATTTGACCGGCTTGCGCGCAGCGATGACACGCGTCATCAACAAATACATAGAAGAACACGAATACGCCAAAAAAGCCAAGGTCGAAGTGACTGGCGACGATATGCGCGAAGGCTTGACCTGCGTGCTGTCGGTAAAAGTACCGGAACCGAAATTCAGTTCGCAAACCAAAGACAAGCTGGTGTCGTCGGAAGTGCGCGGCCCGGTGGAAGAAATCGTCGCCAAAACCCTGACCGACTTCCTCGCTGAAAGACCAAACGACGCCAAAATTATTTGCGGCAAAATCGTTGAAGCCTCACGCGCACGCGAAGCCGCCCGCAAGGCGCGCGAACTGACGCGCCGCAAAGGCGTCATGGATGGCCTGGGCTTGTCCTCAAAACTGGCTGATTGCCAGGAAAAAGATCCGGCCCTGTGCGAACTCTACATCGTCGAAGGGGATTCCGCGGGCGGCTCGGCCAAGCAAGGCCGTGACCGTAAGTTCCAAGCGATTTTGCCATTGCGCGGTAAAGTGCTCAATGTCGAAAAAGCGCGCTTTGAAAAAATGCTCTCGAGCGAACAGATCACCACCCTCATCGCCACGCTCGGCACCAGCATCGGCCCAGACGAATTCAATGCCGACAAACTGCGCTACCACCGCATCATCATCATGACCGATGCCGACGTCGATGGTGCCCACATCCGTACCCTGCTGCTGACCCTGTTCTATCGTCAAATGCCACAACTGGTTGAGCGCGGCCACATCTACATCGCCCAGCCACCGCTGTACAAAGTCAAAGCCGGCCGCGATGAACGCTACCTCAAAGACGATGCCGAAGAAGCCAGCTACATGATGACCGTGGCACTCACCGGTGCCGCCCTGATTCCCGCCACCGGTGCCGACCCGATCAACGGCGAAGCGCTGGCCGAACTGGTTCGTCAATACAACCTCGCCAACGCCATCATGACGCGTTTGACACGCATGATCGATCGCGCCGCCCTCACTGCCATCATGACCGGTGTCACGCTCAAGCTCGACACGCCGGAAGATGCCGAACAATCGGCCCAGGCACTGACGGCCACCATCAACGACGCCGCCGTCAAAGCCATCGTCTGCAGCGATGAATTGACCGGCAAGCTGAGCTTACGCATCGAGCGTCTGCATCACGGTAACATCAAGGTCACCAGCATCGAAGCCGATTTTGTCGAAGCCACCGATTATAAAGTGCTGGCCAATGCCGCCGCGACCTTCAAGGGCTTACTCGGCGCCGGCGCGTTCATGCGCCGTGGTGAAGGCGAACGGATGAAAGAAATCGCCGTGCAAGACTTCCACCACGCCATGCTGTGGTTACGCGACGAGGCCGAACGCGGCGTCTCGAAACAGCGCTACAAAGGTTTGGGCGAAATGAACCCGATGCAATTATGGGAAACCACCATGGACCCAACCGTGCGCCGCTTGCTGAAGGTACAGATCGAAGACGCCATCGCGGCGGATCAGATTTTCACCACCTTGATGGGTGACGATGTCGAACCGCGCCGTGCCTTCATTGAATCGAATGCGTTGCGGGCGGGGAATATTGATGTGTGATGGGCTTGCTGTAGGTTCGCAAAGCAGATGAAAAAATTCTCCTCTGAGTAAAGAAATCTTCTTCCGAAAATAACTGAAAATACCGCCGTGGATGGCTAATGCCGTTCAGTTAAGACTGAACGGCATTTTTATTTAGTGGTTGTAAACGTTACGGCATGCTGTTAACCTTCGTCGCAATGTTCGACGATACCCTTCATTTCCTGGCAAACCACCTTGAGTCACCCGACTGGCGGCGACTTGGCGAGCATTTGCCTATCGAGTGGATCGAACAGGCCGTGAAGCGCACCGATGCAACCAGCATTCGCCATCGGCGGCTGCCGGCCGAACAAGTGGTTTGGCTAATGGTGGCGTTGGCGCTGTATCGCCACAAGTCCATCGGCGAAGTATTGGATGATCTCGGATTGGCGGTGCCGGATTCGCAAACGCCTTTTGTCAGTAAGAGTGCGGCGGCACAGGCGCGCCAGCGCCTTGGTTCCGAACCGCTGAAGTGGCTGTTCGATCACTCCGCCCGTCACTGGAGCGGCCAGGATCGCCGCGCCTATCTATTTAAAGGGCTGCAACTGTTTGCTATGGACGGCACCACGTTGCGCACCCATGACAACGTCGAGAACCGGAGCCATTTCGGCGCCCAACTTTACGCCAGCGGTGCTCTCGCCAGCTATCCGCAAGTACGCGGCGTGACACTGACCGCTTTGCCGACGCATATCGTTCACAGTGCCGCGTTCGGCCCTTACGGCACCAATGAGATGTTGTACGCAAAGCAGTTGATCGCTGATGTGCCCAATAAATCGCTTACCGTCTTCGATCGCGGCTTTCTGTCTGCGGAAATCCTGTGTGCTTTGACGCAGCACGGCACGGATCGCCACTTTATTATTCCCGCCAAATCAAATACCCGATGGGAACTGATCGAGGGCGATGAGAACGATTGCATCGTCCGGATGCGGGTGTCGCCGCAGGCCCGTGCCAAGTGCCCCGAGTTGGCAGAATTCTGGGAGGCGCGTGCCATCACCGTTGTCGATCAGCAGGCGCGAAAACGCGTTCTACTGACCTCGTTGCGTGAGCGCCGCCGCTACAAGCCCGTCGATATCGCCAACTGTTACGAGCGTCGTTGGGGCATCGAGACGAGCTACCGCGAACTCAAGCAAACAATGCTGGGCACAGCGCTGACCCTGCGCTCGAAAACAACAGACGGCGTCTATCAGGAAATCTGGGGCACTCTGATTGCCTACAACCTGATCCGCCTGGAGATCGCCAAGGCGGCCTTGACGGTCAAGTGCGAGCCCACTGAAGTGAGCTTTATCCGGGCATTCCACTTGATCCAGTTCGAGCTGCATTGGGCTGCCGTCACCAGATCCTATGGCAAGCTGCCCGCTTCGATGAAGCATCTACGCGAAAGGCTGGTTAGCCTCCTCAATGACGAACGGCCCGATCGTCAATACGACCGGGCCGTCAAGGCTAGACCAAACCGCTATGCCGTTCGTATTGTGCGAAAAACTGCTTAACTGAACGGCATTAGCCGTGGATGGCGGTATTTTTTTGCTCCGGACTTGCGATCAAGCGAACCAGCATACCTGTGGATTAAAAGTCACATGCACGACTAGTTAAAGCGCGTATCGGTAATTGCTTCGTCATATTTGCTATTTAAAATATGCCGTTTAACAACATCATACTGATACCAAATGAATAACTTTCGATGTCTTCCTGTTTTAACTTTATTGCCTGTTTCACTGGCATTCATGCTGGCTGGCTGCGGAGGAAGCACCAGCTCGGTCGCTCTGGTACCAGTACCTGTGCCGGTATCTATTTCCGCGCCAACTGGACTCGGCTATGTGGATGCAGCGCCCGTTCAAGATACGAGCAAAGTCTTACCCTATGTGAACTACGCATACACCAACCAGCGTGGATATGCCCAATATGCTACGGCAGACACCAATGCCGGCGTGCGCGTGGTAGCTGGTTTTCTGAGTCTTTGGACGCCAAGCACTTTACTTGTTGATGCCGGTGCGTCTGCGCCAGCGGTCGGTAGTTTTCCAGCTGTTACCACATCAACTTGGAAAGGCCTTCCCGGCGATCCTAGCGATGGTAAGAAAACCAATTCAGCTATTCTCGATGCGAATATTCAGTATGTGATCAATGCAACCGCCAGCCGAACTGCTGATCAAGCAACGGCCGCATACTTAGATGATCGTCGCAATAAAGGCTACAGTGTTGCCGACGGTATGGGACCGTTAACCACCGTCTGGCGAACTGCCACCGGTCAAACTACCTCGATTACCAGCGTCGCTGCCGATGCGGCAACGGTTCTGTATAACGACTCCGGCAACAATCTGGGGGTTGGTTCTTCTGCTGGAAATACAAGTTTTGGAACCGTGGTTGACTTCCTCAACAGTCCGGCCTTCGGCTCCACCGAGCCGGCCAAACGGTTTTTTAAATATGCACGTCCTTGGCGTTGGTCCGGCAGTGTCGCCCTGCTGCCAACTCTGGTTCCCGCGGTATCGACTACGCCGACAACGGATGGTGGCTTCATCAGTGGACATTCGGCCGAAGCGATGCGTGACGCCTTGATGATGGCATATGTCGTACCCGAGCGTTTTCAAGAGATGTTGTCGCGTGCATTAGAGTTAGGCGAAAATCGAATTTATGCTGGCATGCATTCGCCATTAGATGTCATTGGTGGGCGCATACAAGCGCAAGCAGTCATTACCGCTGCACTGTATGCCAATTCTGTCCAGTCAACGAGTAATCCTGACGGCAGCACAAGCACAGTGCCTGATATGCGTAACAAAGCTTATGCGCAGGCACACTCAAGCTTGATGACAGCTGCTGGCGTAGCGGATCAAGCCGCTTTTACTGCCTTTGCACATTCCGGCACTGCAGCAAATGATCGTTTTTCAAGCTGGTCGACTAATCAGGCTAATTATTTGCGTCGGTTGACATATGGCTTCAGCCAGATCGGCGATGCCAAGCAAGCGGCTGTCGTTCCTATGGGCGCAGAATTGCTGCTTGAAACTCGCCTGCCTTATTTAACTGCAGCACAGCGTCGTGTCGTGTTAAAAAGTACGGCACTGGCATCGGGTTATCCGGTCATGGATGATGCAGAGGGATGGGGGCGTCTCAATTTGTTCGCGGCGGCGGACGGCTACGGCAATTTCAACGGTGATGTCAGTGTAACGATGGACGCGGCACAAGGTGGATTTAATGCACTCGACAGCTGGAAAAATAATATTGCCGGCGCAGGTATGCTGATGCTTAATGGCACAGGAAAACTCCATTTAACTGGCAACAACAGCTACAGCGGCGGAACCATCCTTAATGGCGGTACGCTGATAGGCGATTCTGCTACGGCGTTTGGTACTGGTGACGTGTATGTTACCAACGGAACATTGAGCTGTAGCGCACCAGCAGGATTACTGCTTGGAGGGAATATGACCAGCTTACCTGCGGCAACATTGAATGTCGTTGTGAGTGCCATCGGTCAAACTTCAATTAATGTAGCCAAGGTCGCTACGCTGGCGGGAACACTGAATGTCAGCTTCGCTGCCGGAGTAACACCAGCGGTGGGTACCGTATTGACGATTGTTTCGGCGGGTACGGTACAAGGTACGTTCAGCAACATTATAGTCAATGGATTTCAAGCTACTCCGATTTATACCAGCAAAGGAATGCAGCTTCAAATTACCGCTTTAGCTTTGTAAATGTAACAACATACGCTATCGGCTGATTTTTACCGACAAGCATGTCCATACACCCGCCCTCAGCTCAACGCCTTGTGTCGTTGTAGCTGGGGTGTCGCGGATCACCGACTTTAACTTCACGTCTTGCTACAGCAAGGGGCTTTGGTCTCGCCGCCACGCCCGTCCGTTGCCGGTGCGTAGCGCCGGCACCAGTGGCTGCAACGGGTAGAAGATTCTCTGCCCTTGCAAATCGTTCGGCTCGTTTCAGTCAGGCGCGCGCTCACAAGCGGAACGTACCAGACCGTCAAACTCGCGCAGACTGGAAGCTTCAACCTTGAGCTTACGAATCTTGAGCAGATTCGCCAAGGCGTCTGAGGACATCTTCGTCTCCTATAAGAAACAGTTTTTCTTGCTCTAATACCCGCATTAAAAAATGCTGCTGTTCCTGCTGTCGTTTTCTGAATTCCGCCACCGTAAACTGCGTTGGATTAATTGGGCGGGCCAGTATCTGCTCGGCCGACGACAAAGCCGACAGCAGTGTCGTTTGACATCCTCGCCGCCCTAAAGGACAGGGATTCCTACGGCGCTCAAACAAAAACTGCTTGAGTCGCTTCGGTGGGTTCCTGCTTCATCGAGCGGCCTGACTGCGCCGACTCTCCACAGGCTAACAAGCGGTATCCCCGCTCTAAAACATTGATCGCACCAACCACATCGGCGTGATTTTCATAGCCGCAATCGACGCACAAGAATTTTGCTTGTGTTTGCCGATTGTCCTTTGATACGTGACCGCAGCACGGGCAAGTGCGACTGGTGTTGTGTGGAGGAACGGCCAGCAGCGTGCCGCCATTCCACGACACCTTGTAGTCGAGCTGCCGCCTGAACTCGCCCCAGCCTTGGTCGAGAATGGAGCGATTCAGGCCGGACTTCTGTTTCACTATCTTGCCGTGTTGTTCGCTGTTGCCCTTGGAAGACTTGGACATGTTCCGTACTTGCAAATCCTCAATACAAACGAGCGCGTGGTTTTGGCTGATCGTCGTTGTGATTTTGTGCAGGAAGTCTTTTCGGGTGTTAGCGATGACGGTGTGAATCTTCTGGACGCGGGCTTTCGCCTTCTTCCAGTTACTGCTGAACTTGAGCTTGCGGCTCATGCGACGTTGATAGCGTGCAAGGCGCTGCTGATGTTTCTTAAAACTATTGAGCGGCGCAATGAAACTCTCGTCGCTCATGGTGGCGAACCGCGCAATGCCGACATCGATGCCGATGGCGCTTGTCGCCGTTGGCAATGGCTGCTCAACTTCGCGCTCGGTTTGAATCGAAACGAACCATTTGCCGTTAGACTGACTAACAGTGACATTACTCACTTCACCCAACGCGTCACGACTATTGCGGTAACGAATCCAGCCGAGCTTAGGTAGAAATATACGACTGTTGGGTTGATCTAATTTGCATCCTTGAGGATAACGGAAACTATCCCCCCGCCCTTTTTTCTTGAAGCGAGGGAAGTCGGCACGTTTGGCGAAGAAATTGCTATAGGCTCGTTCCAAATCCTTCAATGTTTGCTGCAATGCCTGAGATGGCGTTTCTGTCAGCCAAGTCGTCTCTGCCTTCCATCCTACAAGACTTTTGCACAGGCCAGCATATCCCTGTTTTTTCTGACCCTGTTCGTATAAGGATTTTTGCATCGCTAAAGCCTTGTTATAGGCGAACCGACACGCGCCAGCGAAGCGGCGCATGTCGCGCTGCTGTTTGCCGTCTGGCATCAGTTCGTATTTAAAGGCTTGAAGTCTTTGCATAGTTCGATCCTACTCTGGTCTATGAGCGAAGACAACAACGATATTAGTAAGGGAAGACACTGCGTTTTTATGATGCATGTACATCTGGTCTTTGTGACAAAATACCGACGTGGCGTATTCACAAAAGACATTCTTGACGATTTACGCCCAATATTAGCCAGTGTCTGCAATGACTTTGAATCGGAACTGGTGGAGTTTGACGGTGAGGACGACCACGTTCACCTGTTGCTGAACTACCCGCCTAAAGTGGCCGTGTCAAAACTGGTCAATAGTCTCAAGGGAATATCAAGTTTGATGATTCGAAAGAAAAAATATCCGAGCATTCAAAAGAAGTTATGGGGTGGCGCTTTATAGTCGCCCAGCTACTTTGCTGGAAGCTGTGGTGGCGCTCCTATTGCTGTGATTCGCAAGTACATTGAGCAACAACAAACGCCACACTAAATCAAGAGTTCAAGGCAAGGAAGGCTTCGCCTTCCGAGCTATCCATCCCCGACCTGAAGAGACGGGGCTTTTCGCTCAATTCCGGTAAAAAGCATCATCAACCCGGACGAACAACAAGGCCAGTATTTTCTGCAGCGAAGGGGAGAACAGGGCGTCGGCTATCATGTGCCATATTTCAGCATGATCATACCAAAATATGGCACGGAAACGACGTGTAGAAGTTCTCAACGCTGTTTAACAAGCAAGAGAAGCTGGCATGGCGCGAGCCAGTCCAAAAAGCAAGGGAGCAGGCGCATAACATTGAGCGCAGCAACACACTTGCTATCAGCCGTTGACGAATTTTTCTTTAAGTAACTACAATTAGAAGCTACAATGAAAGCGTAACAACTCAATAGCCCGTCTGGTCCGACGGTGGAAAAGTCTGCTGAAAAGCTTTGCATCCCAGCGCGTCGCGTCTCCGTCACTCACCGGCCCCAAGTTCAGGCTTGCAAACTGTCCGTCAGATTTTTGATGAAACTTGAATGGAATGCCGATAAGGCGGCACGCAACCTGAATAAGCATGGTATTTCGTTCGAGGATGCCGAGCTGGTTTTTTACGATACCCGACGGATAGAAGTCTACGACGGGCGCGAGGACTATGGGGAAGACCGATGGGTCACGATTGGACTGGCTTACTCGGCAGTCCTGTATGTGGTCTATACCGTTCGACACGCGGAAACCATACGCCTTATCTCTGCGAGGAAAGCCAATGCCGATGAAAGAAAGAAATATCGTGAAACGCACTCTTGACCTGAAAAAGCTGCCGCGCTTAAGCCCCGAGAAAAAAGCCAGACTCGATGCCGTGGCGTCAATGCCTGATGCGCAGATCGACTACAGCGATGCAGCGTTTCTGCCTGATGCGGTTTGGATGAAAGCAGCCGCGGAGTTGCCGCACACGAAGCAGCAAATCACCTTGCGTATTGATGCGGAAGTGCTCGATTTTTTCAAGCACGGCGGTAAACGCTATCAGTCCCGCATCAATGCCGTGCTGCGCTCTTATGTAGAAGCCCATAAGACACATGCGCAAGCAATCGGGTCTCATTCACGTAAAACCAAGGAAGCGCAGAGTTAATCGCAGTGGAATGGGCCGTTGCCAATGAGGAGGCAACGCAGCAGTGCGCCTCAATGGCGGCGGGCAAACCGCTTGGATTAAATTTGCGTTTCCCTGGCAGTTCATCAAAACCCCTGCGAAAATTGCGATAACTTGGCTTTTTTCTTCATCCGCGCCGGCGTCACCCCGTAAGCCGCTTTAAAGCTCGCGGTCAGGTGGCTCTGATTCCCAAAGCCACAGTCTTGCGCGATCCTTTCGATGGCCAGGTCAGTCTGTGTCAGCAGCTCGGCGGCGCGTTGCAAGCGCAAGCGTAAAATATAGCGATGCGGCGTGCTGCCCATCGCTTGTAGGAACAAGCGACGGAAATGCGAAGTACTGATGCCGGCGCGCTGCGCTAATTCGGCCATCGACAAGCTGGCGGCCAAGTTTGCTTGCATCCACCCGAGTACCACTTCCAAACGTCCTAATTGCAGATTGGGCGGGCGGATGGCGGCACTGCGTAATCCTTCCAGCGCGCGACAAGCTTGTTCTACCATGAGGGCAGCCAGCCTTGCCAAATAGGCGGCATCGGTGCGCTCTTGGCTTAATTCATCGACAATCTGCCGCGCCAGCGCACTGACCAAGCCATCGTTGAAGGGGACCAAGCCCGGCATGCTGCTGAGCAGGGTTTGCAAGCGGATGGCGTCGCCACTGAGCGGTTCACAAAAGTAAAACACCGCGACATCAATCGCACCGTCGAAGCGCCACTCGGTCGCACAATTCGCCGCCATGGCAGCGGAGAAGCTGGGAATCGAATCGAACTGCGACGCCTCGGACAGTCCTTCGTGCGCTCGTGCACCACCTAAATGGGATAGCAAGACCATGGCCGGCAAAGCGGGAATCTGGCGTTGCGTGGCTTGAAAAAAATACCGTTCGGCCCGCAAGGACGACGCGCCAGCGCTACCGATGGCAAGCACACCCGATATCACCGGCACGACACCCAGAAGTTTGCTGACTTGTTCCCAGACTTGCATGTGAGATCCAAAAAATGAGCATTTATCGATAAAACCAGTGCCAGTTTATATCACTTTTGCGCCAATAAAAGGCTGACAATAAACACACTGGCGATGCGCACATACAGCCAGACCACCATCACGGAGACCAACATGACAAGTTTCAACCCGCACTACTGGGCCGACGCGCTCGAACGCAAGTGGATCAAGCATAAGCGCTACTGGTATCTGAGTTCACTGCTGTTGGCCCTGTTACCGCTGGGCTCGGCGGCTTTGGCCGTACACTTCCAGCAAGGGGCTTGGCTGTGGTCGGTGGTGCCGATCACGTATTTTGTCTTACCCCTGTTGGATCAGTGTTTTGGGCGTGACCACGCCAATCCATCGGAGGCAGAAGTCGCGGAATTGAAACAGGATCGCTATTTCGTACATGTCTTATACTGTGCCACGGCCTTGCACTGGGTGGCGCTGATCGGCATGGCCTACACGGTGACGCATTGGGCTTGGTCTTGGCCGGCCCTGTTGGGGGCGGCGCTGAGCGCGGGTTTGATCAATGGCGTCGGTATCGCCATCGGGCATGAGCTCGGTCATAAGCTGATGGATCGTCAACAAGTTCTGGCCGCCAAGCTGGTGTTAGCCTGTTGCGGCTACGGCCACTTCATGGTCGAGCATAACAAGGGCCACCACAAAGATGTGGCCACGCCGGCAGACCCGGCTTCGTCACGCATGGGGGAATCGATTTATCGTTTCGCGGCGCGCGAAATCCCCGGCACCTTGCGCCGCGGCTGGATATTGGAAGCCACACGCCTGCAACGCGGCGGCAAACGCAGTTGGTCATGGCACAATGAAATTTTGCAGCAATGGGGCTTTACGCTGGCCGTGTATGCCTTACTGACACTGTTCTGGGGTGTGTTGGTGCTGCCGTTTCTGCTGATCGCTGCGGCTTTCGGCTGGTGGCAGCTGACTTCGGCCAATTACATCGAGCACTACGGTTTATTGCGTGCGCAAGATGCCAACGGGCGCTATCAACGTTGCGAGCCGCAGCATTCTTGGAACAGTAATTTTAAAATTTCCAATCTCTTGCTCGTGCATTTACAAAGACACTCGGACCACCACGCCCATCCGAATTTGCCCTATCAAGTTTTGCGCGACTATGACTCTGTACCGCAATTACCGCAGGGATATTTCGGGATGTTCTTAGTCGCGCTGTTTCCCGCGCTCTGGTTCGCCATCATGGACCCGCGCGTGTTGGAGTGGGCCCAAGGCGATCTGAACCGTATCAATATCGATCCGGCGCGGCGCGCTGCGTTGTTCCGGCGTTATGGCAGCGCTGCCGTGTAATCCCTGAGTCGGGGTGCGCCTCAACGCTGCAAGCACGGCCGTTTCGGATCAAATTTCCAATCTTTGATCAGGTATTGCATCGCTGTCGCATCATCGCGGCTGCCCAAACCATGTTGTAAATACAGTTGGTGCGCGGCTTCGAGGGCATCGTAGTCTACTTCCACCCCTAAGCCCGGCGTTTGTGGCACCGCGATTTTTCCACCGACGATTTGCAAAGGCTGTTTGCTCAGGGCTTGGCCATCTTGCCAAATCCAGTGGGTGTCAATGGCGGTGATGTTACCGGGCGCGGCGGCGGCAACGTGAGTGAACATGGCCAAGGAAATATCGAAATGATTATTCGAATGCGAACCCCAAGTCAGGCCCCACTCGGCACACATTTGTGCCACCCGTACTGAGCCGCGCATGGTCCAAAAATGCGGATCGGCCAGCGGGATGTCGACCGAGCCCAATTGAATCGCATGGCCCATTTGACGCCAATCGGTGGCGATCATATTGGTGGCGGTTGGCAGGCCGGTGGCGCGGCGGAATTCAGCCATCACTTCGCGCCCTGAATAGCCGTTTTCGGCACCGCAGGGGTCTTCTGCATAGGCCAGAATATGGCCCTTATCTTTACACAGCCGTATCGCTTCGGCCAATGACCAGGCACCGTTAGGGTCGAGGGTGATACGCGCTTCGGGAAAACGTTCGGCCAATGCCGTGACGGCAGCGATTTCCGCATCACCGTCGAGCACGCCACCTTTCAGTTTAAAATCTTGAAAGCCATAGCGTGCATGGGCCGCTTCGGCCAAGCGCACAATTGCTTCCGGAGTCAGCGCGACTTCATTGCGCAAGCGCAGCCAGGCATCGTCGGCATCGCGCTCACGCCGATACGGTAAGTCTGTGCGGTCGGCGTCGCCGATGTAAAACAAGTAGCCGAGCATGGCGACGCTGTCGCGTTGCTGACCTTCGCCTAACAAGGCGGCAACCGGCACGCCGAGTAATTGTCCCATTAAATCCAACAAGGCCGATTCCAAGGCCGTGACGGCATGGATGGTGACGCGCAAGTCGAAGGTTTGCAATCCGCGCCCGGCACCATCGCGGTCGGCAAAAGCTTGGCGAACTTGATTGAGCACACTCTGCCATTGCCCCAGGCTTTGACCGATTAACAATGGCGCGGCATCTTCCAAGGTTTGGCGTATCGCTTCGCCGCCCGGTACTTCGCCAACACCGGTATGACCGGCACTGTCTTGCAATATCAAGATATTGCGCGTGAAGTAAGGCGCATGCGCACCGCTCAGATTAAGCAACATACTGTCTTGACCGGCGACGGGGACGACACGTAAGGAAGTAATGACGGGAGAGGCAGACTTGGTCATGGCAAACTCAATCAAAAATTTTAAAAAAACCGTGAAGGAAGAGCGGCTTACATCTGCGCCGCATTTTTTAGTTCAGCACGATGTGGGCGCGTTTTATTTCACCGACGACGAGCAAGTAACAAACGATCGCCGCCAGCGCATTGGCACCGACAAATACCAACGCCCAAGAGAAGGAACCGGTGGCTTGCACGATGAAGCCGATAACGATCGGTGTTGTGATGCCGGCAGTATTGCCAAAGGTGTTGAACAAGGCACCACTTAAGCCCCCGACTTCTTTCGGCGAGGTATCGGCAACCACCGCCCAACCCAAGGCACCGACGCCTTTGCCGAAAAATGCCAGTGCCATGACGGCGATGACCAGGGTGTGCGTATCGACGTAATTACACAAGATGATGCTGGTCGATAAGAGCATACCGCACACAATCGGGGTTTTTCGGGCGGCCGTGAGGGAATAGCCGCGTTTGATCATACGATCAGACAACCAGCCCCCCAAGATACCTCCGGCGAAACCCGCCACGGCCGGCAGGGCAGCGACGAAACCGGCTTTTAAAATGCTCATGCCGCGCGCTTGCACCAAATACACGGGAAACCAAGTCAGGAAAAAATACGTCAGCGTGGTAATGAAGTACTGCCCGAAATAAATACCCATCAACATGCGATTGCGCAGTAATTGCGGTAAATAGCGAATGCTCGATACCTGCGCCGGCACGCCGGCAGCCGCCGCTGCATCACCTTCGATGTGCGCTAATTCGGCGGCATTGATGCGCGGGTGGCGGCGCGGTTCGTAAATCACTTTGAGCCAGAGCAGGGCCAGCAGCAAACCGCTCGCGCCCATGACATAGTAAACATCGCGCCAGCCGTATGAGTGGGCGATCCAAGCCATCAACGGGGCAAACAAGACGGTGGAAAAATACTGGGCAGAATTGAATACCGCTGATGCCAAGCCGCGTTCGGCGCTGGGAAACCAAGCAGTGACCAAGCGGCTGTTACCGGGAAACGAGGGGGCTTCAGCAATCCCGACCGCGGCGCGCAAGACAAAGAAGGTGACGATGGCCGAACCACCGAGCACAAAACCGGGAATGCCCTGCAATAAGGTAAACAGCGACCACAACGCGATGCTGGCGGCATACACCAGGCGCGTGCCGAATTTATCGAGTAACCAACCACCGGGAATTTGTGCCGCCACATAGGCCCAGGCAAACGCGGAGAAGATGAAGCCCAGGGAAGACGCTTCGAGACCGAATTCTTTTTGCATGGCCGAACCGGTAATCGACAAGGTCGCGCGGTCGGCATAGTTGAAGGCGGTGACGAGGAAGAGCATGGCCAGAATCAGGTATCTGACGCGACTGGCCGGCGTAGCTGGTAGCGCAGGGCTGGCTGCGGCAGTAATTGTGTTCATACTTGTCTCGATATTGTTTTACGCTGTTGTGCGTAATTTTTTTATATTTGTGAACATCACACAGATCGGTTCCGGCCACACCCACACAGGCATGCGCAGTCGGTAATGCCGACCGGCCGTACGTATTCCGTTGCAAGGCAATTGTTGCATTCTCAGCGATTCAAGTACAGAATAACAAACAACTTAATTAATACAATTTTTGAATCGATGTTCGAACTCAGTCAATTACGCTGCTTTGTTTCTGCCGCCGAAGAATTACACTTCGGTCGCGCCGCTGTGCGTTTGAACATGACGCAACCGCCCTTAAGTCGGCAAATTCGTTTGCTTGAGCATCAGGTCGGCACCTTGCTATTAGAAAGAAACAGCCGTTCAGTGCGTTTGACGGCGGCCGGCCGCAGTTTTCTGCCCGATGCCCAGCGAATTTTACGCTTAGCCAATGAGGCCGTAGCGACGGCCAGACGCATCGCTAAAGGCGACTCCGGTACGCTGGCTATCGGTTTTACCGCTTCAGTTGGCTATGGTTTCTTGCCTGCCTTGGTCAAGCAATTGCGCGACATGGCGCCGACCGTGCATTTGACGCTCAAAGAAATGGTCAGCAGTGCCCAGCTCGAAGCGCTCGATGCCCGCCAAATCGATTTGGGTTTGTTACGCCCACCAGTTGATCAAGGCGAGCTGGAAACGCTGCCGTGTTCGGCCGAAACCTTGGTGCTGGCGATTCCGGAGCAGATGCAAGATGACTGGCCCTTACAACCGACCATCGCCGACTTCGACCGCAAACCCTTGCTGATGTACTCGCCCTATGAAGCGAAATATTTTCATCTGCTGTTGCAAGGCTTGTTTGAAAAATCGGCGGTACTGCCGGACGTGGTTGAATATGTGAGCCAGATCCACACCATGCTCGCTTTGGTACGTGCCGGCTTAGGCGTGGCAGCCATTCCAGCCGCTGCGGCAACGCTGCGTTTTGAAGGTGTAGTATTCCGTGAAATTCTTACCGTGCCGGCGCGTCCGGTGATACAGCTGTATGCTTTTCGTAACGACAATGACAACCCCATTCTGGCCAATTTTATCGCGCGGCTGCATAGCGCTACCGTCTGAGCAAGCATAACGATGCCTATGATCTCCACACCCACCAAGCTTCCGCCCCATGCCGTGTCACGCTTGCGCAGTGCGCGCCTGTTGCGCAGTACCCGACCATTTCTGGCGCGTGGTGGCCCGCATGGTGAGCGCTGCAGCGGCTGCCGCTTGATACTGAGCCATTGTCTGTGCGCGCTGCGGCCTATCGTCGCAACGCGCGCCGGCGTGTGCCTGCTGATGGCGGAACATGAAACACTCAAACCCAGCAATACCGGCTGGCTGATCGCCGACGTCGTACCCGATACCATGGCCTTCGGTTGGGCGCGCACCGAGGTCGACCCCGCCTTGCTGGCCGTATTGGCCGATCCGCAGTGGCAACCGTATGTGGTGTTTCCCGGTGAATTTGTCGCCCCGGAACGCGTGGTCAGCACTTTGCTGCCGCCGTCGCCTGAGGCGACGGCTAAGGCTGTGGCTAAGCGGCCCTTGTTCATTCTGCTCGATGCCACTTGGCCGGAGGCGCGGAAAATTTTTAAAAAAAGTCCTTACCTGCTGCCCTTCCCAGTGCTCAGCCTGACCCCGGAACAGTTGTCGCGCTATCGCCTGCGCCGCTCACGTTGTGATGAGCATTTGTGTACCTCAGAGGTGGCGGCACTGTGTTTGCATCTGGCCGGCGACAGCCATGCTGCGCACACGCTGGCGGCCTATCTGGAGGTATTTTGCGAGCACTATCTGCGCGCCAAACAACAGCAGCCAGTTAATTGGGACGATGCCTTGCACGCGCAGTTGCATGCCTTGGCGCGCGGCTCACAGCTTGTGACCAAAGACTTGGCGCAGATAAGCGAGGAAGGTTTGGTCGGTGCACAGTGTCTTGCCGGGTGAATCGGATAGTTTGGCGACCGGCTGGCCATTGCATACCGTCAGTTTCATGACGATATTGAGCGCTTCGAGGCCGGTGTCATTGCTCAGATTGGTGCCGATGCCGAATCCGGTCATGCTGCGGTCGGCAAAATGCCGATACAGTGCGAAGGCGCGCGGTAAATCGAGGCCGTCGGAAAATACCAGGCGCTTGGTATGGGCATCAATGCGTAATTGCGCATAATGGGCCAAAGCCTTTTCTCCCCAAATCACCGGATCACCCGAATCATGGCGCAGACCATCGAAGAGTTTCGCGAAATACAAATCGAAATCGGCTAAAAAAGCATCCATGCCAACCACATCGGTCAGCGCGGTGCCAAGATCACCGCGGTATTCGTGCACCCAGCCTTCGAGTGCGGCGGTTTGAAAGTCGCGCAAACGTACACCGAAGGATTGATACGATTGCAGGTATTCGTGCGCCATCGTACCGATGGGAACGAGTTGGTATTTTTTTGCCAGCCAAACGTTCGAGGTGCCCTTGAAGAATTGCGGCAAGTTTTTAGCCAGACTGGCCACCACTTCCTCCTGCCAGGCAGCGGAAAAACTGCGGCGCAGGCCGAAATCAAAAAATTCGAACGGGTGCAGGCGTGGCGGTTCTTGCGCGAAGACGCGTACTGCCGTGATTTTATCGGCCAGACGGCGGCGTGCCTCTACCAGCGTGGCAGCTGTCTGCAAACGACGGAAATACAATTCGTTAACTATACGCAAGACATAAATTTCAAAGCCCATCACATGGACCTGCGGCCCGGTCGCGACGATTTCGAGTTCGTCACCGTGGCTGCTGACGCGAATGAATTTTCTTTGAAAGTGGAACAGTGCCAAAAAGTCGGTGAAATCACTTTTAATATAGCGCAGCGAACGTAAATAATCGAGTTCAGCTTCAGTCAGTTGCAGTGTGCACAGATGATCGAGTTCGCGTTCTACCTCGGCCTGTAAATCGGCCAATGGATAGGCTGGCGTATTGCGGCAAACGAAGCGGTATTCGGTCTGGCTGTCAGGATGACTATGCAGCAAAGCCTGCCACATGGTGAATTTGTATAAGTCAGTTTCTAACAGGCTGGTGATGACTGGTTTCATGACAGCCGTTTCCTTGGTTATATGAGGACTTCTTGACACCGCGCTTCCCTAGCCCATTCGGTGGCAGCAGTACACAGTCGGGCCAACGCTATGTGTTTGACGTGCGGGTCGCCCCCTTGAAAGCCGCTTCAGGTGTGACGGCGCGATGCCGTCATCATATTGTGAATTTAATCAATTCAGACAGAATAATGCCATACGCATAAGGCTGTTGTCAGCACCAATACACTGAGCAGTTGTCAGTAGCGTGCTCGCTCAGCGTAAAATAGCTGACATTACCCGCCTGCATCTGATCGTTGCGCCCACCGCCATGCTTGTCAAGACCATACAAAGATACATTTTTTTCTGTCTCGCTGCGCTGGGCGGCACCATCCTGCCCGCTGCCGCCGCTGACAGCTATGCCGTCGCGCTGAGCCGTGCCGAACGTGCCAACTTGGAACAAAGTGTGTGCGGCAGTCAATTCGGTGTGGCAGCGGCCGAGATCACGGCGTACGCCTTGTTACCACACGCGGAAGTAGCGAATTTTGCTGACGTCAGTTGCCGCCCGCATACGCAATGGCAGGGTCAGCCGCTGTACTGGGTGGCGCAATGCGGGCGCGATCAAGGCCGCTGGAGTTGTGCGCCGCCCGAGCTGGAAATGCAGCTGCATTCCAGTACAGGCTTGCTGCGGGTACGCCCCGGTACCCTGACACCGTCGCGGGCCGCACAAGCGATCAGCCGTTTGAGCAGCTATGGCTATTTTGAAGGTAAGTCGATTAGTGCAGCGCTGGAATCGACTTGCAATATGGGAATGGGAAAAACTGCTGATCTGATCGAAATTTCCTGCCGACATTGGGCTATCCATATTTCTTACTGGTGTCCGCAAAGCAGTCGGACCAATGCCTGTCCACGCATTATTTATATGGAGAAATTACAATAAAAAATCGCCGGTATGTAACCGGCGATTTTTTTTATACATTGTGCAGCACGTAGAATTTATTTTGCTGCTGCGGCGGCGGCGGCATCCACTTTACTTGCCGCATCGGCTTTGACGCCCATATGGTGTTTGATCTTGCTTTTCTCACCCGGGGTGACGACTTTAGCAGTGCTGGCAGTGGCTGCCGCATTGCTGGCCGCGGTATGAGTGGCTGAGGCTGTGGCGGCAGCACTGACGGCAACGGCAGGTGGTGCAATTTTTACCGGCGTTTGAGCGAAGGCGCTGCCGATTGCGCAGGAAGTAACGAGGAAAGCGGCAATGATTGTTTTCATGATAGATCCTGTTCTGGTGAGTTAATCTGCTGCAGTACATTATGTGCTGCATGAGGAAATAACGCGGGCCGGGGCGATGGCGTTGACGGGTTTTTTATTTATTTTTTTTACGTTTCTATTTCAGAAAAAAAAACAGCGCTGAAAAATTCAGCGCTGTTTTTTTTAAAACTTTTTCGTGAGAAATTATTTGCTCATTGCCGGTACTGCTGCCGGTGTTGCTGAATTTGCAGGCGCAGTAGTTTCTGCTGCTTTTTTGGCTTTTTTGTGATGCGTTTTTTTCGCTGCCGGCGCTGGTGTTTCTGCACCTGCTGCTGGTGTCGCGGCGCTGCTGACTACGGCAGGTTTAGCTGCAGTTTTTTCAGCGGCAGAAGCAGCTGGTGCTTGAGCGAAAGCGCTACCAATTGCGCAGGAAGTGACGAGCAAAGCGGCGATGATTTTTTTCATGATAAGTCCTGTTCTGGTGGGTTGGTCTGCTGCAGTACATTGTGTGCTGCATGAGGAGATAACGCGCGCCAAGACGATGAGGTTGACGAGTTTTTTAATTTATTTTTTATTTTTTGTTCGTTTTTTTCGAACATAAAAAAACAGCGCTGAATAAATTCAGCGCTGTTTTTTTAAACTTTTTTTTAAGAAATTATTTGCCTGCTGCAGGTACTGCTGCCGGCGTTGCTGGCGTTGTTTCTGCTGCTTTTTTCGCTTTCTTGTGATGCGTTTTTTTCGCTGTCGGCGCTGGTGTTTCCACACTCGCTGCCGGTGTCGCTGCAGCGCTGACTACCGCTGGCTTGGCAACGACTTTTTCAGCGGCTGGTGCTTGAGCAAAAGCGCTTCCAATTGCGCAGGAAGTGACGAGCAAAGCGACGATGATTTTATTCATGATAAATCCTGTTCTGGTGGGTTGGTCTGCTGCAGTACATTGTGTGCTGCATGAGGAGATAACGCCGGCCAGAACGGTGAGGTTGACGAGTTTTTTATTTATTTTTTTAATCGGCAGCCTGGGGGGGCAATGACGAAAAAAAAGCGTGCTGGTATCGCACGCTTTGTGTACCGCATAGTTACTGGACTACGGCTACCAGCGCGATTCCCGCTCCGGCGTCGAGGAGATATGATGGATCGACAGATCGGCACCTTGGAATTCTTCTTCTTGGCTCAGGCGTATGCCCATACTCCGTTTCAGCGCGCCGTAAATGACAAAGCCACCGGTCAGCGCAATCGCCACGCCCAAGCCGGTACCGATGAGCTGTGACATAAAACTCACGCCCCCCATACCACCGCAAGCCTTGAGTCCGAAAATACCAGCGGCCAAACCACCCCAGGTGCCGCATAAGCCATGCAAGGGCCAGACCCCGAGGACATCGTCGATCTTCCATTTATTTTGAGTGCGTGCAAACATCGAGACGAAGATGGCACCGGCAATTGCACCGGTGGCGAGTGCGCCGAGCGGATGCATGAGGTCGGATCCGGCACAAACGGCCACCAAGCCGGCCAATGGCCCGTTATACACGTAACCTGGATCGTTTTTTCCCAATACCAAGGCCGCCAGCGTACCGCCGACCATGGCCATGAGAGAATTAAGCGCCACCAAGCCATTCATTTTTTCCAGCGACTGCGCGCTCATGACGTTGAAGCCAAACCAGCCTACCGTCAAGATCCATGCACCGAGCGCCAGAAAGGGTATCGACGAGGGCGGATGCGCGGCTACGGCACCGTTTTTCATATAGCGACCGCTGCGAGCGCCAAGCAGTAAGACGGCTGGCAGGGCGACCCAACCGCCAACTGCATGCACCACCACGGATCCGGCGAAATCGTGGAATTCCGCCGAGAAGCTGGCCTTCAACCAGGCTTGTATGCCAAAACGCTGATTCCAGGCGATGCCTTCATACAGTGGGTAGACGAAACCGACCAGACAGGCGGTGGCGATCAATTGGGGATAAAACTTTGCGCGTTCGGCAATGCCGCCAGAGATGATGGCAGGTACTGCGGCGGCAAAGGTGAGCAAGAAGAAAAATTTGATCAACTCGTAACCATTTTTATTTGCCAGTACCTCGGCAGAGGCGTAGAAATCAACGCCGTAAGCGACGCCATAGCCGATGAAGAAATAGGCTAGCGTTGAAATAGCGAAATCAACCAGAATTTTCACCAGCGCATTCACCTGATTTTTCGACCTGACCGTGCCGAGTTCAAGAAAAGCAAACCCGGCGTGCATCGCTAAGATCATGATTGCGCCAAGTAATACAAAGAGCGCGTCGGCGCCGTTTCTCAGTCCATCCATTTTTATCCCCAATTTAGTGCAACTATGAAATAGAACTGTTCGATTAAGCAAAAACCGTTCCATTCTGGTGCGCATTCGTAATTCCTTGATATTTATGAGGAATATGAAAAAAATATATTTTTTTCGAGGCTGGCGCGCTGAAATGATGCGTTATTACTCCGCATTTTGGTGCGATCGAATAATCTTGCCGTACAGGAAGAGCGCGAATTGAATCGGCTCTTTCAAGCAAAAATTAGCCTGCGAAGAGAAGGATGCTTGCTATGATGGCGGCTCCACTGTGAAAGGAAGACCATGAACATTGCCAACTGGTGCGTACTCAGCGCCTGCTTACTACCGATTGTCACGATTGGTTTAGCCAAGGCCGCCTCAGCGCGGCGCGGCAAGGCTGACGAACTGTATGATAATCATGATCCGCGCAGTTGGAGCAATGCGCTCAAGGGCTGGCAACAACGTGCGAATGCCGCGCAGAATAACGGCTGGGAAGCCTTGCCCTTGTTTTGTGCGGCAGTGATTTTGGCGCAGCAAGGGCATGCCGAGCAAGCGCGCGTCGATCAGTTGGCGATGCTGTTTATCGGTTTGCGCATCGTCTATATCGCGGCGTATCTGGCGAATCTGGCGACACTACGCACCCTGCTCTTTAGTGCAGGCATATCTACCTCGATCGCAATCTTGCTGCTGTCTTGAGCGCGGACCTGCCGCCGGAGAGCTATGATGAACCCCGATGAGGCACAACAGTTGTTGCTCGGCTTACTGCCCTCCCCAGCCTATCTGTTCGGGGCTATCGTGTTTGGCATCATCGGTTACGCCGCCTACCGTTTCGGTAAAACCCACGCGCACAGCAAAATCAAGTGGACTGGCGTGGCCCTGATGTTCTATCCCTACCTCAGCGGCAGCGATACCGGCTGGCTCTACGCCATCGGCAGCGCGCTGTGTGTTGCTTTATGGGTGTTCCGGCGTCAGTGATTTTTCCAACACATCAAATTCCAGATGCTCAACGAGCATGCTTTCTTTGGCATTGTGTGGAAACGGCAGGGTGCGCCCGGTACGGACATAGCCACGCCGCTGGTAGTAGGCGATCAGTTCGGGACGGATGCTGATGACAGTCATCCACACCGTTTCGGCTTGCCACAATTGACGCGCATGCTGTTCGGCCGCGTGCATGAAATATTTGCCTAAGCCTTGGCCTTGCAAACCGGGACGCACGACGAACATACCTAAGTAGGCCGAGCTACGGTCTTTTTTCAATTGCACGCACGCGATCAGCTCGCTGTCGCGTACACATAACAAAATAAGAGAATCGGCGGCGGCCACCAAATCGAGCACCTCGGGTGCCAAGATGCGTGGGCCAGCCAGTAAATCGGCTTCGGTGGTCCAGCCTTGACGGCTGCTGTCGCCGCGGTAAGCGCTGTTGACCAGCGTGGCGATGGCAGTGGCATCGGCCGCCGTAGCGGGCCGCAAGGTACAGGGAAAAGGGGCACTGGCCGTAGCGCTGAAAGTCATCATCGAGGGAACTCAAAATAGGAACGAGGGCATCATAACACGGCCCGATTTATCGATTTTTGACATTTCATTTCAGTTGTCACGTGTAAGATAAACTACCGGAACTTATAGCCGCCATCCCGACATGCATGCCATTACCTCGATACTGTTCGTTTGCACAGGCAACATTTGCCGGTCGCCAACAGCAGAAGCTATCCTACGCGCCAAGCTCGAAGTGGCCGGCTTAGGTCAGCGTTTACATATCGATTCGGCCGGCACACATCTGCAACATATCGGCGAAGCGCCCGATTCGCGCTCACAACATTTTGCCTTGCTGCGCTCTTATGATTTACAACACCTCCGAGCACGGCAAATCAAGGCCGACGATTTTGCCAGCTTCGATTTACTACTGGCAATGGACAAACACAATTTGGCATTGTTAGAAGCGGCCTGTCCGCTGCCGCATCGTCATAAAGTGGCCTTGTTCATGAACTATGCGATCACCACCGAGGCGGACGAAGTGCCCGATCCATATTATGGCGGTGCCGCAGGATTCGAACAGGTGCTCGACTACATAGAAGATGCTGCCGCAGGCTTACTGGCCACTTTACTGGCAGAGCAGTCGCTCGATTGCTGACACACGGCTGACCGTTCATCCCTCAAATTTTGCGTTTCATCCACAAATAGTGCAACTTTGGCATTTACCGCTTGTCCAAGTCGGCTAGCTGCGGAATACTGCTGGATTCGTCTATCCCTGTGCCTTTCAACCGGATTTGCCATGTTACCTAAATTACTCTTCATCGCCGCCATCGGTGCGTCCTTGGTCGGCTGTAGCAATCAAAAAGATGCTGAGGCGACAAAATCGCCCATGCCAGTTGCGGCCACGGCTGGGCAGGGGGGAAATAAGACGACGCCAGCGCTGCTGATCGCTCCCGAAGATGTGTTTATCGTCAGCAGCAATGAAATCAACTCCGGCCCGGTGATTACCGGTTCGGTACAGCCGGAACGCAAAGCCGATCTGCGTGCGGAAGTACAAGCCATCGTGCTGCAGGTGTTGAAAGAGAACGGCGACGGCGTCAAGCGCGGCGATGTGCTGGTCAGATTGGATGAAACGGCGATCCGCGATAACCTCAATTCGGCCGAAGACAATGCCCGCAGCGCCACGCTGGCGATGGATCAGGCCGACCGCTCGCTGCAAAGGCTCAAGACGCTGCGTGCCTCGGGCATGACCTCATTGCAAGCGCTCGATGATGCCGAGCTCAAAGTCGACGCGGCGCGCAGCGAAGTATCGGCCGCCCGCGCCCGCGCTACCACGGCACGCCAACAATTACAGCGCACGGTGGTGCGCGCGCCGTTTGACGGCGTGGTCAGTGAACGCAAAGTCTCGGCGGGAGACACGGCAACGCTGGGCAAGGAATTAGTGAAAGTGATCGATCCGACCAGCATGCGCTTCGTTGGCAATGTGTCGGCTGATAAGATTGCCATCGTTAAAGTTGGACAAGTGGTGAGTTTCCGTATCAATGGTTATACCGGTCAAGAATTTCATGGCAAAGTGACGCGGGTCGATCCGGCGGCCAACGATGTCACGCGTCAGGTCGAGGTACAAGTCGGTTTTATCGATGCCAACCAACCGCGTGTGGCCGGTTTGTTTGCCGAAGGCGTAATCGAAGCCAGTACGGTGAATGCCTTGACGCTGCCGGAAGCGGCCTTGGTGCGCGCCGGTGATCAGGTCTATGTCTGGCGCGTTGCCGGCACGATACTCAAACGGGTCGACGTCGTGCTCGGCAAACGCGAGCAACGCAGCGGTAATTATGAGGTGCGCAGCGGTTTGGCACCGGGGGATGTGCTGATGCGTAGTCCGAACTCGGGCTTTCACGATGCCCAGACGATTACCCGGGTAGCAGCCAATAAAGCGGCACCGGTGGCACCTGCTGTGCGAGGAAATTAATCATGTTTTTATCTGATTTCAGTATCAAGCGGCCGGTCGCGACGATTGTCATGATCATCGCGCTCATGGCCATGGGCTTACTGGCCTTGAGTAAATTACGCGTGAATCAAAATCCCGATGTGGAAGTACCGGGTTTGTCGGTCATCATTAATTTTCCTGGTGCCTCGCCCGATACGGTGGAACGCGAAATCATTAATCGTTTGGAAAAATCTTTACTCAGTGTGCAGGGCGTGACCGAGCTCAATGCCTCGGCCAATGAAGGCGTGGCGCAGTTCGATATCATGTTCAATTTTAAAAAGAATATGATCGAAGCCTCGGATGAGGTACGCAATGTGATCTCCAGCGTGCGCTACAAAATGCCGACCGAAATGCGCGAACCGGTTATCCAGCGTTGGGACCCGGCGGCCCAGCCGATTTTAAATATGGCTTTGTCGTCGAAAACTTTAAGCCATGCGGAAATTTCGCGCTTAGCCGAAGACAAGCTGGCCGACCGCTTGCGTGGCATATCAGGGGTGGCGACGGTGCGCGTGAACGGCTCGCTCAAACGTGAGTTGTCGGTATTGCTGCGGGCCGAAAAATTGCGCGAATATAATGTGTCGGTCAGCGATGTAGTGAACGCCTTGCGCAATCAAAATACCAATGCGCCGGTGGGTAAGCTGCGCGGAAACTTGGATGAAGAGAGTATCCGTCTGGTAGGCCGAATCGAGTCGCCCGATGAATTTCAAAGTGTGGTGGTCAAACGCAATGGCGAGCAAATCGTGCGCTTGGCGCAGGTGGCGACGATAGCCGATGGCTTCGCTGATCTGGACAGTTTATCTATCCGTAGCGGTAAACCCAACGTCGGCATGCAGATCACCAAGTCGCGCGATGCCAGTACGGTTTCGGTGGCCAAGGCAGTGCATAAATTGGTCAAGGAAATCAATCACGAGTTCGAGCAAACTCATCCCGGTACGCTGTTGGAAGTGACACGCGATGGCGGCGAGGAAGCGCAAAGCAGCCTCGATAATGTGATCGATTCGCTGGTGCTTGGCGCTTGTCTGACCATTTTTGTGGTGTACGCTTTTCTCAACTCATGGCGCTCTACCCTGATCACCGCGCTCAGTCTGCCGACCTCGGTGGTGGCAGCATTCATCGCGGTGTGGTTATGCGGTTTCACGCTCAACTTCATGACCTTGCTCGGCTTGTCGCTGGCGATCGGCGTGTTGATCGATGACGCGATTGTGGTGCGGGAAAATATCGTTCGGCACATGCAGCTTGGCGCGGACCGTCGTACCGCCGCGCTCGAAGGCACGGCAGAAATCGGCATGGCAGTGGCCGCCACGACGTTTTCCATCATCGCTGTGTTTATTCCGGTCGCATTTATGCCCGGCATGCCGGGCGAGTGGTTCCGTCCGTTTGCGCTGACGGTGACCTGTTCGGTGCTCGTCAGTTTGGGGATTTCGTTTACGCTCGATCCGATGTTGTCGGCGTATTGGGGCGACCCAGTCGATCACCATCTGGCACCGAAACGCGGCATCAGCAAGTTGCTGGCGCGCTTCAATGATTGGTTCGATCAGCAAGCCGACCGCTATGGCAGAGTGATCGCCTGGGCCTTGCATCATCGCCGTGCCATGGCTGCCATCGCCTTCCTGAGTTTGGTGCTGGCCTTGGGCTTGCAGGTCAAGTGGGGTGGCACCAGTTTTTTACCGGCGACCGACTCGGGTACCTTGATGATAGAAGTGCGCACGCCGGCTTCGTCGTCGCTCGAATACGCCAAGTTGAAAATGGAACGCGCAGCCGAATTAGCGCGCCAAATTCCCGAGGTGCGCGATACCAACAGTACCATCGCGCCGTCGGGTGGGCGGATTTACGTCGACATCGGTAAGCGTCATCAACGGCTGCGCAATGCCAAGGCAATCAGCGCTGATTTACGCGCCAAAATACAAACCTTGGTCGGGGCGGAATATGTGGTGCTCGATGATTTGAACAATGGCGCGCAAAAGCCGGTGCAGATAGAATTCACCGGTCCCGATTCGCGCAAGCTGCTCGAAATTACCAGCGCGTATATGGAAAAATTGCACAGTGTGCGCGGCGCGGTCGACATCGGCTTGTCGCAGCAAGATCCAAAGAAAGAATTGAAGATCGAGCTCAATCGCGGCCTCGCCAATTCCATGGGCATTTCCTCGAATGATGCGGCACAGGCTTTACGGGTAGCGTTTGCCGGCATCGAAGTCGGTGATTGGGTTGATCCTACCGGTGAAACGCGCGATGTGGCGGTGCGCTTGCACCCGGACGATCGGGTCAACCGCGAAAACATCGAACGCTTGCCGATCGCCGTATCCGGCAGCAACCAGATGGTGCCGCTCGATCAGATCGCCACCATCAGCATGGGTAAGGGCCCTTCCGGGATTAACCACAGCAAGGGCAAACGCACGATTACCGTATCGGCCAATGTGGAGGGCCGTTCGACCGGCGAGGTGATTTCGGAAGCGAAAAAATTGGCAGAATCATTCGATTATCCACCTGGCTACGGTTTGTCGGTGGCCGGTTCCGGGCAAGATCAGGAAGAAGTGTTCGGTGCCATGGCGATTGCTTTATTATCCGGCATCGGCCTGATGTATCTGATCTTGGTCATGCAGTTCGGCTCGTTTACCGCACCATTGGGCGTGATGTTATCGCTGCCGCTGTCACTGATCGGTGTGGTACTGGCCTTGCTCATTACCAACAGCACGATCAATTTGATGAGTTTGATCGGTGTGATCATGCTCATGGGGCTGGTGGCAAAAAATGCGATTCTCTTGCTCGATGCGGCGCGTAAGAATGAAGCCGAAGGCATGGACCGGGAAGACGCGCTGATGCAGGCTGGCCGCGTGCGCTTGCGACCGATTTTGATGACCACGTTTGCGCTCATCGCCGGCATGATGCCGGTCGCACTGGGGCTCGGTGAAGGTGGTGATTTTTATCGACCACTGGCGATTGCTATCATCGGCGGCACCATCACCTCGACCTTTCTGACCTTGTTAGTGGTGCCGACGTTTTACGACAGTATAGAAATTGCACGCGAACGGATGATGGACAAAATGCGCGCGCGTATGAGCCGTTACAATGCCTTGTTCGGCTTCCTTGTTACCATGCTCGAGGCGCTGTGCACTTTGTGTCTGCTGCGTTTGGTGTACCGCGTGCTGGCACGGAGTGTGCGCTGGTTGGGGCAACACTTGCGCGCCCGTGCTGCCTGAGTATCATCGCCATCATCAACAGTCTGGCCTGTCAACTTCGGTTGACAGGCTTTTTTTTCAGCCTACGGCGTCGCTGATTTTTCTACTCAGACTCAGCGCAGCGACAACTGACTGACGATTTCATACGAGCGCAGTCGCATTGCGTGATCAAAAATATTGGAAGTAATCATCAATTCATCGGCACCGGTGCTGTCGATAAAATTTTGCATTTGTTTTTCGACCGTGGCAGCACTACCAATGGCTGAGCAAGCGAGGATTTGTTCCAGCAGACCGCGTTCGGCTTGGCCTAGCTGTTGCATAAAGCCGGCTACCGGTGGCGGCAAGGGGCCGGGACGGCCGCTACGTAAGTTGAGAAAAGCTTGCTGCGCAGATGTGGCGTGAAACTGCGCCTGTTCATCTGTTTCGGCTGCAAAAACATTAAATCCTAGCATTACATATGGTTTCGCGAGATAAGCCGAGGCTTGGAAACGCGTGCGATAGAGTTCGATGGCGGCCATCATTTGTTGTGGTGCGAAATGCGAAGCGAAGGCATAGGGCAAGCCGAATTCGGCGGCCAGTTGCGCGCCGAACAGGCTCGAACCGAGTATCCATACCGGTACTGCCAAACCCTGTCCTGGCACGGCCCGAACCGAGAGTCTGGCGTCGTCGGCGAAGTAAGCGAGTAATTCGGCCACGTCTTGCGGGAATTCATCAGCGTCACTGTTTAAATTGCGGCGCAGCGCACGTGCAGTGCGTTGGTCGGATCCAGGTGCGCGGCCGAGGCCGAGGTCTATGCGCCCGGGAAAGAGTGATTCCAGCGTGCCGAATTGTTCGGCGATCACTAAAGGTGCATGGTTGGGTAGCATGATGCCGCCGGCACCGACGCGTATGCGCTTGGTGCCGCCGGCAATATGCGCGATCAGCACGGCCGTGGCGGCGCTGGCGATGCCGGGCATGCCATGGTGTTCGGCCAACCAGTAGCGCCGGTAGTCCCAATTCTCAGCGTGTTGCGCTAGGGATAATGAATTGCGAAATGACTGCGCCGCCGTACTGCCTGCCGCGATCGGAGATAAATCGAGTACCGAGAGATGTGCCATTTGACGCCTGCCTGACTAGTCTGTGCGCGAAATAAGAAACTGCCGGGTAGCGCGCATTGTATCCCTACCCTGCTCTATTATGCGACAGTTCCGCTGCGGGGGTTTGCCGACCGGAATTGATGAGGCTGGCATGACGAGGTCCTCGGCAGTAAAATAGGCGGCATGGGCATACCTGATTAGAAAACTTTTTTTTAAAGGACTACGATGTTCACCCCTATTTCTCACGGCATCAACACAAGCACAACAGCCACTAAGGCGCATACTGAGCAGCAAGACGGTCTGGTCAGCTCGGCACTGGTAGTTGAACTCAAACAAGTCAGCACTTCAGCGCTGCTACCAACAGCAGCTGCACCAGCGCTGCAAAGCCTGAACCTGGCCGATCGCACCAGCATCTCTATGCGCTTCGCGCGGCTCAGCGTGACGCAGCCAGCAGCATCTCAGGATGCTGACTGAGAAAATAATTCGGCGTTCGTCAAACACAGGATATTGTTGCCATCAAGGGCAGATGTATGGTCTTTTTCCCATGCTTCATCGTACTGGTACGCAATGCTATCAGTGATTATTTCGTACTTGCTGCCAAACAAAAATGCCCTTTTTTTAAGACTGTTTTTCAGTGCTGCGCACGAGTGAACTTAACTAAAAATTAATGCTCCTATTGGTTCCGGAGCACTATCCGGCCATGCGTTTCACCATCCCTGTTAAGGAGTTTTAATGAAAAAAAATATCGTGCTCGGCATCTTGTTAATGGCTGGTGTTCCGATGTTAGCCGCAGCGGCGGTCAGCCTTCCTCGCAACATCGAGGTCGAATTGCGCAATCCGCGCGGTACGCCGGGCTTACCGGCTGATTTGACCGAGATCACCGGCGCCATTGTCTGTGCCAGTAAGGTGTTTGCGCTTGAGGCCAGTCAGTTCAATTTCAATATCAACCGCGCGTCCCTGCCGGTGATTGCCGATGAACGTTGTACGGTGATGTTGAGCAGCATGACACTGAAAGTGCGCGGTAGCACAAGCTTGATTACCTATCGCGCCAGCGATAAGCCCTTGCTGTTGCCACTGCGATCGCTGAGCCAGCGTGGTAGTGCGCAGCAACCTTTGCTGGCACCGGAAGACAGCGCGGTCAGCATCGATTTGCAATCGACCGTGCCGGGCTTCCCGGCCCAGTTGTGGATTGCCGCGATTGCCGCACCGGGCATGCGTGCTATCGTCGGGCTGGATTTTTCGCGCACGCAGGCGATCAGTAATGTGATGCCTTGATAAAAAAAATCCCCGACACCGTAAGCTGCCGGGGATTTGCATACTGATACAGTCTTTATGCCAGTTGTCGCAGTTCGCGCAAAGCCACCGAGACCGGTGCCAGATCGGCCGCTTGGGCGCTGATCAGCGCCAGCAAACCGGTCAGGCGCTCCACCACGGCCGCATTGCGCTCATGCCAAGCACTCAGTTCTTCCTGCCGCGATAACAAACCACGCGTGATTTGAGTAGCGATCGAATACACATCGTCACGCGCACTGCCACGCGCCTGGGTTTGCCACAGTGTTTCGGTTGGCAAGCGATTGATTTGACTGCGCCAGCCACTCAAGCCGAGCGCATCGTCGACCCCAAAATAGCTGCGGGCGACTTGTTCGAGATTGCTGCCGGTAAGCGCGGCCAGATCGACCAGATCGAGCGCCGGGAACAGGTACTCGAGCGCGCTGAGGTTTTGCGCCAAACTGGTTTCAACACCGGCGGCGGCAAGCGTCGCGGCGTCGTTCTGCCAAGCCGTGTAGGCGGCCGGCGGTAACCAATCATTCAATTGCGAACGCAATTCGCGCGCCGCCGGTTGGTAGCGCTGAATCAGGGTCGGCAGATCGCTGCTCTGTGCACGGATGCGCAACATCCAACGTGAAGCACGTTGGGTGATGGCGATCAGCTTGCTCAGTAAATCGAGCTGTAAGGTGGCGTCGACGACGTAGTCGAGCACATCGATCTGATCCCATAATACTTCGAGGTCGAAAATTTCACGCGCCAAGGTGAAGGCACGGATCACATCGGCCGCGCCGGCCGCCGCTTCGGTGGCGATGAAATTGACGAAGGTCGCGCCAACCCGATTGAGCACGGTGTTGGTGATGTAGGTGGCGACGATTTCACGCTTCAGGGGATGGACGGCAATCGCGGCCGGAAAGCGTTCGGACAAAACCTGCGGGAAATAGGCTTTGAGAGCACTGCTGAAGAACGGGTCATCCGGCAGATTGCTGGCCACCAAATCGTCGAATACCGACATTTTGGCGTACGCGAGCACGACTGCGCCTTCCGGTGCGGTCAAGCCCTGTTTGCGGCCCTTGCGGTGGAAAATTTCGTCATCGCTAGGCAGGTATTCGATGGCGCGATTAAGGCGGCCCTGCTTTTCCAAGGATTGCATCAAGCGTTGCTGACCATCGAGTACATACAGAGGACGGTGGACGGCGATGTCGAGTGCCTGCGACTGATAGTAATTATCGGTCAGCACCAGATGACCGACTTCGTCGGTCATCGAGGCGAGCAAATCATTGCGCTGTTTGAGCGTGAGGTCACCAGCTTCGACGATGGCACCGAGCAGAATTTTAATATTGACTTCATGATCGGAGCAATCGACCCCGGCGGAATTGTCGATCGCATCGGTATAGATGCGCCCGCCTTTTTGGGCGAATTCGATGCGACCGTTTTGGGTACAGCCGAGGTTACCGCCTTCAGCCAGCACTTTGCAACGCAAGTCATTGCCATTGACACGGAACGCGTCGCCGGCTTTATCTCCAACTTGGGCATGGCTTTCGAAGGTGGCTTTGACGTAGGTGCCAATGCCGCCGTTGTAGAGCAGATCGACCGGTGCTTGTAAAATTACGCGTAACAATTCTACTGGCGTGAGTTCGGCCTGGCTGATGCCGAGTACGGCGCGGGCCTGCTCGCTGAGTTTGATCGATTTGGCGCCGCGCAGATACACGCCACCGCCGGCTGAAATCAGGCTCTTGTCGTAGTCATCCCAGCTCGAACGCGGCAAATTGAACAAGCGTTGACGCTCGGCGAATGAAGCGGCGGCATCGGGCGAGGGATCGATGAAGATGTGTCGATGATCGAAGGCCGCCACCAGTTCGATATGCTCTGACAGCAGCATGCCGTTGCCGAACACATCGCCCGACATGTCGCCGATACCAGCGACGCTGAAGGCCGTCTCTTGGGTGTTCACGCCAACGGAGCGGAAATGGCGTTTCACCGATTCCCAGGCACCGCGGGCGGTGATGCCCATTTTTTTATGGTCATAACCAACCGAACCGCCGGAAGCGAAGGCGTCACCAAGCCAGAAACCGTAGTCGGCCGATACGCTGTTGGCGATATCGGAGAAGGTCGCCGTGCCTTTGTCGGCCGCTACCACCAGATACGGATCATCGGCATCATGGCGCACCACCTGGGCTGGCGCGACGATGCTGCCTTTGACGATGTTGTCGGTGATGTCGAGCAGACCGGAGAGGAAGATCTTGTAGCAGGCAATGCCTTCGGCTTGAAAGGCTTCGCGCTCAGTCGCAGGCGGCGCATTTTTAAGCACGAAGCCACCTTTCGAACCGACTGGCACGATAACGGTGTTTTTAACTTGCTGAGCCTTGACCAAGCCCAGCACTTCGGTACGAAAATCTTCGCGCCGATCAGACCAGCGCAAGCCCCCGCGCGCGACCTTACCGCCACGTAAATGGACCCCTTCGACGCGTGGTGAATACACCCAAATTTCAAACAAGGGTTTCGGTTCCGGCACGCCCGGCACTTCGCGCGGGTTGAGCTTGAAACTCATGTAGGGTTTGAACGCACCGCTGGCATCGGTTTGCCACAAATTGGTACGCAGGGTCGCCATGATGGTGGCAAAAAATTGCCGCAAAATGCGATCTTCGTCGAGGCTGGCGACCTGCGCCAGTTGGGCTTCGAGTTGTTGAGCGATGTGTTGCTGCGCCGAGGCGCGGTCGCCGGCAAAGTCGGGTTTGAAACGGGCACCAAACAGTTCGGCAATCAATTGCGTGATGCCGGCATTTTTGTTCAAGGCCGTTTCGATATAGCTTTGGCTGTATGCGAAACCGAGTTGTTTGAAATAACGCGAACAGGCACGTAACACTGCAATCGAGCGCGCATCGAGCGCGGTATTGAGCACCAGACGGTTGAGATCGTCACTCTCGACTTCGCCGCGCCAGGCTTGCGAAAACAAGGTTTCAAAGCGCGCCTTGATAGCGGCCAAATCACTTTTCGGCGGCAATTGCAAACCGAGATCATGGATCCACAGTGGTTCGCTGCCAGCGGTGATTTGATACGGATGCTCGTCGAGCACGCGCGCGCCCATATGTTCAAGGACCGGCAAAGAATCGGATAAGGCAACTTTGCTGGTATTGTAGATTTTAAAGCGCAGCATGCCGGCATCGGCATCGAGCGGACGATACAGCTTGACGACCATGGGCGCAGTGGCACACAGACCGGCCAGCATTTCGGCATCTTCGGCCCCGACCAGGGCGGAAAAATCTTCGCGGTAGGCGGTTGGAAAGGCGTTGGCGAAGCGGTGTGCCAAGGCCAGACCCAGACCTTCGCCATGGGTGCGCAGCAGTTCGGTGGTGCAGTCATCTTCCCAACGCTGCGCCAGTCTGGCGACGCGCGCTTCGAGCGCGGCCAAATTGATATTTTGCGGCGCCCGTTCTTTGGCGCGTACTTGGTAGTGAATTCGCGCCAGCGGGCTGTCGGTCAGCATGGGGGTGAATTCTATCGATTCGCCGTTCAAGGCTATCATCAGTTCATTGCTGACTTTGACGCGCAATTCGGTGTTGTAACGGTCACGCGGCACGAACACTTGGGCCGAGGTGAAGCGACCGAAGGGATCACGCCGCAGGAACAAGCGAGTCCGCTGACGCTCTTGCAAACGCAAGATGCCGATGGCATGCTCGGTCAGGGTGGCGGTGTCGATCTGGAATAATTCGTCGCGCGGGTAATCGTCGAGAATCGCTTGCAAGGCCTTGGCGGCATGACTTTGCGGGACCACGCCGGCACTGGCCATGACGGCGGCAACGCGTTGCCGTACTTGGGGAATTTGGTCGACCGGTGCCGCATAAGCGGCTGAGGTGTAGAGCCCCATGAAGCGCGATTCACCGATGACTTTGCCGCTGTCATCATAGCGTTTAATAGCGACATAATCGAGCCAGGCCGGACGGTGTACGGTGGAACGCGTCATCGCCTTGGTGACTAACACGGTTTCATCCGATTCCATGATGGCCAGTACTTCCGGTGGCAAATGGGCCATGCTGGTTTGTACTTTGCCACGCAAAATACCAAGACCTGATTCGGCAATCGCGACCAGACTGACATGCTCGCCATCGCGTTTGAGATCGTAGTCACGCGCACCGAGGAAGGTGAAATGGCGGTCTTCCAGCCAACGCAGGAAGGCCACACCTTCATTGCCGCATTCGGCCGGCGCATGGGTTTCACAGGCGCTGCAGACGCTGTGCACGCGTTCTAGCATGGCCGGCCAGTCGGCCACGGCACTCGATACGTCGACTAACACTTGATGCAGTTCTGCGGCCAAGGCTTGCTGATCTGTCAGGTTGACGATGCGGTCGCATTCGACCATGATCAGCGATTCCACCGGGTCATGGCGACCGGCGCTTTTTGCTGCGGCAACCGTGCTGACTGCGGCGATGTCACCACCGGCCTTGCGACTCACGCTCATGAGCGGATGCACGATCCAATGCGCGGTGCGGCCGCTGCGGTTGATCGCCATGGTGACCGAATCAACCAGGAAAGGCATGTTTTCATTGACGATCTGTACCACCGTGTGTTCGCTGACAAAACCGTCTTCAGCCAGGGTGGGATTGAACACGCGGATGCGGGCACTGCCAGCAGTACCGGCGGCATCGAGCAAACGCCAGTGAGCATTGGCTTGGGCAAACAGGGTCGCCGGGCCGCGCGCGATGATTTCATCGGGATCAGTATGGTCGAAATAAGTAGAAAGAAAACTACCTTGGCGTTCGGCTGCGGGGCCAGGGTGAGCTTGCGCGTAAGCGAGTAGCTCGGCGAAGTGCGTGATGGTCATGCGTTCTCCTATGTGTGTGTGAAGAGACGAGAAATCGGTTTTGCAAGATTGTTGCCGTTCAGGCTAAGGTCTCCTTAGGCAGTATCCTCTAATTCCTCTCTGCCAACAAATACCTGTGCGTTTTTTTGACAAACGACTTAGTCGGCTTGACCTCAGCGCGCTTTCTGAGACTCGCCGCGGATGAACAAAACCCGCACTGCAGATGCTGCAGCGCGGGTTTTTGCCGAATGTCAGGCGCGGCTTATTTTAAAAGTCGTATTCGTAACTGGTCGATAAATACAAGCCATTACCACGCATGGAAGAGAGGCCAAGGAAGCTGAAATTGCCACTGGCATTCAGGTCCGTGACCGCGGGGAACGCTACCAAAGCCACATCGGGGAACACATTCAAACTCGCACTCACGCCTGGCAACAGCGGCTTGCTGCTGGCGCTGCCGCTGACGACCGCACCGGTTTTGCTGGTCAAAATCTGTATCGTTGCGCCGGTCACAGCGGGGACGCCGTCGCGCCCGGTCCAGCTGACCGGAAAACTGGCACCACCGGCAAAAGCACTGGCACTGCTCGGTTTGAGCATAGCTAATGTCGCGGCCGAAGCATCTTGCCAGCGATAGCTACGCAGGCTGGTCGGTGTCGCCGGTGCACTTTGGGTCAGCACTTCGTAGTTGTGGCTCGGTACCGTTTTTACGCCACCCTGATAGGTGCGGATATGGTAGACGCTGAACGGTTTGATGCTCGCAAGCTGTGCGTCAGTGAGCAGTGGAGTAAGCCAATTGACCCCGGTCGGCGCAATGAACTGGCTTTGTTTGGCAGGATCGATGGCCACCCCGGCGAAGCGGAATTTATTGGCACAATTGGCCCGTGCTTTGATACGAGTCGCCGCTACCGTGGCGTCATCGCCGCTGATATCGGTGGCCAGCAATTGCCCGCTCAAATTGAGGGTACTGCAGACACCGCTCGATGGTCGCAACAGCATGCCGGCGGCCGGCAAGCCGGGACCGGTGACGATCGCGAAGTCGACCGCCGTACCACTTTTATCGGCCACGCCTATATCGAGCTGCAATTCCGCCGTGTAAGCATCGGTACCGGTAGTCGCATTGGCCGGGTTGAGCCAAATCCGCCGCGTTGCATACTGGCGTACCCGACTGAGCAGGGTGCGCTGATTGCCGACCAAACGCCAGCCTGATTCGCTGGTGCTCGGGGCGGTCACGATTTGGGCGACGGTATCGAGGCTGCCGAACAAACCATCGGAACGCACCCAGGTGAAATTGAGCCAGACTTTGTTAACATTGCCTTGGCTATCGGTGCTGTTGACACGGATGATCTGCGGCAGACTGAATACGGCATTATCCATCCCTGCATCGTTGATCAAGCTGCTGAACTGTGCGCTGCCGCTGCTGCCGCCGGCTAAATACGCCGACGGTACGCCGGCCAGTAAGGGGGCAGTCACATCGTCAACCAGTAAGCCGCCGCAATTGGCACTTTTACTGTTGCGCACCGCCACCATACTGCTGAAGCAATTTTTCAATGCAAGTTGCAAATTCGCGAGGCTTGCGGCGCTGAATGATTTTTTGGTCAAATCGACCGACACGCCACCTACCGTGGCCGTAACCGGCAATTGGGTTTTATCGCCGGTCGCGACTTGAGCCGGCGTTTGATTGACAAAGATCTGTAATTGCTTGGGCGTGTCATCGGCAGAACCGGCCATGGTCGAAATCGTGATACTGCCGCCACTGACGTCGAGATGGATGGCATCGAGCAGGGTATCTTGGGCACTGTTTCCTGCCACCAGTTTGCCCGATACCAGATCGGCACCTTGGTTGCCAGTTGCCGTCATCAAATCGCCGAGTAGCGTTTGATAGGCTTTTTTGGCATCATCGAAAGCGCTGGGATTGCTTTTTAAAATGGCTTGGAAATTGGCGAAATCGAGTCCGGCCGGATCGGCATTGGCGGTCGTGGCGACGATGGCATTCGTAATCGGTGTGATGTTGGTGGTGCCGGCAGTGCTGGTCGAGGCACTGCTCAATTGTACCGTGGTGCCATTCGAGACGCCGCTGACAGTGAGTAAAAATGGGGCGACGAGGCCGGTGGTATCACAGACAAAGGCGGCGCTGCTGGCGTCGGTGATGCTGCAGGCTTTGCTGCCGGCGGCGCTGGTCAGGGTGACGCTGGCATTGAGTATCGCCGCGCCGGTGGCCGCTACGCCGCTGATGCTGGTCGAAACGGGTGGTATCACCACGGGCGGTACCACGGCGACCCCCGAAGTACTGGTGGTCGAGCTACTGCCACCACCGCAAGCCGATAACAGTGCAGCGAGCACAACAGGAACAAGGATTGTTTGGTTTTTCATCAGACACTTTCACAGTATGAACTGGCGACAAGTAGAAAAAGCGATGGGTCGCGAATCAAATCGACGCGGCCCAAGCTTCTCATTTTAGTAAACAAGTTCACTGGAAAGAAATGCCATAAAAACAATACTCGTGTATTTAATACATTTTGGTGCTTTTATGCAACATTCATTCTCATTTATCATGCAAGGAACACGCTTGTACAGTTGCTCCAAAAAAATTCTTTTGCAGTTGAAAGGCTTGCAAAATTCTTTGTCGCCCAGCTTCGTCGTCCGGTAAGGCAAACACGACTTTCAAAAATTTTACCGCCGGCGCGGCGCGACTGCTGCCGATATCGTGCGCCAGCAAATCCTGTTCGAGTAAGCTCATGACCGTCGGGCCTGGGGGGCTCTCGCTGCTGCGCATCTGCGCCAACACGTCGGCTTCGCTGATAAACACCGCTTCATGCAAGCCCTGAAATTTTTTAACCCCGCCGATATTGACGGCAATGCCGCCGGTAATTTCAAATTCAGTCGCCGAGACTCGTTC
Organism: Undibacterium sp. CCC3.4; assembly: GCF_034347425.1. GTDB lineage: Bacteria > Pseudomonadota > Gammaproteobacteria > Burkholderiales > Burkholderiaceae_D > Undibacterium. Next base: position 1,274,046 of record NZ_CP133779.1, read on the forward strand.
GTAGTGGAAGGCTTCCCAGCCAGGCACGCCGCGTTTGCGTTGTGCTACTTCGGCCATGGCAGCAGCAGCGGTACCGCCACCGTTAATCATACCGACCGGCAACATTTCAGCCAGACTGTCGGGGATGGGGGGATGCTCGCTCATAGCTGCAGCTTTCAGTAGGGAATGATAGCTGCTATTGTAGCCCCTACGCGCTGTAACGGCAGTGCTGACTGAGGGCGAAGCGACTGCAACACCGCGCAAGCGCGGGCCGCAGGAACTTTCCAGCAAGTTTCAGGTCTGAATCAAACGAAAAAAATGCCTACATTTCTCGTAACGGCAATCAAATTGACTGACTGCTAGCAAGAATGCCCTGATCAAAGGTAGAATTCAGCGTCATTTAATTTGTAAACCTGCCCGCAAACAGTAAGCCGCGGGCGCAATGATAACTGTCCGCTCTACAGCGTTTCAACTTTAAGGAAAATTTCATGTCGATCAAATCCCGCGTGGTATTGGGTAGTGCCGTGGCCTTGTTCGTGCTCAGCGCTTGCAATGATAAAGATAAAGCAGCCTCAGCACCGGCAGCGGCAAGCACCGCAGCTGCCACGGCGACTGAGACAAAAGAAGTGGCAGCTGCCACCGTCAATGGCACCGCCATCAGCAAAAAGCAGCTGGACCAAATCATGCAGCAACAAGCTGCCCAAGGTATGCCGGATAATCCGGAAACCCGCAAAATGGTGATCGATAATCTGGCGATGCAAATTTTAGTCGCGCAAGAAGCGGCCACCAAGGGTCTCGATAAGGCACCGGAAGTCAAAGAGCAACTGGAAATGGCGCGTTTGTCGATTCTGGCGAATTCCTTCGTTAAAGACTACATGAAAACGGCCGTTGTCAGCGACGAAGCACTCAAGGCTGAATACGAAAAATTCAAAGCGGCTCAAAGCGGCAATGAGTACAAAGCACGTCACATCTTGGTCGCCACCGAAGAAGAAGCCAAAGCGATTATCGCTAAGCTGAAAAAAGATCCGAAGGCATTCGAGGCTTTGGCTAAATCGAAATCCAAAGATCCTGGTTCGAAAGACAAAGGCGGCGACCTCGGCTGGTTCAATGCTAAAAATATGGTGCCGGAATTCGGTAATGCCGTGGCCAAATTGAGCAAAGGTCAAATGACTGAAGAACCGGTGAAATCGCAATTCGGTTTCCACGTCATCACCCTTGATGATACTCGTCCATTGGCGGTACCGCCGCTGGAAGAAGTCAAAGCCGGCATGTCTCAGCAGTTGCAACAGCAAAACCTGAAGAAAATGCTCGATGATTTGAAAGCCAAAGCGAAGATAGAAATTACCGCGCCACCAGCTGCAGTTGTAGCACCGGCCGCCGCTTCTGCGGCTGCTGCGCCTGCGGCATCAGCAGCACCTGCGGCCGCTTCGGCAGCGCAGAAATAAGCAGTCCCCCGACCGGGCCCGCGTGCGGGCCCGGTTATCTGTACCCCGACTCCGCCTCGGACTGGGTCCTCCTCCGCAGGCATGCGTCATCGATGTGTCGCCATTTCCTACGGAACTCCATGCCCTCTCCCACCAAACCATGCTTTCCCGCCTTCGATGCGCGCGCCGACCGGCTCGATTTGCGCGATCGTCAGTATGCCCCCGGCTTGCGTGCCCTGCCCGGCGCTTTTCCCGATGCACTATGGATGAGTCAGAACATGCCGGCGTATTTAGCCGCCGGCCTGGTGCTCAATCAGGGTGCGGATGGTGCTTGCACCGGCTTCGGTTTGGCCGCGGTAATCAATTTATTATATTGGCGTCTCAATCCAGCGCAACCGCCCTGCAGCCCGCGCATGCTCTACCATTTGGCCAAGTTTTATGATGAGTGGCCGGGCGAAGACTATTCCGGTTCCAGCTGTCGTGGTGCCCTCAAGGGCTGGCATAAACATGGCGTCTGTCAAAGCCAGTTATGGCCCTACACGATCGCGCGCAACGGCAGCGCACCGAACTGGGAAAGTGCACGCCCCGGCTGGGAAGCCGATGCCGAGAGCCGTCCGCTGGGCAGCTATTACCGTATCGACAAAAACAGCATCAGCGATATACAGGCGGCGATCGTCGAGGCCGGTGCCGTGTATGTGTCAGGCAATGCCCACAGCGGCTGGGGTCTGCACCAATTCAAAGCCGATACCAGTGCGCCGCTACTCAGTCTCGAGCAATTACCGCTTATCCGCATCGAAGAGAAATCGATAGGCGGACATGCCTTTGCTTTCATCGGTTACACGGCCGACGGTTTCGTACTGCAAAATTCTTGGGGCCGTGACTGGGCGTATCAAGGCCTGGCGATACTCAGTTATGCCGACTGGCTGGCTTCGGCCACCGATGCCTGGGCGGTCGGACTCGGTGTGCCGGAGCGACATCTCGACAGCGCCAACGAAGACGCTGGCCCGAATGATGGCGTGCCGGCTTTGCGCCGACAAAGCTTACAAGCCTATGCACGTGCGCGCAGCAAGCGACGCGGGGCGCTCAACACCGATCAGGCATATGCGCAGACCGTGGTGATCGATAATAATGGCGCGGCCGTTCAAAGGCTACTGGCATTTGCCGATGCTGCCGCCGCCACCCGCCATATCGCTCACACTGCGCCCTTGGCCTGGTACCGACAACAAGCGCAAGCGACACCGCTGCGGCTGGTGCTGTATGCACTCGGCGGCTTGGGCGATGAAGCAAGTTCGCTCGACGATGTCGCGCGTTTGGCACCGTATTTTCTGGCCAACGGCATGTATCCGCTGTTCCTGTGTCCGCTCAATGGTTTGAGCGATGCGATTGTGTCGCTGTTGCGCGCCGAATTCGGCAGCGACACGCCGCCGCACTCAGTGGCGGAACGTCAAGCGCAAGACAGCAGTATCGAGGCCTATGCCGAAAGCAGCGGCGGCAAAGCCCTGTGGATACAAGTCAAACAAGCGGCACAACAAGCTGCGCTCAACGATACGCCGCCGCGCGCCTTGTATGCGCTGGCCAAAGCATTGCAGCAGTTGCAAAAAGATTGTGCCGGTAGTTTGGAAATCCATTTGATCGCGCATTCTGCCGGTGCCCATTTGTGCGGCTGGCTGCTCGACTTGCTCAAATTTTCAGCACCGAAAACCTGTACCCTGTATGCCCCGGCCTGCAGCATAGCCTTCGCCAATCAACACTTTTTACCAGCGCTGATCAGCGGCACACTGGCGCGTGAAAATTTCCATCTGCATGTGCTCGCCGATACGCTGGAGCAGCACGATGAAGTCGCTGGGCTCTACCATCAATCATGGTTGTATCTGATCGCACGCAGCTTGGAAAACCGCCACAAAACCCCCTTGCTAGGCATGGCTTGCAGTGTCGATGCCGATTTTCTGAGCGCGCTCGGCGGCCACCCGGCACAATGGAATCACAGCGAATTGGCGGCACTGCGCAAGTGGCAGCACCATTACTGGGATGGTAAAACCGTACGCGGCTTTGCGACTGGGAGTAAGCCGCTCAGTCGTGCCCACAGCAGTACCCTGCATGTGCAGCAACAAGCCATTGTCAACAGCGGCCACCATACGCTGCGCGCCAGCCATACCAGCTTCGATCGCGATATCCTCACCGTCACGGCGACGCTGCGCCGTATCGCCGGACTCAAAGCCAGCCAGCCACTACCCTGCCCGGTCGACGATTTGTCGTGACGAAAAAAAACCGCCGGCGTACTGCCGGCGGTTTTTTTTCAGCGAGCGACTTGTTAGCTCACTTATTTGCTCACTTATTTGCTCGGTTTGCGACGGGTAGTGCCACTGTCTTTATCAAACTTCGATGGACGGCCGTTGGAGAATTTACCGGCCGGTTTGCCGCCGGCTTTTTCCATCACACGACGGTCGCCGCCGGTTTGCTTGGCACCGGAAGGAAAGCCTTGCGCCACACCGCCACTCGACGGTTCGCCGGTGGCAGTGATTTTGATCTGCTTACCAGCGACCCACACGCCTTTGAGTTGCGTGAGCAATTCATCCGGCATACCAACCGGCAAGTCGAGCGTGCTGTAGGTATCAAAGATATCGATGCGGCCGATGTACTTGGCTTCCATACCGGCTTCGTTGGCGATCGCACCGACGATATTGGCTGGGGTCACCGTGTCGGCTTTACCGACTTCGATACGATAGGTTTGCATAGGCACGCTGACTTTCGGCTTGCCCTTGTCTTTTTTCGGCTTGGCCGACAATTCTTCCTGCTCTTCGCTGTCGGGCGTGCGCACGGCACGGTCGACCACTTGGTTCAGACGGCTGCTTGGCGCGGCATCGCTGCGGCTTGGACGCGGTGCCTCGCTGCGTGCTGGGCGTGCAGCGGCCGGAGCGGCGGCACCGGCGCGTTCGGCACTGATGCGCAGCGACTGACCGGCTACGCGTACTGATTTCAAATGGTCAAGCATGTCGGACGGTAAATTGTCCGGCAAATCGAGGATAGTGTAATCATCGTAAATATCGATGCGACCGATGAATTTGGATTCGATATTGGCTTCATTGGCAATCGCACCGACAATATTGCCCGGTTTGACACCATGCTCATGACCGACGGCGATGCGGTAAGTTTGCATGCCTGGTTCGGCCGAGCGCGGGCTGTGCTCACGGCGTACGCCACGTTCTTCCCGTTCAAAACTGCGTTGTGGACGGTCACCACGATCGCCACGATCGCCACGATCACTGCGTTCGACACGGGCCGGACGCTCATCGCGCCAGCTGTCGTCACCGCGGGTATCACGACGGTTTTTGTCGAGCAGCAGCGGTTCATCGCCGCGTGCCATTTTTGCCAATGCAGCGGCAATTTCAACCGCTGGAACATTTTGTTCGCGTTCGAAATCTTCGATCAAGGAAGTGAATTCTTCCAAGCCACCCTGTGCCAGCGTGGCCGTGATCTGATCCTTGAAACGGGCGATACGAACATCGTTAACCGTTTGGATAGTCGGCAATTCCAGCGGTGACACCGGTTGACGGGTAGCCCGTTCGATCGCCTTCAAGAGATTTTTTTCACGCGGCGTGATGAACAATATCGCCTCACCACTGCGACCGGCGCGGCCGGTACGACCGATACGGTGGGTATAGCTTTCCGGGTCCGATGGCACGTCATAGTTGATGACGTGGCTGATGCGCTCAACGTCGAGACCGCGCGCGGCGACGTCGGTGGCGACCAGAATATCGATCTTGCCGTCTTTGAGTTGTTGAATCGTGCGTTCGCGCTGCTGTTGGTTCAAATCGCCATTGATGGCGGCGACCGAGAAGCCACGGGCATTGAGTTTCGAAGCCAATTCTTCCGTACCGAGCTTGGTGCGCGAAAAAATAATCATGCCGTCGAAAGTTTCGGCTTCCAAAATGCGCGTCAAGGCGTCGAGCTTGTGCATGCCGCTGACGAGCCAATAACGCTGACGAATATTGTCGGCGGTACCGGTTTTGGCAGCGATCGTGACTTCGGCCGGCTGGTTCAAATAAGTCTGGGCGATGCGCTTGATGGCCGACGGCATGGTGGCCGAGAACAAGGCGGTTTGACGGCCTTCCGGTGTTTCTTGCAAAATGCGTTCGACATCGTCGATGAAACCCATGCGCAGCATTTCATCGGCTTCGTCGAGCACCAAGGTTTTGATTTTTGACAGATCGAGCGAACCTTTGTCAAGATGGTCAATCACCCGACCCGGAGTACCGACGACGACGTGTACACCACGGCGCAGCGCCGATAATTGTGGACCATAGCTTTGACCACCGTAAATAGGCAAAACGTGAAAGCCGGGGATGTGACGCGCATAGGTTTGAAACGCCTCAGCCACTTGGATAGCCAATTCACGCGTCGGTGCCAACACCAGCGCTTGTGGCGTGGTTTGGTTGATATCGATACGCGACAAAACCGGCAAGGCAAACGCCGCGGTCTTGCCGGTGCCGGTTTGCGCTTGGCCGAGAACGTCACGGTTAGCCAACAAAAGTGGGATGGTTTCGGCCTGGATAGGCGATGGGGTTTCATAACCGACGTCTTGCAAGGCGCGCAATAATGGCGCACTCAATTGCAAATCGGAAAAGGAAATCGGGGAAGTAGATTCAGACATGGCGATGCTCGCTCGTTCGCTCGAATCGCAGGATGCGACAAGATTTGGGGTGTAGTTTACTCTGTTGTCATGCGCAACGGGAGAAAGTCGGGCCCGGAGTGCGCAAAAATTAAGCAAAACGATTAATAGCGGTGGCAAATCATGTCGGAATACTACCTTCGCTGGCTATTTTTCCTTGTGATGAGCGTTTTTTTCCATTCGCGATCGCCGCATTTCATGCAAAGCCGCGCAAACCTTGCAAGCCGCCGGTATGGATCGCCAGCAGCCGCGTGCCGCGACGGAAATAGCCGGCGTGGCACAGCACATGCAGGGCATACAGCATTTTTCCGGTGTAGACCGGTTCGATCAGGATGCCGGTTTCGGCTTCGAAGCGCTGACAAAATGCCAGCAGCGCGGCGCTGGTTTTGGCGTAGCCGCCGTGGTGAAAAGTAGTTAGCAAGCGGTAGTTCGGATAGGCCGGATAGCCGGCTTCAAGTAGCAAGCGCGCCATTTCAGCATGCAAGTAATGGGCATTTTTTAATACCGCCACAGCGAGCACCGCACTGTGCCCCTGCAAACCGGCCAGCACGCCGGCCGTGGTCGCGCCGCTGCCGCAAGCCAGCGCCACCACCTCGGGCAAAAAACCGAGCTGGGCCTGGGTTTCTGCTACCAATTCGGCCACTCCATGCAGGGCCGCGGCACTGCTGCCGCCTTCCGGCAGCCAGTGGTAAGCACTGGCATCGGCCGGCACATGCCGACGCCAAGCCTCGGCCTCGGAGCGCAAAGCGCGGTAGCCGAGGCGATCGACGAAATGAATTTGCATGCCGAGGGCGCGACAATCATCGAGCATGGCGCTGTGCATGCCAGCTTGGCCGCGGATGAGTGCGCTCGACGCTAAGCCGGCCGCCGCCGCCGCATGGGCGAGCGCGTGGATGTGATTGGACCACAAGCCGCCCATGCTGACTAAATGAGCCGGCTGCCCGGCCAAGGCCTGCAGTGGAAACTTCAGCTTGCGGAACTTATTGCCCGACACCTGAGGATGTAATAAATCGTCGCGCTTGATCCACAATTGCAGTTGCGGGAACAGGCTACTGACGATGCGCTGGCAAGGTGAGGCAGCGGGAGCGGAGAAGAGCATGCGTTGACGGCTGACAAATGGTAAAGTCATATTGTACGCGCCGCATCGGCGTGGCAAATGGTTTATCCTGTAACCACGAATGGAGAGGACATGCCGGCAGATTCAGAGCAAGATCAGCCCTTGGTCAACGCCAGACAGCAGTTGTCGCTGTTAATCAAGCAAATCAAGGAAACCGGCCGGCAAGATAACTTGCTGCCGACGCTGGAAACCGTGCTCACGCAACTCGAGGGGCTGGCGCAGCACGATCATCTGACCGGGGCACTCAATCGGCGCACCCTGCTCAATATGCTCGATGGTGAACTGGCGCGCTCTTACCGCACCGGCCACACATTTTCCTTTGCCGTCATCAGTGTCGATGGTCTCGAACTGATTTTGGAACAACATGGTCAGGCCGTGGCGCGCACGGTACTGCAATTGCTGGGCAAAGAAGCCTTGACCATGCTGCGCACACTCGATTCTTTCGGCCGCGTGGCGGCCAATGAATTCGCGATTGTCATGCCGACCACTTGGCTCGAACAGAGCATGAAGGCGATCGCGCGCTTGAAACAACGCGTCGCCGCGCTCGATTGGGATAGCGTGGCAGCGGGACTGGTAATCACGTTTTCCACCGGGCTGACCACGAATGTCATCAAAGACACGCCGGAAACCATGCTACAACGAGCCAATACCGCGCTGGCTCAAGCCAAGTCCGGCGGGCCCGACCGTATCGTCGAAGCCGAAGCGCCGATGCCGCATTACGACCCGAACGCAGCCGACAACTGAGTTCAAGTGCCGCGCTCTGGCGTAGCCGGAGCAAACACCACCAACCAGGTTGCCAGCACCACCGCTGCGCAGCCGAACAAGGTGCTCGGCGCGATCGTTTCACCGAGAAACAGCGCGCTCCACAATAAGGCAAACAAGGGAATCAGAAAGGTGACCGTCAGTGCCTTGCTCGGGCCAAGATCGCGCAACAAGCGGAAATACAAGGGATACGCGGCGGCGCTGCACAATAAAGCCAAGGCCACCGCCGCCAGCAAGACCAGCGAGCTGACCGTGCCTGTGACGCTGGCGAGCGGGAAGAATGGCAGCAGAACGATGGCCGCCCCGAGCTGTGAACCACTGGCCATTTGCATGGCACTGATACTGCCCGAGATTTTTTTCGAATAAATACCGGCCAAGGCATAGCAAATCGTCGCACCGACACAGGCAAAGACGGCCAACAACAATTCTCGGCTCATGGCGACCGGCCCGAGCCTGACTAATAAGGCGACGCCAGCGACACCGACCGCCATGCCGAGCAATTTCCGCCCGCTCAGACGCTCGCCGAGCCAGAGCGCACCGCACACAGCACCCCACAGCGGACTGGTGGCGTTGACAATGGCCGAATACCCGGCCGGCATATGCATGGCCGCATACGCATACAGCGCCACCGGCAGCGCCGAGTTGACCGTACCCAGCAGCAGCAAAGATTGCCAATGCACGCGCCAACCGGTGGCGCGCTGGCTGAACCACATCAGCAACAGCAAGGCCAGACCAGCCAGCCCGACCCGGATTTCCGAGGTCCAAAAGACCCCCAACACCGGCGCGGCGACGCGCATGAATAAAAATGAGGCACCCCAAATGGCGGCCAAACTCAGAAGACGGATTACATCACTGCTGCGCATGCATTGCTTTCAAAAGTAACAGAAGCAGAGCATAACAAATTGGCCAACAGCGCGCTGGCCGATTCCGGCCAGCCAATTGCAATTACTGCACCGCCCCGGCATTGTCGGGCGCATCAGCGGCGAGCGGCGCGACCATGGCGGCACGCTGCTGCTTGGCGATACGCACGATGGTATTGCGGATCGCTGTCAATACCGCGACGGAATTGAAAGGTTTGACGATGAAGCCGTGTACGCCGCGTTCTTGCGCCGCCTGCAAAATGCTGGCATCAATTTTGGATGACACCATGAACAACAGCGCTTTCGGCAATTCGCCGCGCAGCTGGTCGATCACCGCCATGCCATCGGCCGCAACTTCACCGACATCGATGCAAATGATTTGCGGCTTGAGTTTGATGATGCGCGCCAAACTGGCCGGTGCCAGATTGGCGTCGCCGACCACTTCGTGGCCACCGTTATTGAGAACGGAGGTGAGTAAGTTGCGGGCAACCGCATTGGCATCCAAGATAACTGCTCTGAGCATAGGTAACCTGTTAAGTGGTGTCCCTTGCATCATAATGCAATTTATTGCGCAGAGGGAAAAAAGCAGGCGGCGTCGCAACGCCGCCCACTCACACCAGGTATCTCAGCTACAGCGTGCGCTGCGCGCGCGCCGGCCGTATGGTCCAGGCCAACAGTAAGCCAGCCAACAGATACAGGGTGATCACCAGATACAAAGCCGGTGCCACGCTGCCGCTGCGCGCGGTGATCATGCCGGTTGCCACCGGGCTAGCGGCCGCGCCCAGCATGCCCAAGCTGGTGATGAGACCGATGCCGACGGCACTGGAATTTTTCGACAGGTATTCAGTGACGATGGTGATGAACAATGGCGTCGTCGCGGCCACACCAACGCTGGCGATCGACATGCCAAGCAAGGACATCGTCAAGTTGCCGATCGACCAAATCGTGATCAACAAGCCGATCGCGGCAATGCCGATGCTGCCGACAAAATGCCAGCGCCGTTCGCGTTGGCGGTCGGAATGGCGGCAAATCAGCACCATGCCGAACATACCACACAGATTAGGAATCGCCGCGTACCAGCCGATCAGCACCATATCGTGTACGCCCCAACTTTTGATCAGCGAGGGCAGCCAAAATACCATGGCATAGGTGGCACCGATCTTGAGAAAATTCACCAGCGCGAGCAAATACACTTTCGGGTCGCGCATCAGGTCGCGGTTACCACTGTGGCGGCCGCTGGCAATCGCGCTCTGGTCGCGCGCTACTTGCTCGCCCAACCAATGTTTTTCTGCCGCAGTCAACCAACTGGCCTGGCTTGGTTTGTCATCGAGATAGTAGTAGGCGATCACCCCGAGAAACACCGCTGGTAAGCCTTGTAAAACGAACAGCCACTGCCAGCCGGCGTAGCCATAGGTGCCGTTGAAGTATTTTAAAATACTGCCGCACAAGGGGCCGGCCAACACGGTTGACGCCACCGCGGCGGCACCGAAGATCGCCATCGCCTTACCGCGCTGAGACGAAGGGTACCAGTAAGTAAAATACAGCACCACGCCGGGGAAAAACCCGGCTTCAAACACCCCAAGCAAAAAGCGCATGACGTAAAATTCGGTCGGGGTAGAGACGAACATCATGCCGGCAGCGACCAAGCCCCAGCAAGTCATGATGCGCAACAGCGTTTTGCGCAAGCCGATTTTTTCCAACAAGAGATTACTCGGCACTTCGCACAAAAAATAACCGATGAAGAAAATCCCGGCACCGAGACCATACACGGCGTCGCCGAACGGTAGGGTGGCTTTCATTTGTAGCTGTGCATAGCCGATGTTGATGCGGTCCAGGCAGGCGACGAGATAGCAAATCATCAGCAACGGCAGCAAGCGCCAGTGAATGCGCCGATATAAGTCGGCGCTGGCCTGAGACGAGAGCGGCGGCGCGCTGTGCGTTAAGGAGGTGGTCATGGTAGTGTTTTCTTAAAAGCGGAATCAAAAAGGCGCACCGTGCCGCGGTGACAGGTGGCCCGGGAACATCAGAACTGGTGCGCCATCCCCAGTGAGAACGAGGTCGTGCGCAGCCCGCTTTGCGGGGTTTGGCCATCGCTCATCAAGGGCAAAGGATTGCCATTGATGACAATGGTGGAAGCACCGCGGTTGTTGAGCACGCCAAAGCGGGCATACAGTGCGGTACGCTTGGAGATCTCATAATCGTAGCCCAGCATAAGCCCGAGCGCGCTGCTGCCCTGGCCGGGGCTGGCATTGCGCGCGCGGCCTAACACTTCGCGATACACGAGAGAAGCGCGATAGTGATGGCGCGCGTGACGTACGATACTACCAAGTGTGTAGACGCGCGCACTGGCATTGTCGGCACGGCGCGAACTCAGCTGCATCACCGATGAAGACAGCACCAGATCGCCATCGTCGTAAATCGCGGCCAAACCGCTGCTGTCGTTGCGCACGGCCGCAATCCCCTCGGCTTCCGAAGGCGTGCTCCAGGCTTGGTTATAACTGCCGGCCAAGTAGACATGACCGGCGGCGTAGGACAGCACGCCGCCGCGGTTGACGATGTTGGGACTGCCGACGGCATTCGCCGCGCCTTGGTCTTTAGTGGCCATCATAAATTGCGCTTCCACGCCATAGCGCCGTGGCGTGGTATAGGTGATGGCACGCGCAACCCGACTCGGTGCCGCCATCGAACCGGCACCGAGATCGCTGTTGTAGCCGATGCCGGCAGTACCCTGGCTGGCACCACCACCGACCCAGGAATAGACCGAGTTGGTTTCCACTGCGCCGAAGACATCGACAAACAAAGGCAAGGCGCTGGCCAATTGCTTACCAAAACGCAGCGTGCCGAATTGGCGCGACTTCAGGCCTACCCACGATTCGCGATTGAACATGGATTTGCTGTCTTGCAACTTACCGGTATCACCGTACAAACCGCTTTCGTGGTTAAATTCGACGGACAGATCGGCCGAGATATTTTCGCGACCGTACAAGCCCAACTTGGTGGTATGTTCACCGCCACTCTGTAAGCGCAGCGTGCTCGCGGCGTCGCCCGAACGGATGACATTGATGCCACTGTCGACACTGCCGTACAAAGCGACGCCACCGGCACTGAGACTGCCGTTATAGCGCGGCAGGTTGGCGGCCCGATCCAGCAAGTACGATTCTGCGTAACTGTAAGCCGGCAGCGCACTCGCCGACAGCAAGGCGAGTGAACTGGTGATTTGTTTAATGCGCATTCTGGTCTCCATCATTATTGCGTGTTTTGTAGTTTGTAATAGCAAGATACTCACTACACCAGATAGCGCTCGACCAAATGGCTCCAATAGCTCGCGCCCAGCGTCAGCGCTTGATCATTGAAATCGTAACCAGGATTGTGCACCATGCAAGCACCCTGTTGGTCTATGCCGTTGCCGAGTAAAACGTAGCAACCAGGCACTTTCTCCAGCATCCATGAGAAGTCTTCGCTGCCTAGCAATCCTGATGGCATTTCAATGACTTGCTCGCGACCGAGCATATCGATCAGCAGTTGGCGCGCAAAATCAGTCTCCGCTGGGGCGTTCATCAACACGCAGGAGATCGGGCTGATCTCAATCTCGGCCCGCACGCCGAAACTGGCGGCCTGGGCCGTGACGAGTTCGTGCAAACGCCGGGCGACCAAGGCTTGCACCTGCGGATTCATGGTGCGGATAGTGAGCAGCAAGGTCGCCGTGGGCGGTATCACATTGGCGGCGGTGCCGGCATTGAGTGCGCCGACGGTGATGACGGCGGTTTCATCGGCGGCCACGTTACGCGACACGATTGTTTGCAAAGCCATCACGATACTGGCGGCAGCGACGATGGGGTCGTGGCCGAAATGCGGCATGGCCCCGTGCGTGCCCTTGCCGTGTAAAGTGATTTTGACCGAATCAGACGAGGCGGCGGCGGCACCGGTGCGCAGCGCGAACTGACCGACCGCAACGCCGGGAGCGTTATGCAGCGCAAACACGGCGTCGCACGGGAAGCGCTCGAACAAGCCGTCAGCGATCATGCGCGGGGCACCGCCTAAGCCCTCTTCGGCCGGCTGAAAAATCAGATTGAGTACCCCGTTGAAAGCACGGCTGTGCGCCAGATAATGGGCTGCTGCCAGCAATACCGCAGTGTGGCCATCGTGGCCGCAGGCATGCATTTTGCCATCGATCCGACTGGCATACGGTAAACCGGTCTGCTCGTGAATTGGCAAAGCATCCATATCAGCGCGAATGCCGATGCGCTTACTGCCGTTACCAACTTTTAATTGGCCAACCACGCCGGTGCCACCGATACCCGTGCTGACCGTGTAACCCCATGCACTGAGGCGATCCGCTACCAGGCGACTGGTTTCAAATTCTTCAAAGCCGATTTCCGGATGGGCGTGTATGCGTCGACGTAATTGTATGAATTCGTCGGCGTTGGCTGCAATTTCAGCAATAATAGGAAAGGCTGCTGGCACTGAAATACTCCTCGATAAAGTTCAGGGGTGAGAACGGCGGATAGAAACAAAGCGCGCCGCTTGTGGCATGATGATTTTGTTGGAATTACTTAAAAACGAATACGCACAATTTTTCATCACGATAAGTAACGCTTATCGAAGCAATAGTGCGGCTTATCATTTGCACCAAATATGAAACCTAATCAATTACGCGCACTCGTCGCCATCGCTGAGCACGGCAGCATCCATGCGGCCGCGCGCGCGTTATGCCTGACCCAGCCGGCCGTCACCAAGGCGATCCACGAATTGGAAGCGCACTTGGGCCTGAGCCTGCTTAACCGGCAATCGCGCGGCGTGACCTTTACCGAACCGGGCCGCGTCGTGTTGGCCCGAGCGCGCTTGATCGTGCGCGAATTTGAACGCGTACAGGAAGAAGTCGGTCTGCTCAAAGGGACCAGTGCCGGGCGACTGATGATAGGGGTGACGCCGCTGGCCGGCCTGACCGTGTTGCCGAAAGCTTTTCAGCAGTTCCGCGCGGTATGTCCCGATATTGAATTGAATTTTCTGGAATTTTCGGCCGACAAGCTCGACGAACATTTGCGTTGTGGCACGCTCGATTTCGCCGTCGGCGCACTACCTGATTTGCGCCGTCATACGGCCACCAAAAATCGCCATCTCTTGTCACTGCCGACCTCGCTGGCGGTACGCCGCGGCAGCCCGCTATGTGACTGCCGCAGTTTGGCGCAGTTACAGAAGGCCGAATGGCTGCACACTGAAGTGAGCAGCCATTTTGAGTTATTTCTGGCCGAACTGTTCCAGCAGCACGGTCTGCCGCCACCACGCCGCATCACACGCTGCAGTTCGCAATCGCTGTTTCTAAGCTTGGCCTTGGAAGCCGACGTGGTTATTTTTTGGTCGCAATTCTCGCTGCTGCTGCCAGCCTTGCGCGAACAATTAAGCCCGCTGCAACTCGATACGGTGCTGCCGCATCTCGGTTTGCATTTGATGCAGCGCGAAGATGGCTTGCTAACCCCAAGCGCAGAATATTTCATCCGTTGTATAGAACAAGTTGCCGCTGAGGCTAGGGAAGCGCAGATTTAATCCATGCGGTTTGCCCCACCCGTGTTTTTTTGCAACGCAGCATATGTCTTTCTATATGAGTTTTTCATCGTGGTAAGCTACGCGCAGAATTGACAAAATTCGCATCATTCCTCGACTTGCACTGAAAACTATTTTGCGGCATCAGGAACAATATCTCTATACCAATGACAATATGGACGGCAAATGAATAATATTCAAACACCAGTGCGTCACACGATTCTCGGCCATCCTGAGAGCCTGTTCGTACTGTTCTTTACAGAAATGTGGGAACGCTTTTCTTACTACGGCATGCGTGCACTGCTGGTCTTATTTCTGGTAACAGAAACCGCCAAGGGCGGCTGGGGCTGGAGTCGTGCCGACGCCACCGCTCTCTACGGCTGGTACACCGGCTTGGTGTATTTAACGCCGATTTTAGGTGGCTATCTGGCCGATAAATTCCTCGGCAGCCGACGCGCGGTGGTCTTGGGCGGCTTCATAATTGCTGCCGGGCATGCCTCTTTACTGTTCGATACACCAACCATGTTCTACGTCGGCTTGACGCTGGTCGTGGCGGGTACCGGCCTGTTCAAACCGAATATTTCCGCCATCGTCGGCCAACTGTATGGCAAAGACAATGAAGCTGGTCGTGACGGTGGCTATACGCTGTTTTATATGGGCGTCAATTCCGGTGCGTTTTTCGGTATTTTGCTGTGCGGTTATGTCGGCGAAAAAATCTCTTGGCCTATGGGTTTCGGCTTGGCCGGTGCCTTCATGCTGCTTGGCGCTGCGCAATTTTATTTCGGTCAAGGCATTTTCGGTGATATCGGACTGGCCAAATCGCAACAGACCGGTCCGGCCGAGGCCATCGAAGAAGCCGAGCCGCATATCGTGGCCGACCGCTTGAAAGCAATCTGCGTGTTTTCCTTCTTCACAATTTTCTTTTGGTTCGCGTTTGAGCAAGCCGGCGGTTCGATGACGATTTTTGCCGCCGACTATACCGACCGTAGCTTGAGCGGCACCAGTGGCTTGATATTTAAGATCGTCAATAGCCTGATCACGGTGATCCCGACCATCATTCTGTCTTGGTTGTTGGTTAAATTGTTTTATGGCACAGCAAAACGCTATTTATTGTCGAATTTGCTGCTGTTGCTGTGTATAACGGCAATCTGGGCAATGGTGATCTGGATGCTCTCGCGTGAATTTTCGCTCGACCACTCGGCCATACCAGCCACTTGGTTCGGCATTCTGAACTCATTCTTCCTGGTTATTTTGGCCCCGATGTTTTCCAAAATGTGGGAAAAACACTGGAATCCTAGCGGCCCGGTCAAGTTCGGCGTCGGTTTGATCTTACTCGGACTCGGCTTTGCGGCACTATCTTATGGTTCGGCACAAATTCCGGCCGGTGCAAAAACAGCCTCGGTCAGCATGGTCTTCCTGATCGCCGCCTACTGGTTCCATACCATGGGCGAATTATGCCTTTCGCCGGTAGGCTTGTCGTATATCAGTAAATTAGCCCCGCCGCGTTTGCTCGGCCTGATGTTCGGCGTGTGGTTTCTCAATGCCGCATTGGCGAACAAACTGGCCGGCATGACCGGCAGTTACATCGATGCGATTTCGGAAACCTACTCGCTTTCGACCTTCTTCCTCATTTTTACCATCATCCCCATTGCTGCCGGTTTGGTATTGATGAGTTTGAATGCTTGGATGAAAAAGAAAATGCACGGCGTGCATTGACGCGCATTGCGCCCAAAAAAAATCCTCAACCTTAGTTGAGGATTTTTTTTGCCGTCTGACTTAACG
Source organism: Undibacterium sp. CCC3.4 (assembly GCF_034347425.1). Lineage (GTDB taxonomy): Bacteria > Pseudomonadota > Gammaproteobacteria > Burkholderiales > Burkholderiaceae_D > Undibacterium. The sequence goes on from NZ_CP133779.1 coordinate 1,290,180, forward strand.
TTCGATTGCCAGTGCCACGCCCATGCCGCCACCGATACACAAGCTGGCCAAGCCTTTTTTCGCATCGGTACGTATCATTTCATGGATCAAACTGACCAAAATACGGCAGCCTGAGGCACCGATAGGATGACCGATAGCAATGGCGCCGCCATTGACATTGATCTTGCTGGTATCCCAAGCCATTTCCTTATTGACAGCAATCGCTTGGGCCGCAAAGGCTTCGTTGATTTCCATCAAATCGAGGTCGGCGTGAGTCCAACCGGCTTTTTTCAGACACAACTGAGCAGCTGGAACCGGTCCCATGCCCATGATGCTAGGATCAATCCCGGCCGAGGCATAGGCTTTAATGCGCGCCAGCACTGGCAAACCGAGTGCGGCCGCTTTGGCAGCCGACATCATGATCACTGCAGCCGCGCCGTCATTGAGACCGGAAGCATTGCCAGCAGTCACGGTGCCATTCTTGTCGAAGGCTGGACGCAAAGACGAAAGCGACTCAAGCGTGGCACCGTGCTTGATGAATTCATCGGTATCAAACACGATGCTGCCTTTTTTACTGACGATTTCAACCGGGATAATTTCATCCTTGAATTTGCCAGCTTTCTGGGCTGCTTCGGCTTTGTTTTGTGATGCCAAGGCAAACAAATCCTGCTCTTCGCGCGTCACGCTGTATTTTTTTGCGACATTTTCTGCCGTGATGCCCATATGGTATTGGTTATACACATCCCACAAGCCATCGACGATCATGGTGTCGACCAACTTGGTGTCACCCATACGGAAACCATCGCGTGAACCATTGAGCACGTGTGGCGAAGCGCTCATGTTTTCCTGACCACCGGCGATGATGACATCCGCATCACCCGCCTTGATTGCCTGCGCGGCCAAGTGCGTCGCTTTCAAACCGCTGCCGCAGACTTTATTGATGGTCATGGCTGGAACCATGGCTGGTAAACCGGCCTTGATCACGGCTTGACGTGCGGCATTCTGGCCCACGCCGGCAGTCAACACTTGACCGAGCAATACTTCATTGACTTCTTCGCCGCTCAAGCCGATTTTGGCGAGCAAACCCTTGATGACGATGGCACCGAGTTCTGAGGCGGGGATTTTTGACAAAGAACCACCGAATTTACCTACAGCGGTACGGCCGGCAGCTACGATAACGACGTCTTGCATAAAAATTCTCCTGTTTTTTCAAAAAATGCAGCACAGTCAGCGTACCGTTTTGTTAGCAACGCGACTACCCTACAGAGTACACCAGCTCTAGCCTGTGTAAGCTCCAAGGCAAAAAAAAAGCTCCTGCCGGTAACAGGAGCCTTTCTATCAGCGCTTGAAGAACACGCTGTAAATCAATTTATTTCTTTTTGCCTGTGGCTTTTTCAGCAGCTTGGGTGAATTGCTGAGTTGCTTTGCTCAGGTTTTCTTCCAAAGTTTGCACAGCTTGTTTCGTTGTTTTCGACAATTGTTCGTAGCCGGCGTTAATATTGCCAACAACAGATTTCAGTGCAACAACAGCTTGTTCCGAACCGGCAGGAGCATTTTTAGTGACTTCGTCGATCAAGGAGATGACTTTAGTGTTTGTTTCAGCGATATGGGCTTCAACCGCTTTCGTGAATTCTTGCTGAGTAGCATTAGTGATACTGGCCAAGTGACGACCATATGCCAAGGCTTTTTCAGCGCTTGGTTGAGCTTGAGCAGCTGTCAAAGTGAAGAATTCTTGTGGGTCTTTCGCGCTCAACAATTGTTTTGCAGCAGCAGTGCTTTCTTCGAAGCTCGCTTTGGCAGCGTTAACATTCAAGGAAAACAATTGTTCGAAGCCTTCGAAAGCTTTTTTGTTCAAGGCTGTCACGGAAGCGAATTGGGCTTCTAGGCTAGCTTTAGTCGAGGCGATAAATTGTTCTGGTGTAGTAGTCATAACATTCTCCGTTTGGAAGTAGGGTAATCGGCAGCGCTATCAACAAATTTTCGAATGGTGCACCGCAACAAACCCGATTTTACACCAGCCGTAAAAAACGTCAAGCTTTTTTTGTGCGACGCAACAAAATGAACTAAATGATATCATTTATTATTTTAGCACTAAGCCTGATGCGGGTTTGCGGCCGATATCATGTTTTCAGGCCGGTAAAACGGTGTTGAAAACTGATGTTTTTTTGCCTCAAAGGCAAGTAAATCCTGTTTATTCTGCAGCCCGCCGGCATAGCCACTCAGTGCGCCGCTGGCGGCGATCACGCGGTGGCAAGGAATCAGGATGGAGAGTGGATTACGAGCATTGGCCGAACCGACGGCACGCACCGCGCCGGGCTTGCCTATGCTTTGCGCCAACTCGCTGTAGCTGCGGGTTACTCCGGCTGGGATGGTTTGCAGCGCACGCCAGACCGTTTGTTGGAATGCCGTGCCGCCACTGATATCGAGGGGTAAATCAAAGGCGACGCGGATGCCAGCAAAATATTGCTGTAATTGCAATTCCGCAGCCAACAACAAGGGATGCTCTGGCGCAGAGTGCCAAGCGGCGCTGCCTTTGAAATGCCGATGTGATTCAAAGTAGACACCGCTGATGCCCTGTGTGCTGGCGGCAATCAATAGCGGGCCCAGCGGACTGGCGTAAGTGAGCATGTTCATAAGTTTTCCTTCTTGTGAGCTGACGCAGCATCCGCGCTCAGCGATTGCCACAGCAGCAGAGCCGCATACGAGCGCCACGGTGACCAGTCGGCTGAGCGCGCCAGTAATTGTTTTTCACTACAACGCGGACTCGGCGCGGGAGCGAGCTGCGCCGCAGCTTTTTGCAAGCCGAGATCACCGGCAGGAAAGGCATCGGGAAAACGCATGGCACGCATGGCAACGTATTGGGCCGTCCACTCACCGATGCCACGCAAAGCTTTCATCTTCGCGATCCATTCATCTTGCGAGCCTGGCCGCTCAAAACCGTTCTCTAAAGCAAACTGCGCCACCACTTGCAGCGTCGCCGCACGAGCACCAGGCATGCCGAGACCGGCCAAGTCGGAAATGGAGGCGGCAAGCAATTGTTGCGGCGTCGGGAAATGCCTGTTCACTTCGGCAAATGGCGTCCGCACCACATCGCCGAAACGCCCGACCAAACGACCGGCTACGGTACTGGCACCGGCCACACTGACCTGCTGACCGAGCACGGCCCGCAGTGCCAGCTCGAAACAATCAAAGGTCCCCGGCACACGCAAGCCTGGCGTGGCAGCCAATTGGAGCGCGAGCATGCTGTCTTTCTGCAACTGTTGTTCTATGCTGTCGGGATTGGCTTCCAAATCAAATTGCTCGCGTATTCTGGCCAATACGCTCAATACCACCGGCACCAGAGTCGGCGCCAGTTCGACGCATAACTGATGACTTTTTTCACTATGGCTGACTTTCAACCAGCCGCTGTAGGCACCGATACGCACGCTGCGCACATACGCCAGCCCCTTGCCATCGACGATCACCGCTTCGAGTCCGTGCATGGCGCGGCCGCGCAAATATTGCATCAAGGCGTCCCACGCATAGGGTGGACGATACGCCAAGCGCAGGCAAATGCCACCGCCGGGCGCGCTGCTGCTGCGACGCATGGCCCCGGGTGCCATGCCATAGCGTTGTAAAAACAGGGCATTGAAACGTCGCACGCTGCCGAAACCGGCCGCATAGGCGAGTTCGGTCAAGCTTAATGACGTCTCGTGCAGTAATTTTTTAGCAAACAACAAGCGTTGAGTTTGCGCCAACTCCACCGGCGTGACACCGAATTCCTGCAGCACCACCCTTCGCATCTGTCGCGACGACAGCCCGACTTGCTGCGCCAAGACTTCGACACTGATGTCGTTCAATGCGCCATCGGCGATCCGTTTCCAAATTGCATGAGCCAGATTTTGTTGCAGCGCATACGGTGCCAACTCAGGGCGACAGCGCAGACAGGGGCGAAAGCCGGCCGCCTCGGCAGCGGCGGCGTAGCGAAAGAAGGTACAGGAGCTTGCACGCGGGGTTTTTGCCGGACAAATCGGCCGACAGTAAATACCGGTGGTTTTGACACCGGTAAAGAAGACACCATCAAAACGGCTGTCTCTGGCCTCCAATGCGCGGTAGCAATGCTCGCCGTCGATGGCCGGTGCTGCCTGGCTTGGCGTAAGGGACAATGGCATAGTAAGACCTGCTCCGGTGTGCATAGTCGGAAGGCGCCGACGGCGCTGTATAGCTTCCTTTATACGCGGCCCGGCCCTCTGCTTCCAGCCATTTTCGGACGCCACTAAAAAAAACCGCAGACTGGCTGCGGTGGGTTCGAGCAGACGACGCGGACAACTACGCAAGAATGACGAGGCGAGAGCATGGGGGAGTGACATGTCTGCCGTTAGAGTAATGATACCGACTGAAAACCCTAGTCAGGTTTTTGATGAGGGCTTATTCGAGTTTCCAAACGAAGTCAACTTTGGCCCAGCTCTGATCGGCTTTGCCATCTTTGGTACCGGGTTTGAATTTACACTGGCTCAGCGCACCCAAGGCAGCTTTGTCCAGGCTTTTCGAACCGCTCGATTTTTCCACTTTCGATTCCATCACCTTGCCATCCGCGCCGACCAAAAAACCCATGGAGACGGTGCCGGTTTCTTCATTCATCAAGGCAGCTTTCGGATATTTCGGCGCATCGCAGGATTTACTATCCATCAGCGGTGCGCTGTCGGCCGCCATGGCGGAAGCGGCAACGGTCAACAACAAAGTACAAAGCAAGGTAGAGAGCGGAGAGGTAGTCATGATCGTTTTCGTTTCTGATAAATATAAAGTGCCCGTCAGGCGTTGCTGGTAATACCTACTGCTATCTGCAGTGCCAGCTTAAAATTCTTCCCAGCCATCGTCGGCCGCCGCTTTTTTCGCTGCCGAACGTGCTGGCGGCAAAGATTTCATCGGCGTCACACGTTTCTTGTTAAGCGGGGCGACTCGGGCCGAGGCTTCGACGCGTCGCGCTGGCAGCGCGGCTGGCCGCTGCACAGCGGCCGGCGCATGGCCACCGAGTTTGAATACGCTCACTACCTTGGCCAATTCTGCCGCCTGATCTTGCAAGCTCTGCGCCGCGGCGGCCGCTTGTTCAACCAAGGCGGCATTCTGTTGCGTGACGCTATCCATTTCTATGATGGCGTGATTGACTTGTTCTATTCCTGCGCTTTGTTCCTGACTCGCGGCGGTAATCTCGGCCATGATATCGGTGACCTGTCTGACGCTCGTGACCACTTGGTCGATCGTGACGCCGGCCTGCCCGACCAGTTTTGTGCCGATTTCGACTTTTTCCACCGAGGTGTCGATCAGGTTTTTAATTTCCTTGGCGGCTGCGGCACTGCGCTGTGCCAAATTGCGCACTTCTGCCGCCACGACGGCAAAGCCACGACCTTGCTCACCGGCTCGGGCCGCTTCGACCGCCGCGTTCAAAGCCAGAATATTGGTCTGGAAAGCAATGCCGTCGATCACGCTGATAATGTCGACGATTTTGCGCGAGGATTCATTGATCGAACCCATGGTATCGACCACTTGCGCGACCACCACGCCACCTTGGCGCGCCACTTCGGAAGCGGAGGCGGCCAATTGGTTGGCTTGACGCGCATTGTCAGCATTCTGTTTGACGGTGCTGGTCAACTCGCGCATCGATGAGGTGGTTTTTTCCAGCGAGCTGGCTTGCTGTTCGGTACGCGCAGAGAGATCCAAGTTACCGCTGGCAATTTCGCTCGAGGCGGTGGCGATGGTATCGGTGCCGGAACGAACCTGGGTGACGATGTTAACCAAGCTGTCGCGCATGCTTTTCATTTCAAAAATCAAACTGGCCTCATCACCGGAGACGACGGCGATATCGCTGGCGAGTTCACCGGCGGCAATTTGACCGGCGATCCGCGCCGCATAATCGGGCTCACCGCCCAATTGACGCAACAAACTGCGACTGATGAACAAGGCTGCACTGATGCCGCCAAGCAAAGCCAAAGCACCGAGGATGAGCATAAGACTGGTCGCGGCTTTAAAGGCAGAATTAGCTTCGTCGGCGACTTGCTGATTGACTTGATCTTCGAGCTTCACCAGTTCATCGAGGGTATCGAGCCAACTTTGCTGTATCGGGCGAACTTTTTTGATCAAGCCTATCGTCGCCACTTCAGGATTATTTCCCAAACCGAGTTCCTGTGCTTTGGCCGGCAAGGCGGCGGCGGCCGTTTCACGCTCTTTCAACTTAGTCAGCAAAGCTTTTTTATCGGCATCGGGCGCGCCATTGAGTTCGCTCAGTTTGAGCAGTTTTTCATTGGCTAGCTCGTATTTCTTCGATTGTTCGGCGATTTTCGCCAAATCCTTTTCCATGTCAGCCGCATCGTTGAGCAGCGTCAAATTGCGCAGCGAAACCAAGCGGTCATAGACGATGGCACGCATATCCAAAGCCAAACGGCTTTCGACATTGCTGACATTGACGATACTTTCCAGTCGTCCCTGTATCTGCGCCATGCGCGATATACCAACAACGGTGACGGCAACCAGCAATGCCAATACCAGGGCAAAACCCAGCCCCAGACGTTTACTCACGGTCATAGTTGAAAAATTCATTTACTTGTCTGGTTCGGTAGATGTGGGGGGAAACAGCTTCGGCTCGATGCGCTGATCGGGCCCAACTCTGTGCGGCGCTGTGCATAAAAATACACCGGCGTATGTAAAATTATTTACATCTTACAAGGAGTAAATATACTGTACTTTTGCTTGTCAGCAATTTGTTTTTTTGCCTCTTTTTATCAGTAAATGCGCGCTGTTGTCAGAAACTTCAGTTTAGATGGGCTTTTATTAAGTAATCTGTGATGCATCAATATGGTGCGAATTAATTTTGCATTGTGAAAGAAAGCAAGTTCTGAATATTCTTCGGTAAGGCCGGCGATTTCTCCGCTCCGGTGCTGACTATTTGCCATTTGATATACGCCATCATTATTTTGATATGGCAGGGCCTATCCTCGATGCTACTCTTGCGTGTATCTACTGACGCGCGCAAAAAAGTGTCATTTCACAACAGTTTTCGCTACGGAGTCCGCATGTCTGCCCCGCTTCGCTATTATTTTCAGCATCAAGTTCACTCTGTCGATCAGATGCCGCTTACCCGCACCCTGTTGCAGCACTTGCGCGAGGATTTACATTGCACCGGCACCAAAGAAGGCTGCGCCGAAGGCGATTGCGGCGCGTGTACGGTGGTGATTGCCGATTTACACGAGGGTGAAGTCAGGATGCAATCGGTTAATGCTTGCCTGCAATTCATGCCTACCTTGGCCGGGAAAGCGATTTTTACCATCGAAGATTTAACAGAAAAGCAGTGTTTACATCCAGTTCAACAAGCACTGGTGGAGTGCCACGCGTCACAATGCGGTTTTTGTACGCCGGGGTTTGCCATGTCTTTATGGGATTTGTATTTACAAAACCCGGCACTGCCGCTGCCGCGACGTCAGATTGACATCGCTTTGTCGGGAAATCTGTGTCGTTGCACCGGCTATCGCCCGATTATTGCCGCAGCACAAAAAATGACGACTTTGCCGCGCGTCGATTTTGACCGCCAAGCGCTCAAGCTCGCCTTGACGGCGCTCGATGACGGCCAGCCATTCAGTTACCAGCATGCCGGCCAAGCGTTTCACGCGCCACGTAGTTTGGCGCAGTTGTTGACCTTGCGCGAGGCCCATCCGCAGGCGACGCTGTTGGCTGGCGGCACTGATATCGGCTTGTGGGTCAACAAGCAATTTCGTGATCTCGGCAGTGTGATTTACCTCGGCCAGGTCAACGAGCTATGCCAGGTCAGCCAGGTCGATGGCCTACTGTGTATCGGTGCCGGTGTCAACCTGGACGATGCATATCGGGAAGTAAGTGCCTACTATCCGCAATTGACCGAGCTCTGGCAACGCTTTGCCTCGCTGCCGATACGCCATGTCGGCACGCTGGGCGGCAATGTCGCCAACGGCTCGCCCATCGGTGATTCCATGCCTTGGTTGATCGCACTCGGCAGCCGCATCGTACTGCGCAGTGTGCGCGGCGAGCGCGAACTGGCGCTGGAAGATTTTTATCTCGGCTATCAACAGAAAGACTTGCAAGCCGATGAAATCGTCGCCGCCCTGCGCATTCCACTGCCACAGCCCGGGCAAATTTTTCGCGTGTATAAATTGGCCAAGCGCTTTGATCAAGATATTTCAGCACTCTGTGCCGCTTTTTCTGCTCACCTCGAGGGCGAGCAGTTGTCGCAAGTACGCATCGCCTGTGGCGGCATGGCCGCGACTCCAAAGCGCGCTACCCACGCCGAAGCGCAATTGCAAGGGCAAGCCTGGGACGAAACGAACTTGTGCGCGGCCATGAAGGCATTGGCGCAGGATTATGCGCCGCTCTCGGATTTGCGTGCCAGTGCAGACTACCGCATGCAAGCGGCCGGCAATTTATTACGGCGTTGGTGGTTGGAAACTCGGCCGCAGGCGCCTCTGCCGGCACATGAAGTCAATGCTTTTGCAGCGGAGTTGCCATGACGAATACTGCCCATGAGGCGACTCATGCCGCTGCCACCCCCGTGGTCGGCCACTCCCATCAGCATGAATCGGCGCGGCTACATGTGAGCGGTAGCGCCACCTATACCGACGATATTGCCGAACTACATGGCACGCTGCACGCCGCCTTAGGCTTGTCGACGGTGGCGCACGCACGTCTGCGCGCGCTCGATCTGAGCGCCGTGCGCGCCGCGCCTGGGGTGCTGGCGGTATTGTGCGCGGCCGATTTTCCCGGCACGAATCAATGCGGCCCCATCATTCAGGATGAGCCTATCTTGGCCGAAGACGTGGTCGAATATGTCGGCCAAGCAATGTTTATTGTCGTCGCCAATAGCCACGAGCAGGCACGCCGCGCCGCGCGTTTGGCGCAGGTCGATTATGAACTGTTGCCGGCCGTGCTAGATGCCCGTGCCGCCCATGCCGCGCAGTCGTATGTGCTGCCGCCATTGGCACTGGCGCGCGGCGATGCCGCCGCTGCGCTGGCCACGGCAGCGCATAGCTTGTCTGGGCAATGGCAAGTCGGCGGACAAGAGCAGTTTTATCTCGAAGGCCAGATCGCCTATGCGCTGCCACAGGAAGATGGGGCGCTGCGGGTACTGTGCTCGACCCAACATCCCAGTGAGATGCAACACATCATCGCGCACGCCCTGGCATTACCGACGCACAGCGTGCAAGTCGAATGCCGGCGCATGGGCGGCGCCTTCGGCGGGAAAGAATCACAATCGTCCTTGTGGGCCGCCGCCGCCGCCTTATGCGCTTGGCGGCTGCAACGTCCGGTCAAGTTGCGCGCCGATCGCGATGACGATATGCAAGTTACCGGCAAACGCCATGATTTCCATTACGCTTACGAAGTCGGCTACGACGATAGCGGGCTCTTGCTCGGTGCCCGCTTAGAACTGATTGCCCGTGCCGGCTATTCGGCGGATCTGTCGGGCCCGGTGGCGACGCGCGCGATTTGCCATGTCGATAATACCTATTTTCTCTCCGATGTCGACATCCGTGCCTTCTGTGCCAAAACCAATACGCAATCCAATACCGCCTTTCGCGGTTTCGGCGGCCCGCAAGGCGCACTGTTGATCGAACATGTGATCGATGAAATTGCGCGTGCCTTAGGGCTCGATCCGCTCGATGTCAGAAAACGTAATTTTTACGGACGCAACGCTGCCGAGGGCCGCAATGTCACCCATTACGGCCAAACAGTCGTCGACAATGTGATCCACGAATTGGTCGCCGAACTGGAAGAAAGCAGCGCTTACCGCGCACGTCGCGTGGCGATTGCCGAATTCAATGCGCGCAGTCCGATACTGAAAAAAGGCTTGGCGCTGACGCCACATAAATTCGGCATTGCCTTCAACGTTACCCATCTCAACCAAGCCGGCGCCCTGGTACATGTGTATCTCGACGGCTCGATCTTGGTCAATCATGGTGGCACCGAGATGGGCCAAGGCTTGCACACCAAGGTTTTGCAAGTGGTGGCACACGAACTCGGCGTGCCCTTGGCAGCCTTGCGCATCAGCGCCAGCGACACCGCCAAGATCGCTAACACTTCGGCCACCGCCGCCTCCACCGGTGCCGATCTCAACGGCAAGGCAGCACAAGACGCGGCGCGGCGGATTCGTCTGCGCTTGGCCGAATTTGCCGCCGCTACCTGGGGCGGCAGCGCCACTGCCGTGCGTTTCGAGGCCGGTACGGTCGCCGTCAATGGCACGCTGATGGGATTTGCTGAATTAGTGCAGAAAGCGTATCTGGCCCGAGTTCAACTATGGTCCGATGGCTTCTATGCCACACCGCAATTGCACTGGAATGGCAAAACCATGAATGGCAACCCGTTTGCCTATTATGCGTATGGTGCGGCGGTGTCGGAAGTACAGGTCGATACCCTGACTGGGGAATGGAAACTGTTGCGCGTCGATGCCTTATACGATGCCGGTCAATCACTCAATCCGGCACTCGACATCGGCCAAGTGGAAGGGGCGTTCATTCAAGGCATGGGTTGGTTGACCACCGAAGAGTTGGTCTGGAACGCGGCTGGTAAGCTGATGACACATGCGCCGTCGACCTATAAAATACCAGCGATTTCCGATTGCCCGGAAGATTTTCGGGTGGCGCTGTTTAATAACAGCAATCCGTTTGACAGCATACACCGCTCAAAAGCGGTCGGCGAACCGCCCTTGCTGTTACCATTCTCGGTCTTTTTCGCCATCCGCGACGCCATCTCCAGCTTGGCCGGACATCGCCACGCCCCGGCCTTGGCCGCACCGGCTACCAGCGAAGCCATTTTGCGCGCGATCAGCGCGCTCCCTACAGAGAAGCCCTAATTTATGCCAATTACCGCCGCCTTTCGTGCCAGCCTGTTGTATTTTCATGCTGATCCGCGCCTACAAGAACAGGCCATGCACTGGCATCGTGATGGTTTGCTGCTGCTTGATGGCGACAAAATCAGCGCCGCCGGCGATTACCACGCCTTGCAAGCGCTGCTGCCGCCTGACTTGGTAGTGCAACACTTTCCCGGCAAAATTTTACTGCCCGGCTTCATCGATACCCACATTCATTACCCGCAAACCGACATGATCGCCTCGCCCGCGCCGGGCTTGCTACCGTGGTTGGAAAAATATACTTTCCCCAACGAACGGCGCTTCAGCGACGCGACCCATGCCGACGAGGTGGCGAAATTTTTCATCGATGAATTGCTGCGCAGCGGAACCACCAGCGCCATGGTGTACTGCAGCGTGCATCCGCAATCGGTCGAATCCTTATTCGGCGAGAGTGAACGGCGTAACTTGCGCATGATCGCCGGCAAAGTCATGATGGACCGCAATTGCCCGGAATTTTTACGCGATACGCCCGAGAGCAGCGCCCGCGAGAGCGAACAATTGATCAACAAATGGCATGGTCGTGGCCGCGCACTGTATGCGATTTCACCGCGCTTTGCGCCGACGTCGAGCGCGCAGCAATTACATTTGGCCGGTGAACTGGCGCAACAATACCCGACTACCTATATTCAAACCCATGTGGCAGAAAACCGCGATGAATGCGATTGGGCACGTGCGCTGTTCCCGCAGGCGCGCAGCTATCTCGATATTTACGACCAGGTCGGTTTGATGCGCGAGCGCGCCATGTATGCCCATTGCGTTTGGCTCGACGATACCGACCGGAGGCGACTGGCCGAGACCGGCTCGGCTATTTCCCTGTGTGCAAGCTCGAATTTATTTCTCGGCAGCGGCTTGTTCGATTTCGCTGCTGCCGATGCGGCCGGCATCGCCCTGTCGTATGGCAGTGATGTCGGCGGCGGCACCACGTTTTCGATGTTGCAGGTAATGAACGAAAGCTACAAAGTCGCACGCATGGGCGGCCATTATTTGCCGGCCCTGACGATGTTCTACAGCGCCACCTTGGGTGCCGCGCGCGCCTTGCAACTCGAGGGCCAAATCGGCAGTTTCGCCGCCGGCTGCGAAGCCGACTTCATCGTGCTCGACCCGGCCGCCACGGCCTTGTTGGCACGCCGCAGCAGTCACTGCGACTCATTGGAAGAATGTTTGTTTGTGCTGGCCATGTTGGGCGATGACCGCTGTATCGCGGCCACGTATGCGGCTGGGCAGCTTGTGCATCAACGCTAATCGGCAAGGCTGCCGCTCATAATCCTCGTCGTTAAGAGGCTGTCGCAAAAGCCTGATGAACGCTTTTTTACATCTGAAACACCGCATACCTCGTCATTCCCGCATGCCACAGCCTCGTCATTCCCGCATGCTTTTGGCGGGAACCTAGTGTCGTTTTTCACACTGAAAATGCCACAATTTCTGGCATTTTCAGTTAACCACGAACGCCGCTGGATTCCTGCCAAACACTCGCAGGAACGACGTTATATGAAAAAAGCCCCCGATATTGCTATCGGGGGCTTTTTCTTGACAGAACAAGGGCATCGCTGCCGCTGTCAGATCAACACAGATTTAGAACTTGTAGTTACCGCGAACATACAGGGCACGACCGTATACATCAGCATAACGTGGATCGTAACCGGCAGCATTACCGACAACCGATGGTTGCAAGGACAATGGTGGGGCACGATCAAACAGATTGCGGATACCGGCTGTGACGCTGATAGTTTTGCTGTAATCGTACTTACCTTGCCAATCGAAGGTTGTATACGATGGAACTTTCAAACCAGCAAACGCGGTAGTCGCACCGAGTGAACCGTCAGCCTTGACCAAATACACACCGCTGTCGGCTGTATAAGCTACATCTCTGTAACCGGATTTGTAGTTAGCCGACAAAGCATTGGTGAACTTGCCAGTTTGCAGGGACGCACCCAGATGCATCTGAATACGGAACACTACGGCTTGATCCGCACCGAACTGACCCAGATCGCTGTTGACTGTACCACCTGGTGAGAGCGTGTAGTCTTGCTTCATCATGTAAGTACCAGTGAAGCTGGTGCTCAGATTACCGATAGGTGTAGCAGTGCGATAGCTGGTATCCCAGTCAATACCTTGGTAATGAGCAACACCACCATTCAATGGGAATTGCTGCAAGGCGATTGTCGCGCCGGATACTGCATCAACATAACCATCGACGAACAGGTTTTTATACACGGCCGGGTTGGAGAACGCTACTTGCTGCGCAATACCACTCGACAAGACTTGGTTTTTGATTGTGACATTCCACAGATCGAGACCGAGTGACAAGCCTTTGAGCGGGTCAACACGGAAACCTAAGGTCCATTGTGTCGATTTTTCCGGTTTCAAACCGCCATCACCAGACAAACCATTACCACCTGTCAGCAAGTCATACTGCGAGCTACCTGGCAAGCAATTTGGCGAACCTGGCAATGGGCATGGGAAGCTGTTCGAGCTGCCACCGTAAGAAACGGCACCGGCCAGATCAGAGATCGCTGGTGCTTTAAAGCCTGTACCGTAAGCACCACGGAACAGCAAAGTTTCTTGCGGTGTCCAACGGAAGCTCAACTTGTACGTTGCGGCGCTGAAAGTATTGCCAAGATCAGCAGCGGCCAATTTAGGTTGTACGCCAGAAACTGGATCTACCGTTGACGAATAGACTTGTTCACTATGGGTACGACCAAAGCTGTCATAACGACCGGAAATGGTGGCTTCCAGAGTCTTTGTGATTGGCAGCAACAATTCGCCATAAACGCCATAGTTATTGCGTTTTGCGTCGAATGGTGCGGCACCGTAGCTGCCACCCAATGGGAAGTTAGTCAAGTTTTCCGAACCTTGCAAACCATTACCGTACAACAGCAGATCGCTGTAGTTGGTCGAATAGTGCTGAGTCGAATAATCGGCACCCATGGAGATGATCGATGTACCGCCTGGCAAATCAAACCAATCATGCTGAGCGCCAACGTGGGCAGTATTCATGTCCGACACCGTGGTCGAGAACAAAGTACCGTTCAACAATGCCGGTTGCAAGGCGGAGCCTGAAGAACCACCGAGTGGGTCAACTGAGCCGGCACCGACCAAGGCATTGAATTTTTCAGCATCGAGGAAGCCGCCGGCCGAATAATCTTTCACCGTGCTGCGTGACAGAGTCAAGCTGGCTTTGTAATTCCAACCGGAAACCAAGCCGTCAATACCCATGGCGAAATGCTGCGCATTGGTGTTGTAATCATCAGCACGGCCGCCTGTGGCGATCGGGCGATAACCCATTTTGACTGGCGATTTGGAACCCGATGGGTTGTACAAATCGAGGTTGTTGGCTGCCAAGAAAGGCAAGACATAATTGTTGTACAGGTTAGTGTACTTGCCAGGGCCGATCGCCAAAGGCTGCGATGGTGGCGCAAACTGTGCTTTCACATCGACGGTCGACATGATCAATTCGGCCCACGCTGTGGTGTCGTCATTGATCTTCAAAGTGCCTTTCAACAAGCCGCTGTCGCGGACTGTCGATGGATTGTCTTCAACGAAAGAAGCGAAGTTGAAGTTGCAATAGCCACCGGCAGCAGCGCCTGGGCCGGCTGGTGTTGTCAGGAAGTTCGAGTAAGGATTGCCGCAGTTACCATTCTTCGTATAGTAAGGGCTGACGGTATACACCGTTTGTGTTCCCTTGGTCTGTGCTGCACCTTTTGGTACGGTAGGAATGAACAGATTGCCCGGTTCATTGTTACTGCTGGTACCAAGGTAGCGATAGGCTTGACCATTGGAATTGAAATTGATGATGCCGCCAGCTTTGGAGAAATCACGCTGACTGGCACGGATGCTGCCTTCATAATCGTGGCTGTACGAAGCCAAGACGTTGAAGCCGTCGGTGTCCAGATCACCCCAGCCTTTGCTCAGACCGGCGCTGTAGCTGCGGCCGCCCGGGTGCTGTGGCACGTTGTAGTTGAAGAAGGCATTGCCGTCGGTTTTGTTTTTCTTGGTGATGAAATTGACCACGCCGGCAATCGCGTCGGAGCCATAAGTCGCCGAAGCGCCATCAGTCAGAATTTCGACGCGTTCGATCGCGTCAAGTGGAATACTTTCCAGATTGACCGAGAAACCGCCGCCGGCCGTATTACCTTGCAATGCAGGGGCCATACGTTGGCCATCCAACAAGACCAAGGTGTATTTCGATTGCATCGAGTGCAGTGCTGCCGTCGTGCCACCACCACCACCGGTGTTGATCGAGCTGGCAGCTGGTACGAAACCTTGCATGGCCGGCAGATTTTGCATCAACTCGGTGACCGAAGTCGCGCCCGATTTTTTGATGTCTTCCGCTGTCAGTGTTTGAACTGGCAATGCGCCTTCTTTAGCGATACGTTTGATCGACGAACCGGTAATTTCAATACGTTGTGTACTTGACGCAGCTTCTTCTTGCGCCATGACTGGCTGTGCCAGTGCTCCGACTGCGACGCCACCTACGAACATCAGGCGTACGGATCGCGATATCATTTTTTCTACCATCACGGAAACTCCTCCAAGGAAATTATTTTCATTACATTAATTGTTCAACCAACTTATCGCTGACCTACAAAATGCATGCTGTCCACAAACACTGATTCAAAAAAGGCCTTCGCACTACCTATTGCGTCAATTCAAGGCCAAAACCCCGCTTCACGTAAATTTTGTAAAACTGTGTAAAGTAATTATGAAAAAATATTTATGTTCCATGGAACCATTTTGCGTAAGAGCATGTCAACTGCGACTTTATTGCGGTGGCGCAAAAAAACCACACATGAAAAATTAAGACTTATAATTTAGTCAATTTATTCATACTTCGCGGTGCAAACTGTGGTTTTCGTAACTATTTGGTGCAAATACGGCGAATGTTGTCAGTTTCAGTAAAAAATTCCGCAAATTAGTTTTCATTCAAAATTTAGTTTCTGTAATTATCAAAAGCAAATATCTAAATTCATGAAAGTACGCAATGAAAAGCGAATTTCAAAAAATTATCTGCAAGAAAGCAAGCTATTTGCCGCGACATGCACGATTTTGGTGCGGAAAGTAACGAAGTTTTTCTGGGAAAATTAAATATACTAAAAAAGGCATTGATTTTTGCCAAAAGATGGAAAGTGCGAAAAGTGTTGCTTAAATGCGACTTTTTGGCACATGCTTGAGGAGGGAAAAGTCGGCAGGCACGCTGCTGCAGGCGTAAAAAAACCCCTGCGCCAGCCAGGGGTTGTGTTGCGAGTGCGCTGAACTTACTTGGCGGCTGCCTCGGCCACGGCCACGGCCTTTACTTCCGGCTCCTTGAACTTGGCACCACCAGCATTGGCCATATGCACCACGGCACGGGCCACTTCGACCTCGTCGAGATCAGGATTGCCGCCCTTGGCCGGCATCATACGAATACCAGCAACGGCGTGCGTGAGCAGCGTCTCGTAGCCCTGCGCAAGGCGCGGCCCCCAAGCTGCCGCATCGCCAAACTTAGGCGCACCGGCCGCACCCGTATCATGGCAAGCCGAACAGACCATTTTGTAGACTGCCTCACCGCTCTGCAATTGTTTCGGGCCGCTGGCATCTTTCAGAGTGAAGCCGAGATCGGCCACCGGTTGAATACGCGTGGCAGTGGCCTCCGGCGTCAAGGCCGACGAACCGGCACCGAGTTTTTGATCATTAGCAACATATGAAACTAACAAGACTATGCCGACGATGGGAACCAAAAGGCCGGCGAGTACCGCAACGATCAGTTGCTTCGGTGTTTTAATTGCAGATTCGTGTACTTCGTGGGCATCGCTCATGGTTTCCTCTTTGCAAATAAATGATCATTCCGCTTGCTAATCCGTGCTTACCTAGTTGTCTGTTGAACTGAGGAGCCATGGAGCATCAAAGTTTTGGATTATAGAGCGAAAAGCGCAATGTTTGGAACCAAAAGCAGGGTTTGTCTGATATGCATCAGTCGCTTGTGACCAAGTATGCGACAAAAAGCCCTCTGCCAGTGATGAGCCGGACAAAAATTTAGGTTAGAATAGCGGCCTTGCAGTATGCAAAGCGCGCCAGTAGCTCAGTTGGATAGAGTACAGCCCTCCGAAGGCTGGGGTCGCACGTTCGATTCGTGTCTGGCGCACCATCTTTCTCCCCTCCCTTGCTCTGTTTTTCCCTCTCTTGTTCGCAACTGGTCTGCATTTTCTCTTTTTGTAACCAATTTTTACAATTATTTTATGTGCAACAGGTAAGATTGTACGATGTGCATTCTTTTACGGCCTCTCTCAGCTATCCTCGCTGCGCTCTTGTGCTTTGTTTTGTTGCTGGCACAGCCAGCTAACGCGACCGGGCTCAACATCGTCACGGAAAGTCTGCCGCCGCTCAATTATGAAGAGAATGGCGTCGTCACCGGCTTTGCCACCGAACTGGTACAAGCGATGTTAGTCAGCGCCGGGCTCCAGGCACCAATCACGCTCTTGCCATGGGCGCGTGCCTATCAGGCCACATTGAGCCAGCCCAATACCCTGCTGTATTCGACCACGCGCAGCGCGGAACGTGAAGCCTTGTTTGAATGGATAGGGCCGATCAGCACGCGAAAAATTTTCTTATACAAACTCAAGACGCGCAGCGATATACACTTGAACAGTATCGCCGACAGTGCCCATTACCGGCTAGGCTTGGTGCGGGAAATGGCGTCGGCCAAAAATTTTTTGCAAGCCTATGCGCAAGCCGACAGCCAACTCGACTTCGCCCCAACGGTCGAATCAAACCTGAAAAAATTTCTCATCGGCCGGACTGACCTCATTATTTCGCAAGATTGGGCCGCGGCATTTCTGATGAAATCGCAGCAACGCCGACCGGAAGAACTGGAGGCGGTGTTTTTGCTCGATGGCAGCAGCAGCTACTACCTGGCCATGAACAAGCAAAGCGATCCGGCCTTGGTACAAAAAATTCGCACAGCTTTTGAGAAAGTACAACAGTCTGGTGTGCTCGAAAAACTCAGAAAAAAATACCTGCCTCAAGAGTGAAACAGATTAATTACAATCCTGCCACCGATTCACATCGGCATCACATGATGACAATTTTGCGTTGGCTCTTTGTCGCCCTGCTCATGCTTAGCAGCCCGACTTTTGCCGCCACTGACGAGCTCGCACCCTTGCGCCTTGCGTCACTTGAATGGTCGCCCTATGTTGGTCATGCACTACCGGAAGAAGGTTGGGTCGCGGCGATCGTCAAGGCGGCCGCTGGTGCGGCGCACTGGCGCAGCGAAATCGCGTATTTCCCTTGGAGCCGTACGCTACAAGAAGGCTTGAATAATCCTGAGTTCGCCGGCTATTTCCCGGCGTTTTATCTCAAAGAAAGAGAAAAAAGCTGTTATTTTTCTCATTCACTCGGTAACAGTGTGGTCGGTTTTGCCAGCCTCAGCGATAAGCATTTCGACTGGCAAAGTCTGAGCGACCTCAAAGGCTTGACCATCGGCACGGTGCAAGATTACGCCAATGGCGAAGAATTTGATACCCTGGTGCAGCAACGCTTGCTCAAGACCGACAATGCCCCTTCCGACCTCAGTAACCTGCGCAAGTTGCTCATCGGCCGGGTTGACGTGATTGTGATCGACCAAAATGTGTTGCGCCAATTGCTTATCACCGAGCCGGCGCTGAGCAAGGTGCGGCAACAGATTATCTTCCATGCCAAAGCGCTGACCACTTTTTCCATGCACATTTGCTTTCAACACACGCCACGCGGCCTGATATTGCAAAAAAGTTTTGACAATGGACTGGAAAAACTCAATCTCAAAAAGATGGAAAACCTGTATTTCAGCAACTTGCTGGCAGCGCCGAATACGGTGACGCTACCGTGATTCAATCGAACAAAGCCAGTTGATGCGCCGGTAATGGTTCGGCCAAACGCAGCCCGAGTCCAAGCAAACGCACCGGCAGCGCGCGCCGCTGAAAGCCGGTGCTGAGCAGTTGCGCAAATAGTTCGGCATCCATCTGCTGCCCCAGACATTCCACCGTGGTCGAGCGAAAATCGGCAAAGCGTATTTTGATGTACAACTTGTGAATATGGCCAAGCGCATCGGCGCGACGGGCGCGCTCTTGTAATGAGGCGTATAAAGCCGGCAACTCGGCCAAACAACTGGCCAGATCGGGCAAGTCCAGCGTATAAGTTTCTTCCACACTGACTGATTTACGTTCGGCATGCGCCGAGACTTCGCGACGGTCGTCGCCACGACTGAGCTCATATAAGCGCTGACCGAATTTGCCGAAGTGCTCGACCAGTGCAGGCAGCGACCAAGCCTGTATATCGGCGCACACATGAATACCCAGCGCATGCAGGCGCGCCGCCGTCACTTGGCCGACCCCATGCAAGCGCGCCACCGGTAACACGGCGATGAAAGCGTCGACATGCTCGGGTAAGATCACGAACAAGCCATCGGGTTTATTCCAGTCGCTGGCGATTTTTGCCAAAAATTTATTCGGTGCCACCCCGGCCGACGCCGTGATACCGACCGTTTCTGCAATCCGCGCGCGGATTTCTCGGGCGATCAGGGTGGCGCTGCCGTGGTGGAGCGTGGCGCAGCTGACATCGAGGAAGGCTTCGTCCAGCGACAAAGGCTCGACCGCATCGGTGTAGTCGCGGTAGATGTCGAGAATGCTGCGCGAAGCGATGCGGTATTTTTCCATCGCCGGTGGCACAATCACCAGCTCGGGACAGCGGCGCAGCGCTTGCGCCATCGGCATGGCCGAATGGATGCCGAAGCGACGCGCTGCGTAATTACAGGTGGCGACCACACCACGCTGATCAGGACGGCCGCCGACCGCCAGCGCTCGTCCGCGCAAGCTGGGGTCGTCACGCATTTCAATGGCGGCGTAAAAACAATCGCAATCGCAATGGATAATTTTCTTCACAACAAGAATGAGCAAGCTAACATCGCGCTATTTTATCTGCTTGCAAGCTAAAACTGTATATTTATACAGTATTTATTGCTTTTTTGAGAAAGCTTAAGCGCCAAGCAATGACAAAATAATTGATTTGAGTCAATATCGACAAATTCACTCTCTTACTTATACGATCATGATCAAACGTCTATTGCTACTGCTGTTGGCAACGCTACTGTGCACCGCCCAAGCCCAGGCCAGTACTGCCCAGCCCTACGATGAAAGCGCCGATGCACAGGCGCAGTTGACGGCTGCATTGGCGCAAGCGCGTGCCAGCCAGAAAAAAGTCTTGGTGATTTTCGGTGCCAATTGGTGCAAGGATTGCATAGAACTTAACCGCTCCATGCAGGGCCACAGTGCCGCCTTGATCGCGGCACAATTTGTGCTGGTCAAAGTGAATGTCGGTGAATTCGACAAGAACTTGGCACTGGCGGCCGCCTATGGCAATCCGATCAAAAAAGGCATTCCAGCCGCTGTCTTGCTCTCGCCCGATAACCACCTGCTGTATGCCTCAACAGGTGGCGAATTATCGAATGCGCGGCGGATGAGTGAGCAAGGAGTGTTTGATTTTTTTAGTCAAATCAGCAACGCTGCCCCGTAAGGATTGGATTCTACGCGTCCAGACCGATCAAACCAGCACGATACGCTCCCGGCGTGCTGCCAGTCGCACGCTTGAAGGCGCGGCGCCAGCTGCGGGTGTCCGAGTAGCCGAGTGCTTCGGCGATGCGTTCGATCGCTTCACCGCTCTGTAACAAGTGTTTGGCCCTTACTATCCGAAGATTTTCACTGATCTGGAAATAGGAACTGCCTTCGCGCGCAAGCAAGCGGTGCAGCGAACGCGGGCTGATGTTCAAGGCCGCGGCGCTATCAGCCACGCTGTGCAATTGGCAATCGAGTCCTACCAAAATATGCAATAAGCTGCGCCGCCCAAGTACGCCGGCGGCGCTTAACTCATCCTGACAATGTTGGCGCACGCTGAGTACCCGCGCCTGGTCCGGTTGCGCTAAGCGGTGCTGCAACAAATCTCGCGGAAACACGATGCGGCAGCGCGCCGCGCCCAACTTTACCGGGGCGGCAAAGCTTTGTTCATACAGTGATAGTCGGCGTAACTGCGGCACCCGCAATTCCAGCCGCAGCAGACGAAATGCTGGGCCACACAATTGACGGGCGACATTAAACGCCGTCAACAGGTGGTCGACCGCCAGAAAATCTTCCAATTCGCGGTCATCAAACAAGGGGTAGGCGCATAAAGAGGCCTCGTGCGCGTCAATTTGCAATTGCAAATCGAGCATAGAACCGGCCACCATCTGATATTCCAAGGCAAATTTCAAGGCCTCCAACAAAGTGTCATGTGCGCCGATGCCGGCACTGATCAAGCCTAACTGCGCCAGCGATTTGCGCTCGCCCGACCAAATCCCGAGATCCGCAAGGCCCTGCTGCTGCGCGCACAAGACCCCGGCACGCGCCTCCAAATACGTGATGTGGCTGTGGCCCGGCTCGAGCAAGCTGGGAAACAAATTCTGCAGCGGCCACGCGCGCTCACGCGCAATCGCCAGCAAACCCGAAAACGGGTGGGCGGGAAAGACGGCGTCGCGCACCGACAACACGGTGCCGAAGGCAAGAGAAGCAGCAGCAGGGAACATGCTCAGTGGCTCACGGTGTGGCAGTCAATGTCCTTACATAATTCGAACGGGCGTACTAATATTCTTGCTACCGTACATTGAATACG
The DNA here is from genome assembly GCF_034347425.1 of Undibacterium sp. CCC3.4. Lineage (GTDB taxonomy): Bacteria > Pseudomonadota > Gammaproteobacteria > Burkholderiales > Burkholderiaceae_D > Undibacterium. Next base: position 1,311,712 of record NZ_CP133779.1, read on the forward strand.
GCAATTCAGCAACGCTGCAGTGCAATACCAGAGCAGACCTGCTGAGATTGATTACACCGAGGAGACAAGATGGAAACAACAATGACTGACTATATCGTCGTCGGCGGCGGTGCCGGTGGCTGCGCTGTAGCCGGGCGGCTGTCGGAAGACGCACGCATCAGCGTGACCGTGCTCGAAGCCGGTGGTGCCGGCGACAGTTGGGTCGTCACTACCCCGATCGGCGTGGTCGCCATGCTGCCGACCAAGCTCAATAACTGGGCCTTTGAAACCGTACCACAGCCGGGCCTGAATGGCCGCCGTGGCTATCAACCACGCGGCAAAATGCTGGGCGGGTCATCGGGTCTCAATGCCATGGTCTATGTGCGCGGACACAAGAGCGATTATGACCACTGGGCCGCGCTTGGTAATGCCGGCTGGTCGTATGAGGAAGTGCTGCCCTACTTCATCAAGTCGGAACACAATCAAAGCCATGGTGCGCCCTATCATGGTCAGGATGGGCCTTTACGAGTCAGCGAGCTGCGCAGCGACAATCCGTTTCAAGAGATTTATCTTACTGCGGCACGCCAAGCCGGTTTCACGATCAATCCCGATTTCAATGGTGCCGAGCAAGAAGGCGTCGGCATTTATCAAGTGACGCAGCATGAAGGCGAACGCTGGACCGCCGCGCGTGGCTATTTGCGTCCGCATATGGGGCAGCGTGCCAATCTGCGGGTCGAAACCGGCTGTATGGTGACGAAGATACTGTTCGAAGGCAAGCGTGCGGTCGGCGTCGAAATGCGCCAAAACGGCGTGCTCAAGATTTTGCGCGCACGCTGCGAAATTCTGCTCGCCGCCGGTGCCTTCCAAACCCCGCAATTATTAATGTTGTCGGGGGTCGGTGACGCGACGGCCTTGCAAGCGCTCGGCATTGCGGTGCTACATGATTTACCCGGGGTCGGCCAAAATTTGCAAGATCATCCCGATTTTGTTTTCAAGTACCGCGCCCCTAGCCTCGATTTGCTCGGTATTTCTGCCGCTGGCGGTGTGCGTATGCTGCGCGAATGGCGGCGCTATCAAAACCAAAGGCGTGGCTTGATGAGTTCCAACGGTGCCGAGGGCGGTGCCTTTTTGAAAACCGACCCGGAACTGGCAGCACCCAATATCCAATTACATTTTGTTATGGCGATGCTCGACGACCATGCGCGCAAACTCCATCTCGGCCATGGTTACTCTTGCCATATGTGCTTGCTACGACCGCAAAGCGTGGGCGAAGTACGCCTGGCCAGCGCCGATGCGCATGCTGCGCCCTTGATCAATCCGCGTTTTCTCGAGCATCCGGAAGATTTGGAAAACATGCTCAAGGGTTTCAAACTGACGCGCCGCTTGCTCGATGCCCCAGCCTTGGCACAGGTGCGCAGCAGCGATTTTCAAACCGCGCAAGTGCACAGCGATGACGAGATACGTGCGGTATTGCGCGCCACTTCCGATACCGTATATCACCCGGTCGGTACTTGCAAAATGGGTAAGGATGCCATGGCCGTGGTCGATGCGCAGTTGAAGGTACATGGCATGGCCGGTTTGCGCGTGGTCGACGCCTCCATCATGCCAACTCTGATAGGCGGCAATACCAATGCGCCCACCATGATGATAGGGGAAAAAGCGGCGGCGATGATCATGGCGGAACGAGGCTGAAGTCTCCCTGGTGAAACATGGTGAAAATTACCATGTTTCGCTATCGCCATGGCTTAGAATAGGGGTCTGTTTAATACAAAACAAGCGACATGGAATTTCTGACCCTCCGCGCCAGTGATGGCGCCAGCACACGCATTGCCAGCCACGGTGCCCACGTCTGTTCATGGATACCGGCGCAGGGCAAGGAACAATTATTTCTCAGCCAACGCTCCGCGTTTACTTCGGACAGCGCCATTCGCGGCGGTATCCCAGTGATTTTTCCGCAATTCGCCACGCTCGGCCCACTGCCGAGGCATGGTTTCGCCCGTACCGCCAAGTGGAAATTGCAGAGCAATGAGATGCACCCCGACGGCAGTGCCGTGGCAGTATTTTGTCTACAAGAAAATATCGCACGGCTCACTATCTGGCCGCATGTCTTCACGGCCAGGTTGACGGTGCGCGTCTACGCCAATACGCTACAGGTGAGCTTGGAGATCGAGAACCGCGGCGATACACCGTTCAGCTTCACCGCCGCCTTGCACAGCTATTTCGCGCTGGCAGACTTGGCACAAGCGCGACTACATGGCTTACAAGGCGTGGTTTACCGTGACAGCTTGTGCGACCGCAACGATGTGCTGGAAACGGCCGAGTATTTACACCATATCCAAGAAATTGATAGAATTTACGGGCCGCTGACCCAGCCGCTGCGGCTGGAACAAGCGCAGCAGCAGCAGTTGCACATCGAGAGCAGCGGTTTTACTGATGCGGTGGTATGGAACCCCGGAGCCGATGCTGCGGTCAAACTGCCGGATCTGGCAGCCGGCGAAGAACAGCGTATGCTCTGCGTGGAAGCCGCCATCGTCCGTCAGCCGGTGGTCTTGGCACCGGGTACGCGCTGGAACGGTAGTCAGACCATGACGCTCAGCGATCAATAGGCTTACAAGGGTGGTGGCTTGGCCACGACCGCATTGTTTCGAAGTTTTGCCATAAGGACTTTCCATGTCATCTGTCTCGTTTCGTTTCCTACCGTTCACACCCTTGCTACGCATCCTCATTTGCAGCGGCGCCCTGATCCTCAGCACACAGTCCGCGCAAGCACTGGTACTGCCGCCAGACATGCAGCAAATTACCAGCGTCGAAGGCTTGACCGAATACCGCTTGCCCAACGGCTTGCGGGTCTTGCTCATGCCGGATGCCAGCAAACCGACGGTCACCGTGAACATGACCTACCTGGTCGGCTCGCGGCATGAAAATTACGGCGAAACCGGCATGGCGCATTTGCTTGAGCACATGATGTTCAAAGGCACCGGCAAGCATGCCAATATCACCGAAGAATTCAACCGGCGCGGCATGCGCATGAATGGTACGACCTCGCTGGATCGCACCAATTACTATGAATTGTTTCAAGCCGACGACAGCAACTTGCAATGGGCGCTGGAAATGGAAGCCGACCGCATGGTCAATTCGCGCATTGCACGCCAGGATCTTGACAGTGAAATGACGGTGGTACGCAATGAATACGAAGGCGGCGAGAATTCCCCGAGCAGCGTGCTGATGAAGCGTCTGCAGAGTGTGGCCTATGATTGGCACAATTATGGCAACGCGACAATCGGTAACCGCAGCGATATCGAAAACGTCAAAATTGAAAATCTTCAAGGTTTTTACCGCACTTACTACCAGCCCGACAATGCGGTCTTACTGGTAGCAGGCAAGTTTGATGACAGCAAAACCTTGGCCTGGATCAGTCAAGCCTTCGGTAAAATTCCGAAACCAACACGGGTACTGCCGCCGTTTTGGACAGTCGAGCCGACCCAAGATGGCGAACGCAATTTTGTCGTGCGTCGCAAGGGCGACATACAACTCATCATGATCGCCTATAAAGTACCGGCCGGCTTGCACCCGGATCGCGATGCCATCGGCTTTGCCGGTGACATTCTGACCAATGCCCCGCATGGTCGCTTGCACAAACAATTGGTAGAAACCGGCAAGGTGGTGCAAGTGTTTGCCACCGAAGTCGGACATGTCGCACCGGGTCTGACTATCATCGGTGCTGCAGTAAAAAAAGGCGCTTCGCTGGAAGAGGCGAAAGCGGCCTTGTTAGCCGGCATAGAAGACTTCAAACTCCATCCGCCGACGGCCGAAGAAATGGAGCGCGTCAAGCGCGACAATGCCAATGAATATGAAAAAATGCTCAACGATCATGAATCGATCGGGGTGGCAATGTCGGAATTCATTGCCATGGGCGACTGGCGCTATCTGTTCGTCGATCGCGACAATGCCGACAAGGTCACGCCGGAGCAAGTAAGCGCAGCGGCACAACGTTATCTGGTACGCGACAACCGCACCACCGGCATGTTCATTCCCGAAGATACCCCGCAGCGTGCCGAGGTGCCGATGGCCCCGAGCATGGCCGACGTCATGCGCGACTTCAAACCGAAAGCCGCCATACTGAGCGGCGAGAATTTTGATCCGGCACCAGCCAATCTCGACCGCCGCACCAGCATCAGCCGCATCGGTGGTTTGCAACTGGCCTTGCTGCCGAAAAAAAATCGTGGTGCCACGGTCGACGTGGCACTGAGTCTGCACTGGGGTGATGAAACCAGCCTGTTCGGCAAAAGCACCGTCAGCAGCCTGACCCACAGCTTGCTCAGCAGCGGTACGAAGCGCTACAGCCGCGCCGAAATCAGTGATCAAATGTCGAAATTGAAAATGAGCGGCAGCTTGTTAGACTTCCAAACCACGCGCGACAATCTGCCAGCCGCATTGGCACTGGTGGCAGAAATTTTGCGCGATGCGAATTTCCCCGATAGTGAATTCAAGCAACTGCAACAACGCAGCATCGTTGCACTCGAAGCGAGTCGCAATGAACCGGGTGCCATCGTCGGCCGTGAACTGGCGCAGCAATTCAACAGCTATCCACGCGGCGATTTCCGTGCCCCACTGAGCTTGGATGAATCGCTGGCCGCGCTCACCGCCTTGACGGCCGCCGATGTGCGGACCTTCCATCGCGATTTTTACGGTGCCTCCAACGGGGAGTTATCTATCGTCGGTGACTTCGATGCCGATGCCATCAAAACCACGGTGGCCAGCGCATTCAAGGGCTGGGACAGCAAAGCCCCTTGGACCCGTTTGAACTCGCTGCGCGCCGATCCTGCCGCCAGCCGCAAAACCTTCAACACGCCGGACAAAGAAAATGGCATCTATGCCAGTTCGATGACGCTCAACTTGCGCGATGATGATGCCGATTTTGCTGCGCTGCGCGTAGCCAATTATATTTTCGGCGGCGGGGCTGGTTTGAATTCCCGTTTGCTCGAACGCATACGTCAAAAAGATGGCTTGTCGTATGGCGGCGGTTCCAGTATTCAAGCTGGCAGTATTGATCGGGTCGGCAGTTTTTCCATCAGCGCCACAGCGGCACCACAAAATCTGGCGAAACTCGAAGTGGCGATACGAGAAGAATTGAGCCGGGTCTTGAAAGAAGGCTTCAGTGCAGAGGAATTGGCCAAAGCCAAATCTGGTTTTTTACAGCAACGGGTGCAGGCGCGTACCAGCGATGCCGCATTGGCCAGCGGTGCCAACAATAATTTGTATTTGAAACGTGCTTGGGCTTGGGCTCAAGGCTTCGACGACAAGGTAGCCGCCTTGACGCTGGAGCAACTCAACCAAGCCTTCCGTCGGCATATCGATCCGGCCAAACTGAGCGTCTTCATTGCGGGTGACGAAAGCCGCGCTAAACTGAACGCTAAATAAGCGGCAACGACGACTAAGCCTGGCGTCAGCCTTTCCAGCTGCGTTGCAAGCCAGTATCGGTATGAATCCAGCCACCGTTGGCGCTGGCGCGGTAATAAAAGCCGACGCCACCGCCACGGAAGCTGCGAATCAAATCACCGAGCACTTCTTCATGCAATTGGGCAATGCGGATATCCGCCGCTTTGCCATCCATATGCAGTGATTTACGCGCTGCCGGCACACCTTGCTCGATCAAATGGCGGTTCGATTCCGGCGTGCGATAGCCAGACAAGATCACCAAGGGATCGGTCATACCAAGACGCGCCACATAGGCTTGCGTGGCCCATAAAGTTTCCAGTAATTTCGGGTCGATCTCCACGGTTTTTTTGCCATTCACATCGCGCAACAAGTGGCACAGTTGTTCATATGCCGAAGACTGCAATTCGCCATCCTGCCAGTACAATAATTTGCAGCGTTCGCCCGAGGCGGGACGGACTAAGTCGAGCGTGCGCGGCTTGAGCCAGAAATCGAGATCGAGCGCCTGCGAATCGAATAAATCGGGTGGCGGTGCCAACGGAGTGGCCGCGGCAGCAAACGGTAATAAATGACTCTCGCAAACCAGACCGGCAGCGGTGAGCATCAGGCTTTTTTTGAGAAAATAACGACGTGCAAGCATGGGGCAGCTCCAATAGTGGGCGCGAAATAAGGATAAAAATAAGGCTAAGAACAAAGTGTAGCGGCTGTTCGGCCAGACGGCTACGGCTACGCTTACTTCTTACTCGTTCTGAATTCGTGTCGTAACACCAAGCGGCTCGAAGCAATCAAACTGTTGAGACCGAGTATCAATTGCGTCAACAAATGGCCACGTAACAACCAGATCTGCGCCCGCGGGGCCTCGACCTGGGTCACGGCCGTCACCACTGGCGCAATCCATGCCGCTTCAGGGCTGAGGTCGAGCAAGATATCGCCATCGCTGTTGGTATGCAAATACAATTCGCCGCCATGCAACAGGGTAAAACACACCCCATGCCCGGCCACGCTGTTCTTCGCCACCACTTGTTGCAACTCACGATCATGCAGCTCTAACCAAGCCTCGACTTCGTATGCATTTTCCAGCAGTAACCAGGCCTGTTCTTGCATTGATACGGCTGGTAAAGCAGAAGGGGATTCAATCGACATACACATAGCCTGACTTATTAGAAGAAGAAATTTGACGCACTTTCAAACCGCGCTTACGCAACAGATCGACCAGACTGCGTGGGCCGGAAATATGGGCGGCACCGACGACGACCAACAAACGCCGCCCCGCCGCCATCTGCGCCAGGATTTGTGTGACCATGGCGGGGTTGCGGTCATCAAGCAAAGTTTGCATGAATAATTTGGCGGCCGCATCTTTGTTGGCTTCGGCCAGAAACAATTGCTCCAGTGTCGCAGCATCGCCGGCTTTCCAGGCTTGCACCAAGCGAGCGGTGTCACTTTTGAGCGTGCCGTCAGTGATGCTATCGAGCGTTTGCGCCAACATGGCGTCGCCAACTTCATCACTCAAACCACCCAAAATACCAGCCTGAAACACCATACTTTCCAGCTCCAACACGGTTTTGTGGTCGCCTTTGGCGCGCGTGATGAAATGCTGATCGATGCCGAACTCGGCCGTGTACCCGAGCGGCGTTAAGGCCGCAACCAGCAAAGCACTGGCCACCAAGCTAGGGCGCAATTGCTGCCATTGCGTGGCTGCTTGCGGTTGCCGCAGCAATAACTGCTCCCAGGTGCTGGTGCGCAAATGATTCTGCAGCCTGTCAGGGGCGGCATAGGTCAGCAAGGGCAGGGCTTTTTGCATTTCGCCAGGACGGCTAGGGTCGACTTCCACCGCCAGCGTGTCGGCTTGGCGATAAACTTGCTGTACTGCTAAAGGCAAGGGATAAAAATCGGCGCGTGCCACATGAATCGAACCGAACAGGTAAGCGGTGTGCGCACCTTGACGCACTTCCCATAAGCCCCCCGATACCGGTGCGGCCGCCCAGAGCGGCTGCACCCAAACCAGCAACAACACGCAAAAACCGCGCTTCATCGCTGCACTCGTATATTTTTTTATCACTGGCCACCCGCTTGCTTGCCCGAGGCCAATAAATCCTTCAAGCGCGCCAGTCGTTCGCGCGGCGTCAGGGTTTCGGCTTCGGTCGGCACCGCGGTACCTTCGTCGAGCTGCATTTCTTTAACGAAGCGCGAGACATCGCAATGCACGGGCGCGCCGGCACGTTTGCGTTTTTTACACCAAGTGATATGCAGAGTGCGCTGTGCGCGGGTGATACCAACATACATCAAACGCCGCTCTTCCTGGATGCGCGCGGCGATCGTATCGGCCGGCGCATCAGGGTCACCCTTGTGCGGCAAGATCCCCTCTTCCACCCCGACCAAAAACACATGTGGATACTCCAAGCCTTTCGAGGCATGCAAGGTCGACATGCGCACCGCATCGGGCGCTTCATCTTTCCCTTCCATCATCGTCATCAAGGCCACCATCTGGGTCAAGTCGAGCAGACTGCGATGTTCATCGGTGCCCTCTTTGCCGCCGCTGCCTTTGGTCTTGAGCCATTGGGTAAAATCGAGCACATTCTGCCATTTGCCTTGGGCGGCGCGGTCATCGAAACTGTCGTAGAGATAGGCTTCGTAATTAATTTCCTTCATCAAATCGTCGAGCAATTCACCGGCTTGGCCTTCGCGATGGGCATGCGCTTCGACATGGTTGATGAAGGTGGCGAAGTCGCGCAGCGGGCGCAACTGCCGTTCGGTCAACTTGGCTTCGAGCCCGCCCTTGAATACCGCAGCAAACAAGGAACACTGCCACTGACCGGCGAAGGCCCCGAGCACTTCCAGCGTGGCTTGGCCGACCCCGCGTTTGGGCGTGGTAATGGCACGGATGAAGGCCGGATCGTCGTCTTCATTGGCGATCAGACGTAAATAAGAAATAATGTCTTTGATTTCGGCACGATCGAAAAAACTCTGGCCACCGGAAATCGTGTACGGAATTCTTTCCTTGCGCAGCGCTTGCTCGATCACCCGCGCCTGGTGATTGCCGCGATACAGAATCGCGTAATCGGAATAATTCGCGCGGCGTTCGAAGCGGTGCGCCGAAATCATGATGGCCACTTGTTCGGCTTCTTGCTCATCGTCTTGCATGCCAAGCACTTTGACCGGGTCGCCCAAGCCATGCTCGGACCACAGCGATTTTTCAAACAACTTCGGATTATTGCCGATGACGGCGTTGGCCGCTTGTAAAATGCGGGTGCTGGAGCGGTAATTCTGTTCAAGTTTGATGATGACTAAATCAGGAAAATCGACCTGCAGCGTCGTCAAGTTTTCTATCGTCGCGCCACGCCAGGCGTAAATCGCCTGATCATCGTCGCCGACGGCGGTAAACATCGGCTTCTTGCCAACCCCGGTAACCAGCAATTTGACCAATTCGTACTGGCAGGTATTGGTATCTTGGTACTCATCGACCAATAAATAGCGCAATCGGCGCTGCCATTTATCACGCACTTGCTCATTACTGCGGAATAATTCTACTGGCAAGCGTATCAAATCATCAAAATCCACCGCCTGATAGGCCGACAAGGTGGCGACATAACTGCGGTAAATCCGCGCAGCGATGGCTTCGTCTTCGTCGATGGCTTGCTTGAGCGCCGTCTCCGGATCGATCAAGGCATTTTTCCACAAGGACATGGCGGTTTGTATGCGCCGTATCAGTTGTTTATCGGTAGTGATGGCCAAATCTTGTACCAGCGAAAAACAATCATCGCTGTCCATAATCGAAAAGCGATCTTTCAAACCCAAGGCTTGGGCTTCCTGACGCAGAATTTTCACGCCCAGCGAATGAAAGGTCGACACAGTGAGCTGCCGGGCTTGGCGCGGTTCGGCCAATAACTTGGCAATGCGTTCCTGCATTTCCATGGCGGCCTTATTGGTAAAGGTCAGCGCCGCGATATGTTTCGGTTCATAGCCGTGCAATTCGATCAAATTGACGATTTTTTGCGTGATCACGCGGGTTTTGCCCGAACCTGCACCGGCCAGCACCAGACAAGGACCATCCATATAATTGACAGCGTTGCGTTGGGGAGTATTGAGGCCGTGGGACATAATCTTGTGAAAAGCAAATCAGGCACCATTGTAGCCGGATTTACGCGCCTGTTTGTTTTTCCCCGAAGCAGAGTAAACTAGCGCCCATTATTGTCCCGCCAACAAGGTCAGACCATGCAATTCGAACACTTAGTGGAAATCAACGATCTCCCCAACCCACTTATCCTCATCATCAGTCGCGCCCAACTGTGGCGCGGTCTGGTGCTGCGTGCCGAAACACCAAAACTGTTCATCGATTACCTCGACAGCGCCGATATTTCTGCCCGCAGCGAACAAGGCATGCAACGCAGCCTGCGTTACGGTGAGCTCACGGTCGTCGACACGGTCGTGCTCACGCCGCAACAAGAAGTGCGCTACTTGGTCGCCGCACAAGGTGAGATTCCGGCATCGTCACTGCATATGCGTATCGAAGAACCGCAGCCAGACGCCTTGTTTGTGCGCTTCACCTATGTCGACGGTGCCAGCGCCGAACAAGATGCCGAAAATGAGCTCTACAACGAGTACCGCCGCTCGGCCTATCAGGAAGCCGACATCGATACCGTGCGCATCATCCGCGAACTGGCCGAAATCGGCCGGCTCGATGGCTTGGTAAACTAACTGAAAAAAAAACAGCGGCCGCATAATCTGCGGCCGCTGTTTTTTTTCTTACGTCAGTCTCAGAAACCCAAGCGCACGTCAAACCTGAAGCTGTTGGAACGATACGCATTAGCACCGACCGAACCGAGCCAGCTAAAGTTAGTCTGCACGCCCCGACGAGTGCGGAAGTTGAGGCCGAAACCGAGTGACTCTACATTCTCCGGCAAGCCCAACACCGTCACACCGTAGTTGGTACTGCCGGCACCCAAATCGGTGTAATACATGCTTTGGTTCACATCTCCACTGGCACGGTGACGCAACTCCAGTTTCATCGATGGCGTCAGCTGTCCGGAAGCGAAGCTGTAATCCTTGAATACTTCCAAGCCACCGGCTACCGTCGTATCGGTAAAACTGCTCTGGTTAAAACTCAAAGCCAGCAAGCTGCCCTGTTCGTTGTAAGCGTTGAGCTTGGTATGCAAGACATTAAGACGACCGAACGGATGCAGGCGAATATCATCAAACTTCAGTTCGCGCGTGAGCGTGACTGAGGCGAAGGCGACCTCGCCACTGCGGCTGCCGTTGAGCAGCACGCTGTTGACATCATCCCAGCGATGGTTATCATAATTAACACTGCCACCACCGAGGCTGGCATCGATGAACCAGTCTTGCGCAGGCTTATAAGTCAGATACAGGCTGCCCGACCATTGCTTGGCTTTACTGTCGCTGCCGAACAAATCCATGGTCGTGGTATCGCGCGCATAACCGATCGAGGCACCAGCGATCAGGCGTGGGTTGAGCATCACATCGCCACCGACGGTGAGGCCAGCACTGGAAAACTTGGCGCGTCCGCCGTCACCGGTGTCCATGCCACCGACATCGATATTACCGGCACTCCAGATACCGATAGATTGGCCGCCGATCTGCAGCACATCATTGCCCGGTGCCGGCATACTGTCGGCGTCGAGCGTGCTGCGATTTTTGACCGGCTGTGGCAAGTCATCATTGCCGACAAACGGCCCACCGGTTTGACGTCCGCCCTCGGCCATGCCGAAAGTGCCCGGTGCCGCCGTGTAACGGCCTTCGCTGCTGAGGTTTTGCGCGATTTTGTCGCCGACCATACGCAAGGTATCAAAGTAAGGACCATTGAGGCCGATATTGAAACGATTACGAATCGCGAAATCACCATGCAAGAGCTGCACATGGCTGGAAACATTGCTCATTTGCGCGACAGTAAAGCGCTGCACCGCAGCGACGTTGGCCGCCACATGCTGATTGACAACGGCATTACTGGCAGGATCCGGGCGTTTCGCCACCGTCAGCGCCAGCACCGCACTGGTACCGGCCACAGTAAGCGTATCGCCGCCGTACACCGCGGTGATACTGTGCGGGCCTAAGCCCAAACTGCTGGTGAGCAAACTGGCACTGCCGGCACTAATCGTCACAGTACCGAGCAATACGCTGCCATCCATGAATTTCACACTACCAGTAGCCGTCGCCGGCGTGATACTGGCTTGTAAAGTCAGACTTTGTCCCAGCATCGGTGCGCTCATCGAACTGCTGACAACCAGCGTCGCACTGACCAAGTTCTGCACCTGCACCGTCAAACTCGCCGTCGCCGCTGCATACGTGGCATCGGCCGCCTTGGTGGCTGTCACCACACAATTACCGGCGGCATTTCCCGCTGTCAGCACATTAGCCAGCAGCGTACACGTACCGGAACTGAGCGCATAACTGAGCGCCCCGCTGCCGGAACCGCCGCTCGCACTGAGCAAGGTCTTGCCAGTATTTTTCATGATGCTGAGCTTATCACCGCTCAGAACCAAGCCAGCCTGGGCATTCTTACCGACCGTCAAGGTATACGTCTGCGTAGCTGCCGCATTGATACCTGTGACTGCGGCCTGACTGGCCGTAATGGCGCTGGTCCCGGCGCTGACCGGCGTAATCACGCCACTGGCATTGACCGTTGCCACCGCAGGGCTGGCACTGCTATAAGTGATCGCACCGTAACTGCCGCCACTCAAAGTCGAGCTGGCCGCATTGTTGACGCTGCTGCCCATGGTCGTACTCAAGGCCGCCGGTGTGGCAAAACTCAGCAGTGGTGTCGGCAATGCCGAGACCGTCACACTGTAAGTCTGCGTGGCAACAGCATTGATACCCAACACCGCCGCTTGCGTGGCGCTGATCGTGCTGGTACCGGCGCTGACTGGTGTGATGACACCGCTGTTGCTGACCGTTGCTACTGCCGTATTGGAACTGCTGTAAGTGATGATTCCGTAACTACCGCCACTCAAAGTCGAGCTGGCGATATTCGTCAGACTGTTTTGCATACCCACACTGGCTGCGCTCGGCGTGGCAAATGTCAGTATCGGTTGTGGCAAGGCCGTTACCGTCAAACTGTAGCTGCGTGTGACCGCGGCATTCACACCGGTGACTGCTGCTTGCGTGGCCGTGATCGTTATGGTGCCGGCGCTGACTGGTGTCACCACACCACTGGCGCTGACCGTTGCCACTGCCGTATTGGAACTGCTGTAAGTGATGACGCCGTAACTGCCACCGCTCAAAGTCGAGCTCGCTGCATTGGTCAAGCTGTTACCCATACCGATACTTGCGGCACTCGGTGCGGAAAAACTCAGCGTACCGACTGGCAGACTGGTCACCGTTAAGCTATAGGACTTGGTCGCTTGCGCATTCAGCCCTGTTACCGCCGCTTGCGTGGCCGTGATCGTACTGGTGCCGGCGCTGATCGGTGTGATCACACCACTGACACTGACCGTTGCTACTGCGGTATTGGAACTGCTGTAAGTAATAACGCCGTAACTGCCGCCGCTCAAAGTCGAGCTCGCTGCATTGGTCAAACTGTTACCCATACCGATACTGGCTGTGCTCGGTGTACTGAAACTCACGATACCAAGCGGCAGGCTGCTTACGGTCAAGCTGTAGCTTTGTGTGGCTTGGGCATTTACCCCAGTCACCGCCGCTTGCGTAGCCGTGATCGTACTAGCGCCGGCGCTGACTGGTGTGATGACACCGCTGGCGCTGACCGTTGCCACTGCCGTGTTCGAACTGCTGTAAGTGATGACGCCGTAACTGCCGCCGCTCAAAGTTGAGCTCGCTGCATTGGTCAAGCTGTTACCCATGCCGACACTGGCGGTGCTTGGTGTCGTAAAACTCACGATACCAAGCGGCAGACTTGTTACGGTCAAGCTGTAGCTTTGTGTGGCTTGGGCATTCACCCCAGTCACCGCTGCTTGCGTAGCCGTGATCGTAGTGTTGCCGGCGCTGATCGGTGTAATCACACCGCTGGCACTGACCGTTGCCACTGCGGTATTCGAACTGCTGTAAGTGGTGACACCATAACTACCGCCACTCAGCGTTGAGGTTGCGGCATTCGTCAAACTGTTTTGTACACCCACACTGGCGGCACTCGGCGTGGCAAATGTCAGTACCGGTTGTGGCAAGGCTGTTACTGTCAAGCTGTAAGTCTGGGTCGCTTGCGCATTCACCCCAGCCACCGCCGCTTGCGTAGCCGTGATCGTACTAGCGCCAGCACTAACTGGTGTGATCACACCACTGACACTGACCGTTGCTACTGCGGTATTGGAACTGCTGTAAGTAATAACGCCGTAACTGCCGCCGCTCAAAGTCGAGCTCGCTGCATTGGTCAAACTGTTACCCATACCGATACTGGCTGTGCTCGGTGTACTGAAACTCACGATACCAAGCGGCAGGCTGCTTACGGTCAAGCTGTAGCTTTGTGTGGCTTGGGCATTTACCCCAGCCACCGCTGCTTGCGTAGCCGTGATCGTACTAGCGCCGGCGCTGACTGGTGTGATGACACCGCTGGCGCTGACCGTTGCCACTGCCGTGTTCGAACTGCTGTAAGTGATCGCACCGTAACTGCCGCCACTCAAAGTTGAGCTCGCGGCATTGGTCAAGCTAGTACCCATACCGACACTGGCTGTGCTCGGTGTCGTAAAGCTCAAGGTACCGACTGGCAGAGTTGTTACGGTCAAGCTGTAACTTTGTGTGGCTTGGGCATTTACCCCAGTCACCGCTGCTTGCGTAGCCGTGATCGTACTAGCGCCAGCACTGACTGGTGTAATGACGCCACCGGCACTGACCGTTGCCACTGCCGTGTTCGAACTGCTGTAAGTGATGACGCCGTAACTGCCGCCACTCAAAGTCGAGCTCGCTGCATTGGTCAAGCTAGTACCCATACCGACACTGGCTGTGCTCGGTGTCGTGAAGCTCAAGGTACCGACTGGCAGACTGGTCACCGTTAAACTATAGGTCTTGGTCGCTTGCGCATTCACCCCAGTCACCGCCGCTTGCGTAGCCGTGATCGTACTAGCGCCGGCGCTGACTGGTGTGATGACACCGCTGGCGCTGACCGTTGCCACTGCCGTGTTCGAACTGCTGTAAGTGATCGCACCGTAACTGCCGCCACTCAAAGTTGAGCTCGCGGCATTGGTCAAGCTAGTACCCATACCGACACTGGCTGTGCTCGGTGTCGTAAAGCTCAAGGTACCGACTGGCAGAGTTGTTACGGTCAAGCTGTAGCTTTGGGTCGCTTGCGCATTTACCCCAGTTACCGCCGCTTGCGTAGCCGTGATCGTACTAGCACCAGCGCTGACTGGTGTAATCACACCGCTGGCGCTGACCGTCGCCACTGCCGTGTTCGAACTGCTGTAAGTGATGACGCCGTAACTGCCACCGCTCAAAGTCGAACTCGCCGCATTGGTCAAGCTGTTACCCATACCGACACTGGCTGTGCTCGGAGTCGTAAAGCTCAAGGTACCGACTGGCAGACTTGTTACGGTCAAGCTGTAGCTTTGTGTGGCTTGGGCATTTACACCAGTCACCGCTGCTTGCGTAGCCGTGATCGTACTAGCGCCGGCACTGACTGGTGTGATCACACCGCTGGCGCTGACCGTCGCTACTGCTGTATTTGAACTGTTGTAAGTGATGGTGCCATAACTACCGCCGCTCAAAGTTGAGCTCGCTGCATTGGTCAAGCTGTTACCCATGCCGATACTGGCTGTGCTCGGTGTACTGAAACTCACGATACCAAGCGGCAGACTTGTTACGGTCAAGCTGTAGCTTTGTGTGGCTTGCGCATTCACCCCAGTCACCGCTGCTTGCGTCGATGTGATCGTAGCGTTGCCGGCGCTGATCGGTGTAATCACACCGCTGGCACTGACCGTTGCTACTGCGGTATTTGAACTGCTGTAAGTGATAACACCATAACTGCCGCCACTCAAAGTTGAGATTGCGGCATTCGTCAAACTGTTTTGTACACCCACACTGGCGGCACTCGGCGTGGCAAACGTCAGTACCGGTTGTGGCAAGGCTGTTACTGTCAAGCTGTAAGTCTGGGTCGCTTGCGCATTCACCCCAGTCACCGCCGCTTGCGTGGCCGTGATCGTACTAGCGCCAGCACTGACTGGTGTGATGACACCGCCGGCACTGACCGTTGCTACTGCGGTATTTGAACTGCTGTAAGTGATGACACCATAACTGCCGCCACTCAAAGTTGAGATTGCGGCATTCGTCAAACTGTTTTGTACACCTACACTGGCGGCACTCGGCGTGGCAAACGTCAGTACCGGTTGTGGCAAGGCTGTTACTGTCAAGCTGTAAGTCTGGGTCGCTTGCGCATTCACCCCAGTCACCGCCGCTTGCGTGGCCGTGATCGTAGCGTTGCCGGCGCTGATCGGTGTAATCACACCGCCGGCACTGACCGTTGCTACTGCGGTATTTGAACTGCTGTAAGTGATGACACCATAACTGCCGCCACTCAGCGTTGAGATTGCGGCATTCGTCAAACTGTTTTGTACACCCACACTGGCGGCACTCGGCGTGGCAAACGTCAGTACCGGTTGTGGCAAGGCTGTTACTGTCAAGCTGTAAGTC
Source organism: Undibacterium sp. CCC3.4 (assembly GCF_034347425.1). Classification (GTDB taxonomy): domain Bacteria; phylum Pseudomonadota; class Gammaproteobacteria; order Burkholderiales; family Burkholderiaceae_D; genus Undibacterium. Next base: position 1,327,714 of record NZ_CP133779.1, read on the forward strand.
TGGGTCGCTTGCGCATTCACCCCAGTCACCGCCGCTTGCGTAGCCGTGATCGTACTAGCGCCGGCACTGACTGGTGTGATCACACCGCTGGCGCTGACCGTCGCTACTGCGGTATTTGAACTGTTGTAAGTGATGGTGCCATAACTACCGCCGCTCAAAGTTGAGCTCGCTGCATTGGTCAAGCTGTTACCCATGCCGATACTGGCTGTGCTCGGTGTACTGAAACTCACGATACCAAGCGGCAGGCTGCTTATGGTCAAGCTGTAGCTTTGTGTGGCTTGGGCATTTACCCCAGTCACCGCTGCTTGCGTGGCTGTGATCGTACTTGTGCCGACGCTGATCGTTGCGATTACACCGCTGGCGCTGACCGTTGCTACTGCTGTATTTGAACTACTGTAAGTGATCGCGCCGTAACTGCCGCCGCTCAGTGTCGCACTGGCAGCATTCGTCAAAGTACCACCAAAAAACACTGCGGCGCTGCTTGGGGTGGCAAACGTGATGACACTCGTCGGCACTGTATACGTGTAGTTATCTGCGACGCTGACACTGCTAGTACCGCCCATGGTCACGACGGTAATATCCACCGTGCCGCTGCCAGCCGGTGCCGTTGCCGTAATTTGTGTCGCGCTGTTCACAGTAAAACTGCTGGCGTTGCTCAGGCCGAATTTCACCGCAGTAGCGCCAGTAAAATTGCTACCTGTAATGACCACGGAAGTCCCACCCGTGGCTGGACCCGTCGACGTCCCCAGGCTACTCACCGTTGGCGCAGCGATATACGTATATTGATCGCCGGCACTCGTCGCACTCGTACCACCACCAGTCACGACGGTAATATCTACCGTGCCACTGCCGGACGGTGCCGTTGCCGTAATTTGTGTCGCGCTGTTCACAGTAAAACTGCTGGCGTTGCTCAGGCCGAATTTCACCGCAGTAGCGCCAGTAAAATTTGTACCTGTAATGACCACGGAAGTCCCGCCCGTGGCCGGACCCGTCGACGTCCCCAGGCTACTCACCGTTGGCGCAGCGATATACGTATATTGATCGCCAGCACTCGTCGCACTCGTACCACCACCGGTCACGACGGTAATATCTACCGTGCCGCTGCCGGACGGTGCCGTTGCCGTAATTTGTGTCGCGCTGTTCACAGTAAAGCCGCTGGCGTTACTCAGGCCGAATTTCACCGCAGTAGCGCCAGTAAAATTTGTACCTGTAATGACCACGGAAGTCCCGCCCGTGGCCGGACCCGTCGACGTCCCCAGGCTACTCACCGTTGGCGCACCGATATACGTATATTGATCGTTGGCACTCGTCGCACTCGTACCACCACCGGTCACGACGGTAATATCTACCGTGCCGCTGCCGGACGGTGCCGTTGCCGTAATTTGTGTCGCGCTGTTCACAGTAAAGCCGCTGGCGTTGCTCAGGCCGAATTTCACCGCAGTAGCGCCAGTAAAATTTGTACCTGTAATGACCACGGAAGTCCCACCCGTGGCTGGACCCGTCGACGTCCCCAGGCTACTCACCGTTGGCGCACCGATATACGTATATTGATCGTTGGCACTCGTCGCACTCGTACCACCACCGGTCACGACGGTAATATCTACCGTGCCGCTGCCGGACGGTGCCGTTGCCGTAATTTGTGTCGCGCTGTTCACAGTAAAGCCGCTGGCGTTGCTCAGGCCGAATTTCACCGCAGTAGCGCCAGTAAAATTGCTACCTGTAATGACCACGGAAGTCGCACCCGTGGCTGGACCCGTCGACGTCCCCAGGCTACTCACCGTTGGCGCACTGATATACGTATATTGATCGTTGGCACTCGTCGCACTCGTGCCACCACCGGTCACGACGGTAATATCTACCGTGCCGCTGCCGGACGGTGCCGTTGCCGTAATTTGTGTCGCGCTGTTCACAGTAAAACCGCTGGCGTTGCTCAGGCCGAATTTCACCGCAGTAGCGCCAGTAAAATTTGTACCTGTAATGACCACGGAAGTCCCACCCGTGGCTGGACCCGTCGACGTCCCCAGGCTACTCACCGTTGGCGCAGCGATATACGTATATTTATCGTTGGCACTCGTCGCACTCGTGCCGCCACCGGTCACGACGGTAATATCTACCGTGCCGCTGCCGGACGGTGCCGTTGCCGTAATTTGTGTCGCGCTGTTCACAGTAAAACTGCTGGCGTTGCTCAGGCCGAACTTCACAGAAGTCGCACCCGTCAAATTTGTACCCGTGATCACCACGGAGGTGCCACCCGCAGCAGGGCCGCTCGACGTCCCCAGGCTACTCACCGTTGGCGCACCGATATACGTATATTGATCGCCGGCACTCGTCGCACTCGTACCACCACCAGTCACGACGGTAATATCTACCGTGCCGCTGCTGCCGGCCGGGGCCGTTGCCGTTATTTGTGTCGCGCTGTTCACAGTAAAACCGCTGGCGTTGCTCAGGCCGAATTTCACCGCAGTAGCGCCAGTAAAATTTGTACCCGTGATCACCACGGAGGTGCCACCCACAGCAGGGCCGCTCGACGTCCCCAGGCTACTCACCGTTGGCGCAGCGATATACGTATATTTATCGTTGGCACTCGTCGCACTCGTGCCGCCACCGGTCACGACGGTAATATCTACCGTGCCACTGCCGGACGGTGCCGTTGCCGTAATTTGTGTCGCGCTGGTTACAGTAAAACTGCTGGCATTGCTCGCGCCGAATTTCACCGCAGTCGCGCCAGTAAAATTGCTACCGGTAATCGCTACGGAAGTCCCACCCGTGGCTGGACCCGTCGACGTCCCCAGGCTACTCACCGTTGGCGCAGCGATATACGTATATTGATCGCCACCACTCGTCGCACTCGTAACGCCACCGTTCACGACGGTAATATGTACCGTGCCGCTGCCGGACGGGGCCGTTGCCGTTATTTGTGTCGCGCTGGTTACAGTAAAACTGCTGGCATTGCTCGCGCCGAATTTCACCGCAGTCGCGCCAGTAAAATTTGTGCCGGTAATGACGACATTTGCGCCACCCAAAGCAGACCCAGAGCTGGGTGAGACACTGGTAATGCTTGGTGCGGGTGTCCCGCCTGTCATCGTGATATTTACCGTTGACGCTAACCAAGGCCCACCGTTGGAAAAATACACTGTTGCGCTGTCAGTACCAGAAAAACCGCTGTTCGTTGGTACGTAAGCGATCGAATCGACATTTGTGTTGTACGGCGGTGTAACACTATCATTGCCTATAATTTTTCCGTTAGTCGTGAAGATATCGGAGATGCCACCTACACTATCGCTGTAAAAGCCATATCCGGACACCGACCCGCAATTGCTTATATTTGCTGGGGTTAAATTGTAAGTGTAGTAAGCCGCACCGGTATTAACGAAATTGAGCGTAAGAGTACAAGCCGCAGCCGGCATCACAGCGAACATACTGCTTAGCACCAACAAAACAGACCTCATGCTCTGCCCTCGCGCCATCAAGCGTTGCCATAACAGGCAGGATACCAGCATCAGTTTTGTTAGTAGGTGCATAAAATTTCTCACTATTTTCTGTCAATATTTTTTGCTTCAACGGTAAGCTTTATTGCCTTGCCATACGGAAATGCAATAAAGCCGCTACCTGGTCGGACTTAGGGAATCGAAAAATTGTTTGAGCAAGCGGCGCAAATGAGCGTCTCAGCCTGAGAGGCTCATTTGCTAGGGAAGCGCGGATTTAATCGCTGTGGAATTGTTCGTTGCCAATGAGGAAGCAATGCAAGGCGTCTTTTGCTGTCAATAGCGAGCTATTGACAGCAAAAGGCAACGCAGCAGTGCGCCTCAGTGGCAGCGGACAAACCGCATGGATTAAATCTGCGCTTCCCTAGTCAACGCTGTGCTTAAGCCAACGATATTTCGACAACAAATGCGCACGCTCCTTATGTAAAAAACGTGGTACGGCACGGGAATACACTATTTTTCGTTACGATCTAATTAATAATCAGCAATTGTGATTGCTGAGCAACAATTTAAGAAAAAGCAAAGGAAGAAAACCCAGGTGTCGGTTTTTTTGTACACAAAAAACAATATTTTTTTATTATTGACAAGCAATGCAAAATAAGAAATTATTGTATTTTTGCATCATGGCGAAAGTAAGGAATATTTTGTTTTTTTTGGCAACGATATTTTTGTTAAGGGAAGACTGATGGACCCATTTTTAGGTGAAATAAAAATCTGCGCGTTTCCCTTCGCCCCGGCGGGCTGGGCTCTATGCGATGGATCACTTTTGCAAATCCAGCAAAATCAGGCACTGTATTCCCTGCTCGGGATTCGATACGGTGGCGACGGCAAAACAAATTTTGCCTTACCAGATTTACGCGGCCGCACCGCCATTCACCGCAGCAAGGTTTTACTCACCGACTTCAATCAAGGCAATTCTGGCGGCGCAGAAACTGTTCAACTGACTGCCGCCACCATTCCTGTACACAGCCACACCATACAAGCCTCGCTTGCGCACGCGAGCGCCGCTACGGTGGGCATTAACAGCGATAGCTTGCTAGCACAAAGCTTTTTGCACAACGCCAGCGCCGCCGCGATTACTGGTCCTGGCGACAATCTCTACGCCCCGACTGTACCGGCAAGCAGCCTGACTCCCATGCAAGAGAGTATCTGTTCAACGGTCGGCAGCGGCACCGCGCATAACAACATGCAGCCATCCCTGGTGCTGAACTACATGATCTGCACCAACGGACTGTACCCACCGCGAGATTAAGGAGAACAATATGGCAGATGGATTTGTAGGAGAAATTCGTATATTTGCCGGCAATTACGCGCCGGTAGGTTGGGTTTTATGTAACGGGCAAGCACTTTCCGTGAATGATTACCAAGTACTGTATGCCTTGATAGGCACCACTTACGGCGGCACTGGCAGCACTAACTTTAAGGTACCCAACTTAAACGCGACGCTCCCTATAGGCCAAGGTGCTGGTACCAATTTAACACCGCGCTTGCTCGGTGCCAGCACCGGTGTCGATAGCGTGACCCTGACACCGGCACACTTACCGGCACATACGCATAGCATCATGGCAAGTACGACGCCGGCCACCACGACCATTCCTGGGCCGACCCTGACACTGGGAACCACTCCCGCTTCGTTTTACGATAGCGGCGCAGCGGTCAGCACCAGCATCCACCCCATGGATCAGCAAGCGCTGACGTCAGTTGGCGGCAACCTGCCGCACGACAATCACATGCCCACGCTGAGCTTGACCTACATCATCGCAACGACCGGTCTGTTTCCAACCCGGCCTTAAATTCAGGGAGCAATTATGGCTGATTCATTCATTGGAGAAATCCGCGCTTTCGGATTCAATTTTGCACCGCAAGACTGGATGTCTTGCGACGGGCAAACACTGCCAATTTCGCAAAATCAAGCTTTGTATGCCGTTATCGGCAATACTTACGGCGGCACGGCACCTCAGACATTCGGTATTCCCAATCTGAGCGCACTCGGCGTCATCGGGCAAGTCGGCGGCGTGTTAAACCACCAGCAAGGCAGCAATACGGTGACGCTCACGCAGCAAACCATGCCCTCCCATACCCATGCGCTCAATGGCAACACGACGCGCGCGGCAAGTGCTGTCCCGACGGCACATTTGCCGACACGTTTTGTGACGCCTAACAATTGTGCCTTCGTCCCTATCGCGAATGCGGGGCAGCTCACTCCCCTCAGTCCGGAGGCAGTCAGCGCCGTCGGCAGTGGTGGCGCGCATCAAAATCTGCAACCGTATCTGGCCATCAATTTCTGTATTTCGCTGCAAGGCGCTTGGCCGGAACATCCTTGATTTTTTGAACGGATCTTACAATTCAACGTCAACAGCCCCTGGAACCCGGCTGGCCGGGTTCTTTTTTGATTCTTCCGCCATGAATTATTCCGCAGCATATTTTCAAGACTATCTCCAAACCGCATTCCGCATCGAACTTCTAGATGGGCAAAGCCTGGCTTTATGCTTGGACCAAATCAGCGTGCGCGACAATGCCGCCTTCCATCAATTTTCACTGTTCTTCCTGTGCCAAGGTGGATTGCAACTGCAGCAAGGCACGTATTGCCTGCAACATGATAGCCTCGCGCCATTGAGCATCTTTCTGGTGCCGATCGCGTGCACGGGGAATGTGTATCGCTATCAGGCGGCATTCAGCGTCGCACTGCCAGCCGCCGGTTCGGAAAGCTGAGCTCCATGCATATTTCCGACCCCAGAATCAGCCTGCGACCGGTTACTGAAGCAGATCAGCCCTTTCTCTTGCAGGTATACGCTTCGGTGCGTGAAGAGGAATTGAAACCCACCAACTGGAGTGCAACACAGAAGGCGGACTTCATCGCCATGCAGTTTGCCGCCCAGCATCACGCCTATTCGCGCTATCCTGCGGCAGAATTTTTTCTCATTCTGGTGCAGCAGCAAGCGGCAGGCCGTATTTATCTACAACACCTGACGAATACCGTCCACATCATCGATATTTCCCTGTTGGCAGATGCCCGCGCACAAGGCGTCGGCACGGCACTGCTGCAGTCGGTCTGCGCGCTGGCGCACAGCGCTGGCAAAGCGGTGCAAATCCATGTGGAAAAATTCAATCCAGCGCTACGCCTGTACCAGCGCCTCGGATTTCTCCCCTTGGAAGACAAGGGCGTGTATCTGCTAATGAGCTGGAACGGCGCTGAAATGGTCGAAAAACACAATATTTTTCTGACCTAGCCTGCTAGGCTACGTCCATGAGCAAAAAAATATTGATCACCGGCGCGGCCGGTTATATCGGCGGGGCCTTGGCCCAGCGCTTTTACAGCCGTGGCGATACGGTGCGCGGCTTGGTGCGTCTGCCTGAGCAAGTCGCGCAGCTTGAGCATCTCGGCATGCAAGCGGTATTGGGGACGCTGGACGAAACACCTAAGCTGGAGCAGCACGCGGCGTGGGCGGACGTCATCATTAACGCGGCCGACTATGAAGATGCGGTAGCCGTCAGCAGTTTTCTGCATTGTTTGAAGGGCAGCGGAAAAAGCTTTGTGCAGCTCAGCGGTTCCAGTGTTGCCAGTGTTGTAAGCGACGAGCTTGATCCGCACATCTTTACCGAAGACTCGGTATGTCCACGCCCTGGAAAAGCACATTTACATGCGATTAACCAACAGTGCATCGCTGCAGCGGCTGATGATATACGCAGTATCGTGATTGTTCCTGGCTTGATTTATGGCCCGGCAGCGCTGAAACAGGCTGGTTTTTTTGCCGCTTGGGCAGCGTGGGCGAAGGAATGTGGTTTCGTACCCTACTTAGGCAAGGCCGAAAACAGTTGGTCTAACGTCCACCTTGATGACTTAGTCGATCTTTTTGTGTTGGCAATAGAAAACGCCGCACCCGGTTCCTTGTTTTTTGCCGAAAATGGGGAAGCGACGCTCTTCTCGATGGCGCAACAGTTGCAAGCACAATTGAAGCTGCCACTGCCGGCTCAGGCATTACCGCTGCAGACATTCATCGACAAATGGGGCGAGTCGACGACCGCAACGATTTTTGGCGGCAACAGCCGTATCAGTGCGCTGCGCGCCAGAACCCAATTGCACTGGGCACCACGGCACACTATTGAAACAAGTCCTTGATACGGCCGACGACAAGCACTTGTCGTCTCGGCTAAGACAGAAAATCAGCTTAGCTGCCAACTATCCGCATCTTGAACTGGCGCCCCTTGATATTGGTAAATTCGAGTTTGCTCACCGTTTGGCGTGCAATATGGCGCTCCAGCGCGACATAGGTGTGGAATTCGCCGACATTGATTTTACCGACTTGTTCTTTTTTCAAACCGATATCAGCCGTCAAGGCACCGAGCAAATCGCCCGGGCGCAGCTTGTCTTTTTTTCCGCCGAAGATGCACACGGTGGTCATCGGTGCGGTCAGCACTTGATCCGGTGCCGCTGCCAACTTGTTGATGTCGGCCCAGACTACGGCTTCGCCTTGGTATTCAGCGATCAGCTTGACCCATTTTTTTTCATTCGAAGTCGCCAAACTCAGCGCCAAGCCTTTTTCACCCGCGCGGCCGGTACGGCCGATGCGGTGAATATGCACTTCGGTATCTTTCGAGACATCGACATTGATCACCGCGCCCAGAGTTTGAATATCGAGTCCGCGGGCGGCGACGTCAGTAGCCACCAGCACTGAACAACTTTGATTGGCAAAGCGGATCAGTACTTCGTCGCGCTCGCGTTGTTCCAAATCGCCATGCAGCGCCAGCGCCGACACCCCCTGCGCCTGCAATTCTTCGGTCAATTCGCGGCAATGAATCTTGGTATTACAAAAAGCGATGGTCGACACCGGTTGGTAATGATGCAGCAAGCGCGCCACCGATTCATTCCGTGCTTCCGGCGAGACTAAGTAAAACAATTGTTCTATATGGTTGGCCGCATGCTGGGATTCAACCTTGATTTCCACCGGATCACGCAATAACTGTTCGCTGGCATGGCGAATATTTTCCGGGTAAGTGGCAGAAAACAGCAAAGTCTGACGGCGCGCTGGGCAAGCGGCGACGATGGTATAGATGTCGTCATAAAAACCCATGTCGACCATGCGATCGGCTTCATCGAGCACCAGCGTTTGCACGGTACTGAGTTTGATGGTGCCGCGGCTGATATGGTCGATCAAGCGACCCGGCGTGCCGACGACGATATGAGCACCATGTTCCAGCGATGCAATTTGCGGGCGCATCGCAGTACCACCGCAGAGCGTGAGTATTTTGACATTATCGATGGCGCGCGCCAAACGGCGCAATTCATTAGCGACTTGGTCGGCCAACTCACGCGTCGGGCAAATCACTAAGCCTTGTACCGCAAAATAACTGGGATTAAGTTTAGCTAAAATACCGAGACCAAACGCGGCAGTCTTGCCGCTACCGGTTTTAGCTTGGGCGATCAAGTCTTTTTGTTGCAAGACGATAGGCAAACTCTCGGCTTGGATCGCCGTCATTTCCTTATAGCCAAGGCTATCTAGGTTGGCGAGCATGGCGGCGGACAAGGGCAAACTGGAAAAGGCGAGCGATTCGGACATGGACAATCATTTCTTCATAGAGGGTGACAAGCGCAGCGTACTGACCTTACAACATAGGCAAAGATAGTGCAGACGCTCAATGAGCGTATTGTAGGGCATGCAAGCGGCTGGCGGGTTCAATTGCGCTCGCCTGGCTCAGATTTCGCTAAAATCGGAGTTGGAAAACTAGCATCGTGAGAAACATAAATGTTGCTTTTATGCAATTTCTGTTACACTTTAAGTCGCACAGTCCCTTTGATTTAAGGCAAACTCTGGCAAAATTACCGCGTTCTTTTGCTTTTCTTATCTTTCTTCGATTACATCTTGCGCATCATCCGAAAATTACTGTTTCTCTGGTTGCAACAAGGTGTCTACAGCCGTTTGTTTCTGCCGCTACTGTTGATGATCATCGTCTCGGGCAGCGTGCGCTATCACATGCTGATCGATGCAGAGCGCAATGATGCACTACAACGGGCCGGCATCGAACTGCGGCAAGCGGAACACAGACTGACACCACAACTGCTGGCACTCGATTGCGACGCTGCAGCGATTGCACGCTTGCTCACGCAAGAATTGGCGGCGGCAAGCGAACTCGGCAGCCTGACTTGGCACGCCTGTGGCAGCAGTTTCACGCGTCAACAAGCAGCCGTGGTCAGCAAGGTGCCGGCTTGGTTTCTCGACTTTCTGGCCTTCCAAGTCGTCACACTGAAAAAATCCAGCGCACAAGCCGATGGCAGCCTGGTCAGTTTATCGCTGAGCAGTTCCGCCACCACACGGCTCGAGCAGATTTGGTATCGAGTGAAGACACAGGTACTCGTTTCTGCCTGGATGGTCTTGTTTATCTACCTGTTGTTGATACTGATCTTGCGTAGCAATGCCAAAACCCTGGCACAACTGGCCAGCGCCAATCTGCGTTTCCAGCATGGTGAACACAGTGTGCGCCTGCACGTCGGCGGCACCTCGGAAGGACGGGCGCTGGCGACTACCTTCAATCACATGGCGACCGAAATCGAACGCCTGCTCGCTACGCTGCGAGAAAGTCAGCATAAACAAAGCGAACAATTACACTTTACCTGGGAACTACTGGCGGTCTTACCGATTCCGATTTTTTTCCAAGACCATCACGGTATATGTCGTGGTGTCAATCCGGCCTGGGTGCGGATGTTCGGTTTGAGTACCCAACAAGTAGTCGGCCGCCCGATGCGCGAGGTCGCCTTGGCACTGATGCCACTGGCAGCACCCCACGTGGTGGCCGAACTCAGCCTGCCCGGTCCAAGCCAAGACCTCGCCGTACTGTTTTATCAAGCCGCCTATACCAATGTCGATGGACAAGCGGCCGGCCATATCGGCGCACTGGTTGATATCAGCGAGCGTAAGAAAATCGAAGCCGATCTGGCGGCCGAAAAAGACCGGCTCGATACCACGCTCGATTCGATCGGCGACGCCGTCATCAGTACCGACCAGCACGGCCACATTCTTACCCTCAATCGCGTCGCGCAACAACTGACCGGCTGGTCGCAGGCCGAGGCCTGCGGTTTGCCCTTGGCCAGCGTGTTTGAACTGAGCGAGCCACTGCATGGTGCCCAACTGGCACTGTTTTTGCTGCACATCGGCAGGCAAACCGCCAATCTCGACGCGCGCAATCTGGCCCTGCAATCTCGCTCTGGCAACACGCTCGATATCGATTACACGGCGGCACCGATTCGCCAAAGCGCGGGCGAGAGCAGCGGTTGCGTGCTGATTTTTCGTGATTTGAGCGAAACCCGCCATTTGCAGCGGCAAATTTCTTGGCAAGCCGGGCACGATGTGCTCACCGGGCTATCTAATCGCAGCACCCTGCACGATGAATTGACCAAGGCCATCACCGAAGCGCAGGAGCGCCAGCATACACTGGCGGTTTGCCTGCTCGATCTCGATCACTTCCAAGTCATCAATGAACAATATGGCCACGAATTCGCCGACCAACTCTTGCAAGCCGTGGCCCTGCGTTTGCAGCACAGTCTGGGCCACAGCAACCCGCTGGCCCGCCTTGGTGGTGATGAATTCGTCGTGTTACTGAAAAACCAGCACGATACCGCCACCATCGATAGCAATTTATCCGCGCTGCTACGCGATCTGGCGCAGCCCTACTTGATCGGGCAACGCCAAGCCCATCTGACGGCCAGCATAGGTGTGGCCGTGTATCCGCACGATGAACTGAGCCCCGATGCCTTGTTACGCTACGCCGACCAAGCCTTGTACCAAGCCAAGATCAGCGGTCGCAACAAGTACCATTTATTCGATGCGCGCCAAGATCAAGAGGTGCGCACGCGCCACGATCAACTGGCACGCATTCGCAGCGCCCTGCGCGACGGCGAATTGGTCTTGTATTTCCAGCCCAAAGTAGATATGCGGCAAGCCTGTGTTATCGGCATGGAAGCCTTGCTGCGCTGGGATCATCCAGAGCGCGGCTTAATCGGTCCGCTCGAGTTTTTGCCGCTGGTAGAACAAACTGAGCTCATCATCGATATCGGCATATGGGTACTGCGCTCAGCTTTACGGCAACTCAGCGACTGGCTGGCCGCCGGTCACACCTGGGTCATCAGTGTCAACATCGCCGCCCGCCACTTCCAATCCGGTGATTTTCTCAGCAGCTTGCGCAGCATCTTGGCAGAATTTCCCGACATTGCGCCGCAGTACTTGGAAATTGAAATTCTCGAATCCGCCGCGATTGACGATATTGAATACGTGCGCGAAGTCATGATCAGCTGTCAGCAACTTGGCGTACGCTTCGCACTCGACGATTTCGGCACCGGTTACTCGTCGCTATCCTATTTGAAGCGATTGCCGGCCAATACACTCAAAATCGACCAGAGTTTTGTCCGCAATATGCTTGAAGACCGCGATGATCTGGCCCTGATCGGGGCCATCGTCGGGTTGGCGCAAGCCTTCAAGCGCGAGGTGATTGCAGAAGGTGTGGAAACCAGCGCCCATGGTGCGGCGCTGATGCAACTAGGCTGCGACCAAGCCCAAGGCTTTGGCATCGCGCGACCGATGCCGGCCGCAGACGTCCAACAGTGGGCCGCACACTACGTCGTTCCAGCCCAGTGGCAAGCCGAGGTCGCCGTTGCAGCCGCTGCGCTGGCTTAAGCCTGCACTTCGCGCTTAACGCGACGGGCGATTTCCCAGTCGAGTTCTTTACTGCGCTTTTTTTCCAAGGCATCGATGTGACGCAGCTTTTTATCGGCCACGAATTCGCCTGACAAGATCAGACGTGGTTTGCTATCGGCCGAAATCATGCCACCAGTCGCCCATTCCGAACGTGCCACGGCAAAGCCGGCAAAAATACCGTAATCTTTACCGCAGACCATACCTTTTTCTGCCACCACCGATTCACCGGCCTTGATGAATTTTCCGGCATACAAGTTGCCAGCCGTAGCAATCCAACGGCCAACATGGATTTCACCATACAAGCTGCTGATTTCGCCCTTGCCGCGCAGCGTGCCCCAACTGCTGATATCACCTTGGCTACCGATGCTGCCAGCGGACAAATTTCCTTGGCAAATCACTTCACCGGCAAACAAGCTGCCGGCCACGGCGATGTCAGATTCGCTGAATACTTCACCTTGGCAATTGCAGTCGCCCTCGATATGAATCGCGCTGGCGGACAAATGGCCGCCGATAAACTGTACTTCGCCGGCTTCCAAATCATCATCGAGTTGCAGATTGCCGTGGCAATCGAGGTCGGTACACGATAAATAGCCGAGTCCTTGGATATCGCCAAAGCCACCGAAGACATCGTGGTGAGCGTGGCGTGCCAGAATGGCCGGATGCGCCAGCAAATCCATGAAGTGACTGCCATCTTTCGCCGCTCTGCGTTGGTCGAGTTCCAACATGCGCGCCATCCACTCGGCACTGCAACCGGTCTTGAGCATGAATTCCACGTCGATATTGCCACCGACATCGAGCGTGTGGCCAACGTACAGCGATTGCACTTGGATATTGCCGGTGACGGTCAATTTACCCAGGCAATACACTTCTTCGGCGATCAAATCACCGTCTATCAACAAATCGCCGCCTACTGTCAACTGCGTGGTGATCGTCACATCACCTTGGATATGCACATCACCGTTGCTGGCAAATTGTTTGCGCTTCAATGTCTTGGCCTGAAATGGTTCAGGTGCAGAAAGAACGGGCGGTGCTGGTTTGCGCTTGATCATGATAAGCCTGGTAAGGTGAACGAGAGAATGGCGCGATTATCCCAGACTTCGGGCCACTGCTGCGGTTTTGCGCATAAATCGTCACGCTCATGATCAAAATTGCACTTACCAAGTAAGCGACAGTGCTCTGAGGGTAAGCTTTTAAGCGATTTGCCAAGCGACTACGCACCGCATGCTTTACCGGCAGCACTGGCATTTCGAAAATTAAGTCAAAATAATAATATAAAAGACCAAATATGCTTTCTTATATTATTTAATCATCCAAATATGGATGATAAATTAAGTAAGACTTGACAGAAAATTGTTGCCGCTAAATACTCAGCTATCTGCGCAAGTGAAACGACTTTAGGCGCTCTGATTGGGTCGGTAAATGATGAAAAGTAGTCCTGTTCCACTTCCTGTTGAACGAGCCTTGCGTAGGGTCGGTTATAACATAGGCTTGGCGCGCCGACGCAGGCAGCTGTCCCAGGAAGCCTTGGCTGAACGTATAGGCACCTCGGTCAATACGGTTCGGCGAATGGAAGATGGCCAGCCAGGCACAGCCCTTCAACACTTTGTCCGGGCGCTTCAGGTATTTGGTGAACTCGACAAGTTCGAGCAGCTCATGGATACAGCTCAGGATTCGGTAGGACTAAGCTTGATGGACGAAAATCTCCCGCAACGGATTCGTACCCCTCGCCGGCGTCGTGAGCCGGGTGCGTTTTGAGTGATTTGAGATAAAACTGAAACTATCCATGGCTACCAAGAGCACTGACAAACGAGCCAATGCGGGCTCGGCCTCTAAAGTTGAGTTGGACGTTTGCTTGGGGCAAGCTGGCCTACCTGTTGGTAAACTCATTTACGTCAAAGACGGCCAGCGTGAGTTCTCTCAGTTCGCCTACCAAGAAGAATGGCTGGACAACCCTGTCGCATTTGACGTCTCCCCTGATTTATCCCGGGTTCCAGGCTACCAATTGCGCAGAGCCCCGAGCAAAGACGACTCCTGCTTTTTTCTTACGCTGGCAGATACGGAGCCGGACAGCTGGGGTCGTCGCCTCATCGCGCGGGCTCACGCCAAAAAAAGAAAACTCAATCCTTCGCTCACCGCGCTGACGGCGGTGGACTATCTTTGTGCCGTAGATGATTTCAGCCGTATCGGAGCACTGCGCTTGCGCGCCGCGGCACAGACCAAGCTGCGCAACGTAGAGGACGGTAAGCGAGCTACCCCGCCATTGCTGGAGCTCGAAAAAATGATGGCGGCCTCGCAAGCCGTTGAACTAAGCAAGGAGACCGCTGAAGATCTCACATATCTTCAGGGGAAAGGTACCTCGTTAGGCGGTATGCGCCCCAAATGCAGCGTACTTGATGAAGACGGAACACTGGCTTTGGGGAAGTTTCCTAGCGTCAATGACACGCGCAGTGTCACGCGTGGAGAGGTTCTTGCCCTGCGCTTGGCCAAGCTGGCGGGGATTGACACGGCAGACGCACGTATTGTGATGGTTCAGGGTGCTCCGGTAGCGATCATTCGTCGTTTCGACAGAACATCGAAGCAAGCTCGCATCCCCTATATGTCCGGGGCTGCGCTGCTGCAGTCGAGCCGAAATGAAGAACACGCTTACACGGAAGTCGTAGACGCGATGCGTTCGAAATGCATCGATTTCACTGCCTCAGCCCAACAGCTCTGGCGTCGGCTGGTCTTCAATTTTCTGATTACAAATGTCGATGACCATCTGCAAAATATTGGTTTCTTGTATGTGGACAAAAATCAATGGCAGTTGTCCCCCTCCTTTGATCTCAATCCGTTTCCTGAAAAGGACAGGGAGTCGAAGACTTGGTTAAGCGAAGACACTGGTCCAATTACCTCGCTAGCGCAACTATTGGGCCAGGCAGCACGGTTTCAGCTTAAGCCGCACGCAGCCACTGCCGTGCTGGCTGAGGTAGTCGATGCCGTTAAACAGTGGCGTGACGTGGCCTTGACGGCAGACGTCGGGCTCTCCCAAGCTGAACTCAAGGACTTTGCGCCCGCTTTCGAACACGCCGGAATGGATGAGGCTGTTGAGTTGTTGGCGTAACACGCAGGTCCGTTCTGAGTGCATTTCGCTTGCCATCTCTGATGTTAACCACACCATCTCATTCTTTGCTTTGAGACTCTCTGCAATACATTTTTACTGCAAAAGTTCTTTGCACTTATCGCTGGTCAGCGTATGTATCAACCAACCGGCGCGATTGCCAAAACACGCCATGTTCTATCGCGCTTACAAGGTATCGATTAACGCAGTTGACATGCCACGACTCTGCTGCGCCTCAAGACAAGCAACCTCCAACCTTAACCGTGAAGTTGCTCTTAATTTTGACAAGCCTATCTCGCGTGCCATCGCGAGAACGGTATCTTCGCCGGTCATCTCACTGGAAGACAATTCATGAGCCAGGGCAACCAGCTCTGGTAGCGCGATTTCATCAACGGATCGTGTCACATCCATATCTGGCCGACGGAACACAATAGTGTTTTTCTGTTCTGTTGAGTGCCAAAAAAAGACGTCTGTCTCTTCCTGGGTACTGTGAAGATGGTGCGCAGCTAAACTCGTCACACGCTCATGAATACGTGCCCCGGTTCGTTGCCAGCCGTGTGCGCGGGCGATCCGACGAGATAGGACTTCATCTTTAATCGGACCTTCCACCGCAACAACGTCTTTGATCATCTGAATAAGCGTGACCTCATAATTCTTTTCAAAAAAAACTTCTGCCGTCACCGCGGTCCCTTCAACACGAATATCTGCCTCAATAAAGAGCACTCGCGCCGCCGCAGGTGGCTGCACAGCAGCTACATTTATCGCGGGTACGGCAAGTATCTCATCGCTCACTGCTGTAGCCGTATTGAACTCAGATGTTTTCGTTTCCAGATGAGAAAAATCAGTACTCAATTCCAAGGTCGCAGCTAACGAATTTTCAGCAACGATCGCAGCAGCAAGGTTCAGTTTTTCAACACGATCTGCTTCTGTTAAACGGCGTGCTCTGCATACAGTAAGTAAATGTTCCAGGCGAATATTGACTTTTTCCAGTGTTACGACAGGGTCTATCCACCAGTCTGTCGACCAAATCCGAACAATCTCCCAACCTAATCCACGCAACACTTGCTCGCGTAATTTGTCACGATCTTTCGCTGTCGCAGACCGATGATAGGTCGCACCGTCACATTCAATGCCGGCCAAGTACGATCCCGGGGCATCTGGATCGACAATGCCTAAATCTATACGGAACGCCGACACGCCTATTTGTGGTTCGACCCGCCACCCTCTCGCCGCCAGCGCCAAGGCGACGGATTTTTCGAACGGGCTTTCATACCCACCAACGCTGCCAGAATTGGCTTCTGCCAGTGCTTTCGGTCCACGCTCAGCAAACAGCAAGAAATGCTTCAGATCTCGCACCCCTTCAGCCTGTGTACGTGACAAGTCCATTTGTTCGGGCCTTAAGCTAGAGAACACACGTAGTTCATGCCTCGCTCTAGTGATGGCAACGTTCAGCCTTCGCTCCCCTCCTTGCTTGTTCATTGGTCCGAAGTTCATTGACACTGTTCCACTCAGCGTTGGGCCGTAAGTGATAGAAAAGTACATGATGTCACGTTCGTCACCTTGAACACTTTCCAGATTTTTAACAAATACTGGCTCAAGCGCAGTTTCAGAAAAATAGGGTTCGATCGAAGGATCTTTGCGACGTTCATCATCCAAAAGATCTTCAATTAAGCGTTGTTGTTCGGTATTAAAGGTTACTACTCCAATCGTTAAACCAGACTCGCGAAAGCCAGGTTGTTTGAGTCGAGCTGTAATATCTTTTACGAGCGCCTTGGCTTCAGGCTTATTGATACGCGCCCCGCCTTTTTCATAAATCCCATTAGGAATGTAGTGAAAATTGACGGCACGATCATCGGTTACCGGCGACGGGAAAGTTACTAAACTCCCTCCGTAATAGCGGTGATTAGAAAACGCGATTAAGCTTTCACTCCGACTTCTGTAATGCCAAGACAGGTCAATTGTCGGTAAATTGGCACCAAGACATTCATCAAGAATACTTTCTAAATCACCTTCAACGTCTTCGTCGTCCAAATCAGACTCCGCACGGTCAAAGAAGTTAGTTGGCGGAAGCTGCTTAGGATCGCCAACCATAACGGTTTGCTTGCCGCGCGCTATTGCACCGATCGCATCCCACACTGTAATTTGTGATGCTTCATCAAAGACGACCAAGTCAAAAAGCGCTGAATCTGCAGAAAGATACTGCGCGATCGATAAAGGGCTCATTAGCATGCACGGGGTGAGTTGAGCCATCGCGGAAGAAACGCGTCCAACCAGCTCACGCAATGGCAAATGACGTGCTTTCTTTTGCATTTCGTGACGAAGAACGCCCCATTCAGAATTTCTTTCTACCGCTTCTTGATCAGGTAATTCAGCGCATAGTCGAGCGCGTACCCACGCTTGTGTCAGTTCAGTGAACCGATCGTCCAGTTCTTGAAAATTCTTGATTCGCTTTTCGTGCTCAACAGAGACAAAATTACGTAGCACATTGTCATCGTCCACGACTGCGTTCAGCCACCAGCGGCAATAGTTGGTTTCAAAAGCTTCCCGGACAAGGCCAGGCAGTACGCCCCCATTCTCAATTGCCTCGGCTATCACACCCATGCCAACTAACGAAGCCTCGTCACGGACTTTGCGCCATGCACACCACGCTCGCAAACGTGGTTCTGCCGCGATCATATCTTGGCACGCCATAACTAAGCGTGCCGGCGTAAGTAGCTGAAAACTCGAAGGAGTTTCTTGAGAAATCCCGCTCAATTGCCCTAAGCTATCCGTCGACTGTAGTAACGATTGATGGGCCGCAACGTAGTTACCACCGGCTAGGGAAACTGGTCCAGCAGGCGCTAAGAGGTCGTTACCATCGCCAAGTAAGCGGTTCAATGCAGCCTTGATGGTAACAAGCTCGTCCGGCGTGCTTGCCAGGTCAGATAAGACTGAAGCTAATGAGGCATGGAATTTCGTTGCACTGTCAATCTCCTCTGGCTGACTCTTCAGACCGTTCCATACACCATGAGTCGCTGCCCGAAGTTCATCATATGAAGCGAGCTCATACTCAATATCCAAGAGCGCATTCATGTTATTCAGATCAAGCAACATCTCGGAGCCACAGCTACCGTCTGCGACAGCGTTGAGATTAGTTTTCAACCACGTGCGACCAGCTTTTGCTTGGATCAAAGCCTCTTGGAACCTAAGTCCAGTGTTGCAAGTGTCAATATGAGTTTCATGACCTAACCACATGCTTTGACTAAGCGAGGTCAATGCGGCGAGAGGGGTGAATTCATTGTTAATGTGTACAAGGTCACGTGCGCGCATTAAATCGGTTCTCATCGTACCGCCACATCGCCCCTCGTCGATGGAATCGAAACCCTGGTCTTCCCAGGTTACGTTCTTGTGTGCACAATCTAGTACGGTCTGAAATGCGAGTGCAGCCTTTAAATCGTCTTGTTGCGTTTTTAAGCCACTCCAAATTTGATCGGTCGATAAACTCAGGCTATCAAACTTAGCTAGTTTTACCCTTAAAGACTGTAACTCAATCAAGCATTTGATATCAGAAGTAAATTGCGGTTTTTGACCTTTGCTGACGTATGCAAGCATTGTCTGCTGTATTGCCCGTTTGCGTAACCAACTTGTTGGCCAAAATGAAGCTTCCGCCGCCGCCCAATCACGTTGTAATTGATCGGCGTCCAGCTCGGTCGCGTCGTCTCGGTAGGAGACAGAAAGCTTGAGCTTGGTTTCACTATAACTTGCTAATAAGCAAATACCCGCTGTGAGGTTATCTACAACGGATTTAGACCAAGTTGTTGAAAGTTGCGATTTCAAGATGCTTGTTTTTTCAAGCAGTTGCAAACCTTTATTCACACCGGCGATCGTTTGTGTAGACCAAGGTGCTGACAAATTGTCGGTGATGCTCCTATGGCTAGCGACTAGCTTTAATGCTACTTGCATCGAACTTACCAGACGACGCGCATCGGAATGAAGAGCGAAGCGCCAATCGCGGCCTGCTGCTGCAGAAAAAAGTGTCGACAAAACAGCAAGAGCATGTCTGGCATTTTTTGTCAGACCCAAAGAAGAAAACCCAATAGTCGTGCAGAAAGCATCCGCAGAACTTTGCAAGGCGTCCGCTTTAGGAATCGTTTTTCGGGCCACATCGATCAAGGTTTGTTGCCAATTGGGCGACCAGTCACTATGGGCTATTTGCCCTAGCGGATGTTGCATAAGTAAATTGCTGCCAATTTCCTTGGCATTCACATCAAGTCGCTCGGCTAGTTCGAGCAGTTCGTTTAAGGAAGCGACGTCGTGCGCATCAGCAGATGGCCAAGACATGCCAAGCACGGCAACATCGCGTCCAGCCCCAATACGCCCCATTGCATCGTAAGGACTTAGGCCATTGCGATGACGATGATGAAGGCGCTCGACATAGGCATTAAGACATTCGCGCAACAACTGAAGTCGTGACGCCTCTTCCTTCCAAACATCCGCGTTGCTGTTACCTTTCGCATCCCACGACTTTTTGAGTTGGTTTAAGACATCCAATTTTTTTGCTTTGCTTGAATGCATCTCGAGACAAAAATCGCCAAGACCGACATCACGCAAGCGCCGGTAGACCACATCCAGTGCCGCTATTTTTTCCGAAACGAAAAGAACCCGTTTATTTTCAGCCAAGCATTGAGCGATGAGATTCGCAATAGTCTGGCTTTTCCCTGTACCTGGTGGTCCAATCAACACAAAATCTTTTCCGCGACTAGCTGCCATGACTGCCGACAACTGGGAGGAATCAGCGGGTAGGGGACAAAACGTTTGTTGCGGCGGATACTCTCTATCCAAATATCGAGGATTTGGAAACGGCACTCCGCGTGGATAAGACTCTCGCGGCGTATCAATCAAATGACGGACTACCGCATTTTGTTTTAGCTGTTCTGTTCGCTCAGTCAAATCTTTCCACATCAAATATTTGGCAAATGAAAACGTCGACAACACCACATCTTCAACGACTTCCCATCCTTTGATGTTCTTAATCGCAGCCGAAACCGTGTTCCAAATTTTGGATACATCAAGACCGCTTTTATCCTTGGGTAACTCACCTTCGCCGATGCTCAGACTAAGTTCATAATCTTGCCTTAGCATTTCTATCAAGGTCGGATTAAAACAAGGCTCATCATCGTGAAGTGTTAACGTAAATCCGGACCGAACACTTTTACGATTCAAAGTAACGGGAACAAGAATCAGCGGAGCACGAAGAGTTTTGTCATCCTTGTTTTCGCGTGTCCATGACAAGAATCCTAACGCTAAGTAAAGCGTATTTGAACCACCCTCCTGAAGATTTGTTCGTGACGTCCGGTAAAGCTCTACTAATCGCGACTCAAGTTCAGCGTCTTCAATACTGACAAAAATTTCCTTACGTTTCAGTGCATCCAGAGCGTGCTCTCGGCGTACATCTTCTCTGGTTCTTGCCTCGTGAATAACTTGGTCCCGTGGATCATTACCATCCATCAACGCTGGGCGTGGCATCAGCTTTAAGGAATGGCCTTCCGCTAACAGGTCTTCGAGTAAGCCAGGATCGGGAGCATCGAGTCGTATTGCTTTTTTACCTGGGTGGAAATTCAATAAATTGTTACGCATGGACAGATCGAGAAGCTTACGCTGCCATCTGATCAGCCGATTCTCAGCTTGCCCCTTGTCCTCCCGCTCACCATCAGTTTCAGGATCGTCAGGAAGGTCCGGTGCCTCCTCAAACGTTGACTGATCTTTTTCAGACGGGTTGATGACCTCTGATATTTTTGGCAATTCGGCACTTGACAGTGGTTTGATACGTTGAAGTCTTGCTCGCCGAATGTCAACACTCAGTTCAAAGCACTGTTCCACCTCTTCGGATATCTGCTGCGTCCCTACTTCAATCGCATGGCTAAAGGTAGGACAAGGTCGGTGAGTAAGCAGCGTAGTCTCGAACAGTACCAGCTCTTTTAATTTAACGCGTTTGCGTAATGCGGTAATGTCATCCACTACTACGGTAGAAAATTCTTCATTCTTGAGCCATACCCCGGCGAACGCATGGCCTTGAGTAAAAACGAGAATAGGATTCAAACCGCATTGTTCTAGGGCAGAGCAAAAAAGAAGTGAAAGATCAAGACAGGTGCCTAAGCCTGATTCGGCGATTTGGCCAGACCCACGAATTTTTTGACCTTTGTGCTCAAAACTTGCTGGTGGAAGTGCGTAATCTATACCCATTCCAGCAACAGCAGTCCAGATAGCAGACGCAAGCTCCCAAGCGCGTTTGGCTCCACCGTTATATCCGTTAAGTGCGCGGTTTTTCCCGTTATGATGCAACACCTCGGCAGTTTGCTTCAATAAGCGCTCAATGGCTGGTTCATTTGGTTGCACAAAGGCAGCCACCATATCTGGTAAATGTGAAATGCCACCCCATTGGTTACGGGGTAACAGTTCAACCTCAACCTGATGCTGACAAATAATTTCAGCGCTACCCGTTTTATTCAACGTAAAGGTGACATGTGCTATTTCGGCCTCGGTCAAACGTACTAATAACACGCCTTCAAGTTCAACGTCTAAATTAGGAATACGATACTGCTGGCTTTCGTTGATTGCATCCAAGCGCCACGATTTCGTTTTAATGAATGCGGGTTCAGAAGTTATTGTGAGCGTGAGCTCGTTTAGCGGGAAGAGCGTATCGTTAACAATGAGCAGTTCACGCAATAGCGGGACCGCATTTTGATAATCGGCAAGATTCAACTTTTTGATTAATGTTGCCTCAATAAAAACTTCGGCAGTATTTTTTGTTTCTCCTGGCAAAACGACCTTTGCCACGGATTCAGACCCTATATCGCCGCTCATGTTTTCTTCCGCAATTTTCCACCAATAACATCAAAATAGTGATGTTATAAACTTCTCAACACTTTACATCAAACTTTTTGTAAACGGCCAAGAGAATGATGCTCCTCCAGCAATTTTGCACAAAAGCTAGTATTGCGACGATGTCTAATGCACTTATAACAATAGAAGCTTTTTCCGATGCAAAAATAGAGATGCAGAAACATATCAGAGTCACCACATACTCTACTGAGTTCATTTGGGGTACGCGATTTACGGCTAGGAGCCTGAGCGGCAGCCAATTTAGCTTACTGTGAGGCGGAAGCTCCTATAATCTCTACTCATTGCTCTTGCGAACCTCTCATGCCCACCAAACCACATCGTCTGCAGCACCATACCTTGCCATCAGGCATGCTTTTGCAATTCAAGCTGGAACGCTGGCACCGTCGCGCGCTGTATGGCCTCATCGCCTCCTTATACTGCAGTGGCATGGCGTGGGTGATCGCGCATTTCAAATTACGTCGGGTCGGCGAGTTTGGTGAGCTGATTCATCCGCTCGAACACTGGTCCATGCAAGTACATGGGGCCTTGCAAATCCCGGCCAGCTTTCTGCTCGGCGCTTTGCTGTTTGCCCATATGCGCCGGGCCTACCGTGCCGGCCGTAACCGCAGCAGTGGGCTGTGCATGATCGCTGTCTTGCTGTGTTTGGCGGTCAGCGGCTATGGCCTCGATTACTTTGCCAGGGAACTGAGCCGCTCAATCTGGTCGTACGCGCACTGGTTGCCCGGAGCTGCCTTGCCTATGCTGTTATGGATACATATCAATCACGGGCGTGCCAGTTTGGCGGCAGACTAAGCTTCAAATATCGACCGGATCTATTTCCAATGACCATTTAACGCGGCTTTTCAGCGCGCGCATGGCGATAATCCAGGCTTTGGCGAAGGCTTGTAAAGCCGGTCGTGAGACCGACTCGATCAATAGTTGCGCACGCTCCACATTGGCGACCCGCATCATCGTCATCGGAATCGGGTCATGGATGCTAATGCCAGGATGCTCGAGACAAACCGCTGCTTGCTGCAAAAACTCTAATGCCAAGGCTAATTCTCTGGCTTCGGCGCGCAATAAAGCTTGATACATAAACGGTGGCAATTCCGCTTGCCTACGCTCTTGCAACATGTCGGCGGCAAAGCTGCGGTAATTGTGGCCAATCAAGGCGTGGTAGAGCGGATGGTCGGGATAACGCGTCTGCACCAAGACTTCGGCCGCATTGCCATCGGTATTTTGGGCAGTGCGCCCGGCGCGCCCGGAAACTTGCATCAGTTGCGCGAATAAGCGCTCGGCGGCGCGGTAGTCTTGGGAAAACAAGGCGGCATCAGGATTGAGCGCCGCCACCAGCGTCAGCCGTTTAAAATCATGCCCTTTAGCAACCATCTGGGTGCCGATCAAGATATCGATACTACCGTCATGCACTAAATTAAAGGCGGCGGCGGCACTGCCTTTCAGCCGCGTGGAATCGGCATCGATGCGCAAGACCCGTGCTTCTGGGAAAATTTCAGCCAGGCTTTCTTCCAAGCGTTGGGTGCCGCGACCTAGTGGCTGTAAATCAACATTGCCACAAGTTGGGCAGGCGCGCGGGATTCTTTGCTCGAGTCCACAGTGATGGCAACGCAGGCGATGCTCGCCTTTGTGTAAGACCAAATTGGCGGTACAGCGCGTGCAGTTACTCAGCCAGCCGCAAGCGTCACAGGCCAGCACCGGTGCATAACCGCGTCGATTTAAAAACAGGAGTGATTGCTCACCCTTGTCAAGACGTAAGCGTATCGACGCAGTAACACGTGGCGTCAATCCTTGCACCGGCTTTTCTCGCTCCAAGTTCACCATGCGGATGATAGGCAACACGGCCGCGGCAACGGCGCGCTGCGACAGTTCCGATAAGCGATAACGACCACTTTGCACCGCCTGCCAACTCTCCAGCGAAGGCGTGGCCGAGCCGAGCACCACCGCAATGCCGGCCCGGTGGCCACGCCAAATCGCTAAATCGCGTGCCGAATAGCGTAAGCCTTCCTGTTGCTTATAAGAAGGGTCATGCTCTTCATCAACGATGATCAATTTCAAGTCGGGTAAGGATGCCAACATCGCCAGACGGGTACCGAGGACTATCCGCGCCCGCCCGAGGTGGGCGGCGAGCCAGTTATCCGAGCGCGCGCCTTCGGCCATGCCACTGTGCAAGGTCGCCAAGTGCAGGCCAGGAAAACGGGCGCGAATATGGGCCTCGAATTGTGGGGTAAGGTTGATTTCCGGAACCAGAATCAAGACTTGGGCGCGCTCAGAAGCGGCCAGTATTGCCGCTGCCGCATGCAAATACACTTCGGTTTTACCGCTGCCGGTAACGCCAAACAGCAGATGTGTGGAGAAACCAGGCGTGCCGGTGATCGCGCTGACGGCGGCGCGCTGCTCATCGTTGAGTGAGGCCGCACCATGCGCAGCAGCATCGCTTTGCAAAGGTCGTTTCGCCAATCGCTTCAATCCCTTATCGAGCGCCAACGTGGTGGCGGCTTTGATATTCTTGGGCAAAGCCGGCAAGGCGACCTCGCCGAGCGGGCGTTGATAATACTCGGCAGCAAATTGCACCAAAGCCATCCAGTTGGCATCGAGCGCTGCGAGGCTGCTACGCACCGCCAAGACATCGCGCAGTTTATCTTCCGGCACAGCCGTGCTGGTGGCCAGCGCGACGATCAGCCCGACCATTTTTTGGCTGCCAAATGGGACCAGCGCCAGTTGCCCGACTTGCGGCAATGGACTTTCTTGCTCGCTATCAACTTCCAGCGGCGCTATCCAGCGGTAATCGAACAGCGTGTCAAGGGGGGTATCGAGGGCGATACGCAGAAAAAGTGTAGCCACAACTTAGTTTTTTTCGTCAAATATGCCGCTAACTGTTGATTT
Source organism: Undibacterium sp. CCC3.4 (assembly GCF_034347425.1). GTDB lineage: Bacteria > Pseudomonadota > Gammaproteobacteria > Burkholderiales > Burkholderiaceae_D > Undibacterium. The sequence goes on from NZ_CP133779.1 coordinate 1,352,745, forward strand.
CATTAACAGTTTTCGAGTTGTCCACAATTTCTGTGGATAACTTTGTGGAGAAAGGTCTATTGACATCGGTTTTTGCCAGTGGCTATGCGGGTTCAGGCGATTTGCTCAATCTCTACGCAGATAATTTATCTGTTTAAAATCAAAGGCTTAGAAAATCTTAAAAAAATTGCGTTTTTATTTTTAAACTTATTTCACGATGCCCTGATTTTGTGCATAAGTAACACAGAACGTTTAAGCAAGTGCAATAAATTGTGATACGACAGCATGGTTTTTCACCTCATTCTGGCTGCAAAGGCGCATGGGCACGTCGTTTTGCTTAGCAGCATGAGACTTTCCCAGCGCGCGCCTGCCGGGCTAGCTTTGGCGCACCAGCATCGCCACGGCCAGCCCTTGCACTCATTATGCTCAGCAGATATCAGCGCTCGGCCTGACGCAACAGCCGGCTGTGTTCATGCACAGCTTGCACCAAGGCAGTCACAGCATCCGGTGAGGTAAATTGCGAAATACCATGGCCAAGATTAAATACATGGCCTTCGCCGACTGCCGGTGTGCCGTAGCTATCTAAAGTTTTGATGACTTCGGCACGAATTTGTGCGGGATCAGCGAACAGGATAGCCGGATCCAAATTGCCTTGCAAGGCAACTTTTTGACCCACTCGGGCGCGCGCCTGGCCCAAATTGACGGTCCAGTCCAAACCAACAGCATCCGCGCCAATAGCGGCGATCTGTTCTAGCCACAAGCCACCGCCTTTGGTGAAGACGATTGCCGGAATGCGCTGACCATTTTTTTCTTTTTGCAAAGCATTGATGATGTCCCGCATGTAGGCCAAGGAAAACTCTTGGTAAGCGGCATCGGCCAAGGCACCGCCCCAGCTATCGAAAATCATGACCGCTTGAGCACCGGCATCGATCTGTGCATTCAGGTAGGCTGCCACGGCATCGGCATTGGTGCGCAAGATGTGATGCATCAAATCTGGACGCTGATACAGCATGGTCTTGACCTTATGGAACTCGCGCGAACCCTGCCCCTCCACCATGTAGCAAGCCAGCGTCCACGGGCTGCCTGAGAAGCCTATCAGGGGTACCCGGCCATCGAGGGCGTGACGAATTTGCGTTACAGCATCAAACACATATTGCAAACTGCCTGGCTCGGGCACTTTGAGCGCCAATACATCTTTCTCATTTTGCAAAGGTCGCTCAAACTTCGGCCCTTCGCCTTCCTCAAAGTATAAGCCCAAGCCCATGGCATCGGGCACGGTGAGGATATCGGAAAACAAAATCGCGGCATCAAGATCGTAACGGTCTATCGGCTGCAAGGTGACTTCGGTGGCAAATGCCGGATTTTTAGCCAAACTCAGAAATGATCCCGCCGTTTTACGACTGGCCCGGTATTCGGGCAAATAACGGCCGGCTTGCCGCATCAACCATAACGGGGTGTAATCCGTTTCTTGACGTAACAGCGCTTTGATGAAGGTATCGTTTTTCAGTGGAGCAAATTGATCAGACATGTTGGCTTTCAGTAAGACAGTGTGGTTTGCGATGGCCGGCTCAAGCATCGGTATTTTCGGAATATCTGACATTATCGCCGAAGCTGCTGCGATCAGCATCTGATCTTGCACAAGCACACGGCAAGCAAGCTTATTTACCCAGAACAACTGTGGATAACTTTGTGGATAGATTTTCGGATTTTGAGGTTTACCTCGAATTATTCATTTCAGTTAACAATAAACACTTGTAAGTCATTGAATCAATTGATTAATTTGACACACACATGAAATTAATCAATTTTTTCGACTAATATTTTTCTTGACAGCTTGTGCATAAGTAAGGTCGGCTGGTTTTTTTAAGCGCTGTTTCCTACAGAAAATATCGGGTGAAAATGGCGTCAGTGCTGGCTTTGCAGATGTATGTGCGGCGTCACAAAGCCGTTCACACTACCTGTATGCTGGTATAAGCCGGGTTCAACGCCGGATAGCTAAGTTGCAAGCTTTCCAGTTTGTCGAGCACAATGCTGGCAATCGCCAGGTTGCGCTGAGTCTTGGAATCGGCTGGAATCACGTACCAAGGAGCGGTGATGCTGTCGGTATTGACGATCGCCTGTGTATAAGCTTGTTGATAGGCATCCCAGTGCGCACGCTCAGCGATGTCTTGCGGGTCGAACTTCCATTGCTTGTCGGGATCGCGCAGACGTTCTTCTATGCGCAGCTTTTGCTCTGCTTTCGAGATATGCAGGAAGAACTTCAGAACGATCGTCCCGGTTTCACTCAGCATGCGTTCAAACTCGCGGATATGGGCGTAGCGCCGCTGGCATTCGGCCTCATCGATCCAGCCATGTACTTTGCTGATCAACACATCTTCGTAGTGGCTGCGGTTAAAAATCACGATTTCTCCTTTGGCCGGCACGTTTTGATGTATGCGCCAAAGAAAATCATGATCTTTTTCGCTGGCACTCGGTGCCTTAAAGGCAACGGTACGAGCGCCGAGCGGATGAATCTCACCGAATACACCTTTGACCGTGCCATCTTTGCCGGAGGTATCCATACCTTGCAACACAATCAGCAACTTCGGGCCGTGCTGGGCCGCAAACAGGTTCTGTAGCTCGGCAATCTGCCGCGCCAGCTCTTGCACTTGTAATTTGGCTTCGGCTTTGGCAAGCTTCGATGTTGCGGCGGCCGCGCTATCTAGCAGTTGCAATCCGGATAAAGCGCGATATTGTTCGGCATGGCTCATGATGATGGCCTTTCAAAAAACCTGGGTATCGAAAAAAGCGAAAAGGCAGCCTGAGCTGCCTTTTCATTGTACTGCCAAGCCGTTTATCCTCCACGCGGAAGCAACAGCCGTTGAAACTTAACGCTTTTGACGCAGTTTCTGTATTGCTGCCAGTTGGGCGATCGCCGTAGCCAATTCGATTTGTGCTTGCGCATAGTCGATTTTGGATTCGTGATTGACCAGCGCTTGCTCGGCCAATTTCTTGGCTTCGTTCGCTTTGGCTTCATCCAGATCGTGACCGCGAATCGCGGTATCAGCCAAAACTGTCACTGTACCTGGCTGCACTTCAAGCAAACCACCGGCGACGAAGACAAATTCTTCTTCAGTCTTACCGACGAGCTTGATGCGCACCGCACCCGGTTTGATACGGGTAATCAGTGGTGTATGTTTTGGATAGATACCCAATTCACCAGCCTCACCCGGCAACGCGACGAATTCGGCTTCACCGGAAAAGATCAACTCTTCTGCAGAAACCACGTCAACGTGAATAGTGTGTGCCATGTTGGACCCTTTTTATTTCGCTTGAAAAAGCCAGCAGGCGTCATCCGCTTACGAACGACGCCGCGTCGGTGCTTAAGAATTAAGCAGCCAGTTTTTTCGCTTTTTCGATTGCTTCATCGATAGTACCTACCATGTAGAACGCTTGTTCCGGCAGGTGATCGAGTTCGCCGGAAGCGATCATTTTGAAACCCTTGATCGTATCTTTGAGCGAAACGTATTTACCTGGTGAACCGGTAAATACTTCAGCAACGTGGAATGGCTGAGACAAGAAACGCTGCATCTTACGTGCACGAGCAACCAGCAACTTATCTTCCGGTGCCAATTCGTCCATGCCGAGAATCGCGATAATGTCGCGCAATTCTTTATAACGCTGCAAAGTACCTTGCACAGCGCGGGCAGTTTCGTAATGCTCTTGACCAACAACCAAAGGATCGAGCTGACGCGAAGTCGAATCGAGCGGATCAACCGCAGGATAGATACCAAGCGAAGCGATGTCACGACTCAGAACAACGGTCGAATCCAAATGGGCGAAGGTGGTAGCAGGCGAAGGATCGGTCAAATCATCGGCAGGAACATACACGGCTTGAATCGAGGTGATCGAACCGGTTTTAGTCGATGTGATACGTTCTTGCAAACGGCCCATTTCTTCCGCCAAGGTCGGTTGATAACCAACTGCGGAAGGCATACGACCCAACAAGGCCGACACTTCGGTACCGGCCAGTGTGTAGCGATAGATGTTGTCGACGAAGAACAAGACGTCTTTACCTTCGTCACGGAAACCTTCAGCGATCGTCAAACCAGTCAGAGCAACGCGCAGACGGTTACCCGGCGGTTCGTTCATTTGACCGTAGACCATGGCAACTTTAGAGTTTTCCGGATTTTCCAGATCAACTACTTTTGCATCAGCCATTTCGTGATAGAAGTCATTGCCTTCACGAGTACGTTCACCAACACCGGCAAACACCGACAAACCGCTGTGGGCTTTGGCGATGTTATTGATCAGTTCCATCATGTTGACAGTTTTACCAACACCAGCACCACCGAACAAACCGACTTTACCGCCTTTAGCGAACGGGCAAACCAGATCAATCACCTTGATACCAGTTTCCAACAACTCTTGCGATGGCGACAGTTCATCGTAAGCCGGAGCTTTACGGTGGATCGAAGCAGTCTGCTCGTGGCTGACCGGACCGCATTCATCGATAGGGTTACCGAGTACGTCCATGATACGACCGAGCGTTGCTTTGCCGGTTGGTACCATGATAGGTTTGCCTGTGTTGCTGATGATCATGCCACGACGCAAACCATCGGAAGTACCGAGAGCAATCGTACGGACGATGCCGTCACCCAATTGCTGTTGGACTTCCAAAGTCAGCTCGGAGCCTTCCATTTTCAAGGCATCGTAAATCTTAGGCATCGCGTCACGTGGGAACTCAACGTCCACCACTGCGCCGATACACTGAACGATTTTGCCATTAGCCATGTTCGTTCCTTCAATAATTAATATTCAGTTTAGACCGCTGCCGCGCCGGCGACGATCTCGGAGAGCTCTTTGGTAATGGCGGCTTGACGGGTTTTGTTATAAACCAGTTTCAACTCACCAATGACGCTACCTGCGTTATCACTCGCTGATTTCATCGCGACCATACGTGCCGATTGTTCAGAAGCCATGTTTTCCGCTACTGCTTGGAAAATCAATGCTTCGACATAGCGTATGAGCAATTCATCAATCACCGTATTGGCATCCGGCTCGTACAGGTAATCCCAAGTATGGGATGACTTGTCGGTAGCCAGGCGATCCGATGTCAGAGGCAGTAACTGCTCGATCACCGGTTCTTGCTTCATGGTGTTAACAAACTTCGTGTAACTGAGATAAACCGCGTCGAGTTTGCCTTCCTGATAAGCATCAAGCAACAATTTCACCGGCCCGATCAATTTATCGAGATGCGGCGTGTCGCCCAGCTGTACCGCATGCGCTACCACGGCAGCGCCGATGCGGTTGAGAAAACCCAAACCCTTGTTACCTATGGCGACTGCTTCTACCTTTGAACCCTTGCCTTCAAGTTCACGCATTTTGTTGGTGACCAAACGTAAAACGTTGGTGTTCAAGCCACCGCACAAACCTTTATCTGTCGTCACAACGATCAAGCCAACTTTCTTGGCCTGATCTTGTTGAACCATAAAAGGATGCGTGTACTCTGGATTGGCTTGTGACAAGTTTGCAGCGATATTGCGAATTTTTTCACTATAGGGACGAGCCGCACGCATCCGCTCTTGCGCTTTACGCATTTTGGATGCGGCGACCATTTCCATCGCCTTAGTAATTTTCTTCGTATTTTCTACGCTTTTAATCTTGCCACGTATTTCTTTGCCTGCAGCCATGAGTGGACTCCTTCTAGCTACAGTAAATTAATAGGCGCCGGATTTTTTGAAATCAGCAATCGCGGCAGACATGGCAGCTTCGCCATCTTTGTCGAGTTGCTTGGTTTCTTCGATCTTTTGCAACAAAGCCGCATGGCTGGTTTTCATGAAGTCGTGTACGCCAGCTTCGAAAGCCAATACTTGCTTGACAGGTACATCATCGAGGAAGCCTTTGTTCACCGAGAACAAAGTCACTGCCATCAAAGAGATGGACAATGGCGCGTATTGCGCTTGTTTCAACAATTCAGTCACACGGGCACCGCGGTCGAGCTGCTTACGCGTTGCTTCATCGAGATCCGAGGCAAATTGCGCAAACGCAGCCAATTCACGATACTGCGCCAAATCGGTACGAATACCGCCGGACAGATTCTTGATAACCTTGGTTTGAGCAGCACCACCGACGCGCGATACCGAGATACCGGCATTGATCGCAGGACGGATACCGGCGTTGAACAACGATGTTTCCAAGAAGATCTGACCATCAGTGATCGAAATCACATTGGTCGGAACGAAAGCGGAGACGTCACCGGCTTGAGTTTCGATGATAGGCAGAGCAGTCAGCGAACCGGTTTTGCCTTTAACGGCACCGTTGGTGAACTTCTCAACATACGCAGGATTGACGCGTGCTGCACGTTCGAGCAAACGCGAGTGCAAATAGAACACGTCGCCAGGATAGGCTTCACGGCCTGGTGGACGGCGCAGCAAGAGCGATACTTGACGGTAAGCAACAGCTTGTTTAGACAAATCATCATAGATGATCAGTGCATCTTCGCCGCGGTCACGGAAGTATTCGCCCATGGCGCAACCGGAGTAAGCCGAAACATATTGCATCGCAGCCGATTCAGCAGCAGTTGCTGCGACGACGATTGTGTATTCCATCGCGCCATGGGCTTCGAGCGAACGCACAACGTTTTTAACTGAAGAAGCTTTTTGACCGATAGCAACATAGATACATGTTACGTTCTGGCCTTTTTGGCTGATCACGGCATCGATCGCGACAGCGGTCTTACCAGTTTGACGATCGCCAATGATCAGTTCGCGTTGACCGCGGCCGACCGGAACCATCGCATCGATGGATTTGATACCGGTTTGCAGTGGTTCGGAAACCGATTGACGGGCGATGACGCCCGGCGCGATTTTTTCGATCGGTGCCGACAACTTGGCATTGATCGGGCCTTTGCCATCGATAGGCTGACCGAGCGCATTGACGACGCGACCGCGCAGTTCAGGGCCGATTGGCACTTCGAGAATACGGCCAGTACATTTGACGGTATCGCCTTCGGAAATGTGTTCGTAGTCACCGAGAATAACGGCGCCGACGGAATCACGTTCCAAATTCAATGCCAGACCGAATGTATTGCCTGGGAATTCCAGCATCTCACCTTGCATCGCGTCAGACAGACCGTGAATGCGGCAGATACCGTCGGTAACGGAGATAACCGTACCTTGATTACGAATTTCAGCGGTGTCGCCAAGGCCTTGAATCCGGCTCTTGATCAACTCACTGATTTCAGATGGGTTGAGTTGCATACTAACTCCTAATATTGTTGTCGTTCTTACGCGGTCAGGGCCACGTGCATTTTCTGCAGCTTGGCGCGTACCGACGTGTCGAGCACCTGATCACCAACCACGATGCGTACACCACCGATCAAAGTCGGATCGACTTTCACGGTTGGGCGCAATTTGCGGCCAAATTTATGTTCCAGCGTTGCCGCCAGTTCGCTCAGCTGTGCTGCCGATAAGTCAAAAGCGCTGGTCACTTCTGCATCTGCGGCGCCGTCATAGGCGTTTTTCAGAGCATGAAATTGAAAGGCGATTTCGGGCAACACAGTCAGGCGTTCATAATCAGCCAGCGTGGCGATGAAATTCTTCGCTTCGGCGGTGACTGGAGATTTGAGCGCAGACAGCACGATCTCAGCTTTAACAGCAGCCGAGATTTTCGGGTTGTGTGCAAGAGCTTGTACATCGGGATGCGCACCAACGTATGCCAGCTCGGCAACCAAGTCCGACCAAGCGGACAGGTCACCGGTTTGGGCAACACGAAACAGCGCTTCTGCGTAAGGACGAGCGATCGTTGCGAGTTCGGCCATAATTACAGCTCGGTTTTCAGTTGATTCAACAGATCGGCATGAGCGGATGCATTGACTTCACGTTTGAGAATTTGTTCTGCACCTTTGACTGCCAGAGTAGCAACTTGATCACGCAAAGTTTCACGTGCTTTGGTTACTTGATTCTCTGCATCAGCTTGAGCTTGAGCAAGAATACGAGCCGCTTCTGTCGAAGCCGTATTTTTGGCTTCGTCAATGATCATTTGGGCGCGTTTTTCGGCGTCGATGATACGTTTCTGACCTTCATCACGGGCACCGGCCAATTCGGCTTGTACACGCTTTTCGACAGCTTGCATTTCTGCACGGCCACGGTCGGCGGCTGCCAGTCCGTCGGCGATCTTCTTGGCGCGCTCATCGAGCGCGTTCATCAGTGGCGGCCACACAAATTTCATTGTGAACAATGCCAAGATGAAGAAAACACCGAACTGAACAAACAATGTTGAGTTTAAGTTCACGGTAATTCCTTATCTAAATGGTTCAAGCCGGAAGCAGCACGCTTCCGGCAGGAGAAGGAAAAACGACTTATTTGGCAACAAACGGGTTAGCGAATGCAAACAACATAGCGATACCAACACCGATCAGGAACGCAGCATCGATCAAACCAGCCAACAGGAACATTTTAGTTTGCAATGTGTTCATCAATTCAGGTTGACGAGCAGACGCTTCCAGGTATTTGCCACCCATGATAGCGATACCGATACAAGCGCCGATTGCGCCCAAACCGATGATCAAACCGCAAGCCAAAGCAACAAAAGATAAATCAGTCATGACATTTCCTTAAAAGTTAAAAATAATAAAAAGCTAAAACTAAGATTAAAACTAAAACTAAAAAAATTAAAACCAAACCAAAACTTTACAACCCTGCGCCATCAATGGTGTTCATGAGCTTGACCGATGTAGACCAGGGTCAGCATCATGAAAATGAACGCTTGCAGGAATACAATCAGAATATGGAAAATTGCCCAGACGGTACCGGCCACCAGGTGACCGAAGACACCGAACACAGTTGCCATCGAACCTAACAAAGCGATCAACAGGAACAACAATTCGCCGGCAAACATGTTACCGAACAACCGCATCCCAAGGGAAACCGTCTTTGCCGCGAATTCAATCAATTGCAAAATCAAGTTGAATGGTGCCATCTTGATGCCGAACGGTGCTGCCACCAATTCGTGCAAGAAGCCGCCGAAACCTTTGATTTTAACGCTGTAATAGAGCATCAGTGCAAATACGCCGAGGGCGATGCCGAGTGTGCCGTTCAAATCGGCCGTCGGTACCACACGGTGGTGCATGTCAGCCAGTGATTCCGGCGCAACGCCCAAATACACCAGGAAACGGAAGGCACCGGAAAATAAATCGACCGGCAAGAAATCGAGCGAATTCATCAGGGCGACCCAGACAAAGACAGTCAGTGCCAATGGAGCGATGAAGCTGCGGTCGCCATGGACGATGCCTTTCGATTGCTCTTCGACCATCTCGACCAAAATCTCGACCGCAGCTTGGAAGCGGCCTGGCACACCGGAGGTGGCTTTACGCGCCGCCAACCACAGCACGAAGCTGCCGACGATGCCGCAAAACACGGACCAAAAAATGGTGTCGAGGTTGAAGAGAGAAAAATCAACGATTTTATCTTGATGGTGGGTAGAAAAATGTCCAAGGTGATGGACAATATATTCTGACGCCGTTGGTGCTGCTTGCTCGATTGCGCTCATGGTCGTTGTCTAAAGAGTAAAATGAAATAACTTTTCAATACCACGATGAAGGCGATCAAGAAAGCCGGCCAATTCACATCGTGGTACCAGGTAACAACCGCCGCCATCAGCGCAATTGTCAGTGCAATTTTTATAAATTCACCGAAGAAAAAACTCATCGGGTCGGTGCCTCCCGGCTTGCGTGCGCTCATCGTCAGGCGCACAGCAAAAAACGCGTTAGGGAGTGCACAGCATAATCCGCCTGCCAAGGCCGATAAGGCCCAGTTCTTGCTTCCGATTAAGGCGATCAGCGCGACGGTCAATGCCGCGGCTATTTGCAGCCATACAATACGTGCCATGCCCGCCCCATCCTTATTCGAGTAGTCGATTTACCTACTGCGATGATTAAAAATATTATCAGGCAGAGCATATCCTTGCTTACCAAAACCACGGAATTATACGTGGTAGTGCGTAACATCGTCAAACGTTAGATGCGATGCATCAGAATGAGACACTGCTGTTTTTTTCAGCGCGGCCCGGTCCGGCTTTTCAGCTCGCTCAGCCATTCCTGACCTGCCGTCCAGCTACCCAAGCCGGTTACGGTATTGATGTGCCCGAGTGCACCAAGACAGTGAAACTCAGCCCCCCAGGCCTGTGCCCAAGCTTGTGCGCGCGGTAAATCGCACCATGAATCGTTATCAGAAGCCAACACGATACTGGCAAACGGCAAGCGTATGGTTGGCATCGGTGCAAAGCTTGGAGTCGGCATGTCCGCTCGTTCCACATCGGGCGGGGCCACTAACAAAGCACCGATGACTTTATCCGGTGCCAACACGCCCGGCATACCGAGCGCCACCCACCACGCCGTCAAGGCGCAGCCCAAACTATGCGCGACCAGAATTACATCATCCTTACTGGCATTGACAGCGGCCGACAAATTGGCGACCCAATCACGACATTGCGGATCATCCCAATCGGCTTGCTCTACGCGCTGCGCATCGGTCATGCTGGCTTGCCACAAACTTTGCCAGTGGTCGGGGCCGGAATTTTGCCAGCCGGGTAAGATCAACAAACGCATCGTGTTCGCTCTCAGTGTGAAATTATTGGCCGCGCAATTTTAAAATCACCCCATCGAGGCTATCGAGATCGGCAAAATCGATCTGCAATTGTCCCCTGCCCTTGCTGCCCATTTTCAAACTTACCGTAGTGGCCAGCAAATCCGACAATTCTTCTTCCAAGCGCGTGATATCGCGCGATTTTTCGGCTTTCTCGCGCGGCGTGAAATCTTGGCTCTGTTCCAGTGTGGTTCTAGCAACTAATTTTTCCGCTTCGCGCACCGATAAACGCTTGGCCACGATTTGATGCGCCAACTGTATTTGGGTAGCGGCATCGGTGGCGAGCAAAGAACGCGCATGGCCCATGTCGATGTCACCGGCCATGAGCATGGTTTGCACCGGCTTGGCCAAATTCAGCAGGCGTAACAAATTCGATACCGCGCTGCGCGAGCGCCCGACTGCCGTTGCCGCTTGTTCATGCGTAAATGAAAAGTCTGTGATCAAACGATGTATGCCCTGTGCTTCTTCGAGCGGGTTGAGATCTTCACGCTGAATGTTTTCGATCAGCGCCATCGCCGCGGCCGTTTGGTCGTCGACATCCTTGACCAACACCGGCACGTCGCTCAAACCGGCCATCTGCGAGGCACGGAAGCGCCGCTCACCGGCGATGATTTCGTAGCGGGTTACCCCATCGGTCTGACCAATCGGACGCACCAGGATAGGCTGCATCAAGCCCTGTGCCTTGATGGAAGCGGCCAACTCGGCCAAGGCCCCCTCATCCATACGCGTGCGCGGTTGATACTTACCGGCTTGCATTTGCGTCACAGCTAAAGTCGTCGGTTCGCCGCTCACCGTCGGCATGGCTTGGGCAAAATCAGCGGCACCGTCGAACAAGGCATCGAGTCCGCGGCCTAAGCCTTTTTGTTTTTTAACAACCATACATATACCTACTTATTAATCCAGTTTTGAAATACGTTCGAGCATTTCGGCTCCGAACGCGATATACGCCTGCGCACCCTTGGATGCAGGATCGAACACCACGCCAGGAATACCGTAAGACGGTGCTTCGGCCAGGCGGACATTGCGCGGAATGACGGTTTTGAAGACCTTGTCGCCGAAATGCTGTTCGAGCTGCTCCGAAACTTGCTGCGATAAGGTCATGCGTGGGTCAAACATCACCCGTAACAAACCGACGATCTTGAGATCGGGATTGAGATTGGCTGATACTTTCTTAATCGTGTTGGCTAAATCAGACAATCCTTCGAGCGCATAGTATTCGCACTGCATAGGGATAATCACGCCATGGGCGGCGCACAAGCCATTGAGCGTCAACATCGACAAAGCGGGCGGGCAATCGATCAGAATAAAATCGTAATCGCCCGCCACGGCCGCCAAGGCATCACGCAGACGCTTATCGCGGTTATCGAGCGCGACCATTTCGACTTCGGCACCGGCCAGCTCACGATTGGCTGGTAAGACATCGAAGCGCCCTGATTCCGAGCGCAAGCGCGCCGTGACCACATCCGACATACCGAGCAAGACTTCATACACCGAGCTGGTTAATTTGGATTTATTGATGCCGGCACCCATCGTGGCATTCCCTTGCGGGTCTAAATCGACCAGCAACACGCGTTGATTGAGTTTGGCCAAGCCAGCTGCCAGATTGACGGTAGTGGTGGTCTTGCCAACGCCACCTTTTTGATTTGCTACACAAAATATTTTTGCCATGGTGTTTCCGTGTGTGGGGGGCTTCAAACTGCAGTTCGCTGAACGAAAACCAAATGCCGCTCAGCATCAAGGCCCGGCACAGTCAAGGCGCGCACGCCGCTGACTTGCCAACCCTCGGGCAAAGCTTCGATTTCCTGCGCTGGAGCAACGCCCTTCATGGCGATGAGTTGGCCACCCGGTGCGAGCAAATGCCCGGACCAGTTAATAAAATTACATAATTCTGAAAAAGCCCGCGAAGTGATGACATCAAAGGCACCGGGCAGTGCCAGTTGTTCCACTCGCCCGGTATGTACGGTCACGTTGCTGAGGCCGAGTTCGGTCTTGGCTTGATTCAAAAAAGCCGTTTTTTTATGGACCGTGTCTATCATCGCCACCTGTATCTGTGGGTAAGCGATCGCCAGTATCATGCCCGGCAAGCCGCCGCCGGAACCGACGTCGAGTACTTTGTCGGCGCCGACAAAAGCCGGCACCGCCGACAAGGAATCGAGCACATGCGCACGCACCATATCGAGCGGTTTGCGGATCGATGTTAAATTATAAACAGCATTCCATTTTGACAATAATTCTAAATACGCCATCATTTTATCGATCTGGCCATCATCGAGTGCCAAACCGAGTTCGGTGATGCCGGCGGCCAGCAACTTGCGCAAGGCTTCGTGGTCGGGAAGGCTCATACAGATGCTCCGATGTCGGCGGCCACAGCCGCACTGGTGTCAGGGGCGGTGGCAAACTCTTTGAAACCGCGTTTTTTCAAATGCACCAGCAACAGCGAAATCGCAGCCGGCGTCACGCCGGAAATGCGCCCACACTGGCCCAAAGTTTCCGGTTGATGGACATTGAGTTTCTGCCGCACTTCCATCGACAAACCATTAACTTCGATATAGTCAAATGCCGCTGGCATTTTCAGATTTTCAAAATATGCGTGCCGCTCTACCTCTTTCGCCTGCCGTTCGATGTAACCGGCATACTTGACTTGAATTTCCACCTGTTCACGCACGGCCGGATCGATCACACCGGGAGCAGCCAGTGCCTGCCCTTCCACGCCTTGCAAGCTCATCAAACTCTCGTAAGTCACTTCAGGACGACGCAGCAAATCGGCCAAGGAGTATTCGCGTTCCAAAGCCTTGCCCACTACGCGCTCTGCTTCGGCTTGCGCGACGATGCGCGGGTTAACCCAGATCGAACGCAAACGCTCCATTTCGCGGGCCACGCTCTCACGTTTTTCTTCAAACAATTTCCACTGCAGGTCACCGACACAACCGAGTTCGCGGCCAATTTCAGTCAAACGCATATCGGCATTATCTTCGCGCAAGCTCAAGCGGAATTCAGCGCGGCTGGTAAACATCCGATACGGCTCTTGCACACCCTTAGTAATGAGATCGTCGACCAAGACGCCGAGATAAGCTTCATCGCGGCGTGGAGTCCAAGCCGCACGGCCTTGGGTTTGCAATGCCGCATTCAAGCCAGCCAACATACCCTGCGCCGCCGCCTCTTCGTAACCGGTGGTACCGTTGATTTGTCCGGCAAAGAACAAGCCTTCGATCTGGCGCGTTTCCAAAGACAATTTCAAACCACGTGGATCAAAATAATCGTATTCGATTGCATAGCCAGGACGCAGGATAAACGCCTGCTCCATCCCACGCATGGAGCGCACCAAGTTCAGCTGCACATCAAATGGCAAACTGGTCGAGATACCGTTGGGGTAATACTCATTCGTCGTCAAGCCTTCGGGCTCGAGGAAAATTTGATGCGAATCCTTACCGGCGAAGCGATGAATCTTATCTTCTATCGATGGGCAATAGCGCGGCCCTACCCCTTCGATCACGCCGGTATACATCGGGCTGCGGTCGAGACCGGCGCGAATAATATCGTGGGTGCGTTCGTTGGTATGGGTGATCCAGCACGGTACTTGGCGCGGATGCATGGCCGCATTACCAAGATAAGAAAACACCGGCACCGGAGCGAGATCGCCGGGCTGTTCCTGCATGACGGAAAAATTGATACTACGACCATCGATACGCGGTGGCGTACCGGTTTTCAAACGCCCCTGTGGTAAGGCCAATTCTTTCAAGCGCGCCGACAAAGACAAGGCTGGCGGGTCACCGGCACGACCGGCCGAATAACTGTTTAAGCCGACGTGGATCTTCCCATCGAGGAAAGTACCGGCCGTCAGCACGACGGCGCGAGCGCGAAAAGTAATGCCGGCTTGGGTAACGGCACCAACGACGCGATTATTCTCAACCAACAAATCATCAACTGCTTGCTGGAACAAGTACAGGTTAGGCTGATTTTCCAGCCGGCTGCGGATCGCTTGTTTATACAGTATACGGTCTGCTTGGGCACGGGTAGCGCGTACCGCCGGGCCTTTGGACGAGTTCAGTATACGGAACTGGATGCCGGCTTCATCGGTGGCAATCGCCATCGCGCCGCCCATGGCATCAAGCTCTTTCACCAGATGCCCCTTACCGATTCCACCTATCGATGGATTGCAAGACATCTGACCGAGGGTCTCTATATTATGGCTCAACAGCAGTGTGGACTGCCCCATGCGCGCCGAGGCCAGCGCCGCTTCGGTACCAGCATGACCACCACCGACCACAATTACATCAAATTCTTTAGGATAAAACATAGCTAGCTTCGACAAACGTTGACTCTGGAAGCCCCGATTATAGTTGGTTTTCACTGCCGCGCTACGGCACAGTGTCGATTAAACTGGAATCAAGCGCGGCGAATGCACAAAAAAACATGGCGATGTTTCACGTGAAACATCGCCATCATCCTGCATATCGGTATTTTCAGCACGCCGAGCTGATTGTTTCACGTGAAACAATCAGCGTAAAAAACCATCGTAACTGGTTTTACAAATCAAGGCGACCACCACAAACAGGAAGATTTTACGCACAAAGCCAGTACCATGTTTAATTGCCATCTTAGTACCAAGCAGCGAACCACAGATACCACATGCCGCCATCACTGCGCCGATCTGCCATAAGATATGACCACTGAAGCCAAACCAAATCAAAGCAGCAACATTGCAAGCCACGTTCAATACTTTGGCGATGGCTGAAGCACGTAAGAAGTCATAGCCGAACACACGGACAAACAAAAACATGAAGAAGCTACCGGTGCCGGGGCCGAAGAAGCCATCATAGAAACCAATCGCGGCCCCGACCAACATTGCCAAGGCAGTCTCGGTCGAACCGGAAAATGGCGGCGCATCGACCGCCCCGAAATCCTTTTTCTTGAAGGTATACACAGCCACGGCAAACAAGACGAACGGCAGTGCCTTGCGTAACTGTTCGGGCGATACATGCGTGACCAAGTAGGCCCCGGCGAAAGAAAAAATAAACGACATCAAGGCCGCCGGCAATACCATGGCCCAGCGCAACTGCACGCGCTTGACGTAATTACGCGCGGCCACCGTGGTACCCCAGACACCGGCGAATTTACTCGTTCCAATCAAGGTAGCCGGTGCGGTGCCCGGCATCATTGAAAACAAGGCCGGCACTTGTACCAAGCCACCACCACCGACGATGGCATCGACAAAGCCGGCGAAGAAGGCTGCGCCTCCCAGTACCATCATATTGATCATGAAATTTTTTAACCTTATTCTCAAAGCAGCCGATTTCTGGCAAGCTAATCAGAATATCAAGTTTGCGCGATGTCAGGTAGCACACAAGTAATGAACTTTAACCAGAACAGAGAGCCATACGATGAATAATTTCGAATTTCAAACCGTCCCTCGTCTCATCAACAAAACTGGCGCCGCTCGCGAACTCGGCAACACCATCGTGGCCCACTTCCCGGCCTGCAAACATGTGCTCATCGTCACCGATGCCGGCTTCCTCGGCACCGGTCTGGTCAGCGCAGTCCAAACGAATATCGAGGCACAGGGCTTACGGGTCAGCCTGTACACCGAGGTGCTGGCCGATCCCCCGGAAGCGGTCGTGCTTGATGCGGCGGCACGCGCACGTGCCCTCTCGGTCGACTTGGTCGTCGGGCTAGGCGGCGGCAGCTCCATGGATGTAGCCAAGCTGATCGCCGTGCTGGCCGGCGGCACCCAGCCGCTGGCAGACATGTATGGCATAGGCAAAGTCAGCGGTGCGCGCCTGCCCTTGATACAAATCCCAACCACCGCCGGTACCGGCTCCGAAGTCACGCCGATTGCCATCGTCACCACCGGTGCCACCAGCAAAATGGGCGTGGTCGCACCGCAGCTGTATGCTGACCTCGCCATTCTCGATGCTGAACTTAGTGTCGGCTTGCCGCCGGCGGTCAGTGCAGCCACCGGCATTGATGCCATGGTGCATGCGATCGAAGCCTATACCACGCGGCATAAAAAGAACCCGCTCTCCGATATGCTGGCGCGCGCCGCGTTGAAATTATTGTGGAACAATATCGAGCAAGTCTGCAGCAATGGCCAGAACTTGGCAGCACGCCAAGCCATGCTGCTCGGTGCCATGCTGGCCGGCCAAGCGTTTGCGAATGCCCCCTGTGCCGCCGTCCATGCCCTCGCCTATCCGCTGGGCGGCATCTTCCACGTGCCGCATGGTTTATCGAATGCCCTGGTGTTACCGCATGTATTACGCTTCAATACCGAGCAAGCGTCCCAGCAGTATGCCGAGCTGGCCGAGATCATTGCACCGGACGCTACTGGCAGTGCCGAAGCGCGCAGCAATGCCCTCATCAGCGCCTTCGAAGAACTGGCGCTGCGCACCGCCATTCCTACTCGTTTGCGCCAAGTCGGCGTGACCGAGGGCGAGCTCGATCGCTTGGCATCCGATGCGATGTTACAAACCCGCTTACTGACGAATAACCCGCGCGAAGTCAGCTTAGCCGATGCGCGTGCGATTTACGCGGCGGCTTGGTAAGGGGCTGCTACAAAATTAAAATTATTATTTTAAAAGCAATATTCACGACAAAAAAAAAGCCCCGCTGCCAACTCTGGCAACGGGGCTTTTTTTCAGCGCAACAAATTCACAGTGCTTTCGCAGTGACTTTCTTTTGCCACCAAGCTTGTAACTCGCCGACCAAACCACGTCGGAAAGCCAATACACAAACGATGAAAATCAAACCGGTGACGATGGTGACCGAATCACCCAAGCTGCGGAACCATTCTATGCCCGAGACATTGGCCAGCAATTCGCCGAAATCACCGAGCTTGTTTTCCAAGGCGATGATCAAGATGGCACCGACGATCGGCCCGACCAAGGTTCCCAAACCACCAACCAAGGTCATCAACACCACCAAGCCAGACATGGTCCAGTGCACATCGGTCAGCGTTTCAAAACCGAGCACCAAGGACTTGGTGGCACCGGCGAGGCCAGCCAAAGCAGCCGACAACACAAAGGCCAGCAATTTGTATTTGTCGACATCGTAACCGAGCGAGATCGCGCGTGCTTCGTTCTCCTTGATGGCTTTCAAGACTTGCCCGAACGGTGAATGCACAGTTCTGACGATCAAAGCAAAACCGGCACAGGCAATCGCCAACACCGCATAATACAAATGCAAATCAGAAGCCAAATCGAGACTGCCGAACAGCTTGCCACGTGCGACGCCCTGCAAGCCATCTTCCCCACCGGTGAACTTCGCTTGCAGTATGATGAAATACAACATCTGCGCTAAGGCCAAAGTGATCATGGTGAAATAAATACCTTGTCGCCGTATCGCCAACAAACCCATCAGCAAACCGATCACCGCGGCCGCCCCGACACCGAGTGCCAAGCCGGCTTCGGTGGGCAAACCGGCATCACGAATCGCCCACCCGGCCACATAGCCGGCGGTGCCGAAAAATGCGGCATGACCGAACGACAGCAAACCGGTGAAACCGATCAGCAGATTAAAGGCGCAGGCGAATAAGGCGAAGCACAACAGCTTCATCAAAAACACCGGATACACGAAAGCCGGTGCCGCCAACAAGGCCAGCAGCAGCACCGCAGTGGCGATTTTTTTGAGCATGGGAGATCCGTTCATTTTTCTTTTCCAAACAAGCCAGCTGGCCGTATCATGAGCACAATCGCCATCACGATGAACACCACCGTGGCCGACAATTCCGGATAAAACACACGCGTCAATCCTTCGATTACGCCCAAGCCCAAACCGGTCAAGATCGAACCCAGTATCGAGCCCATGCCACCGATCACTACCACCGCAAACACCGTAATGATCAGATTCGAACCCATCAGCGGCGAGACTTGAATCACCGGTGCTGCCAACACCCCGGCAAAGGCCGCCAAGGCGACACCGAAACCATACGTCAGCGTCACCATCAAGGGCACGTTAACGCCGAAAGCTTCGACCAATTTAGGATTTTCCGTGCCGGCGCGCAGATAAGCACCGAGTTTGGTCTTTTCAATCACGAACCAAGTCGCGAAACATACCGTCAAAGAGGCGATAACGACCCAGGCGCGATAATTTGGCAAGATCATGAAGCCGAGGTCGGTGGCACCGGCCAAGGCTGCAGGGACCGAATACGGCTGTCCTGAGACCCCGTACACCGAGCGGAACACGCCCTCGAGCAGTAAAGTAATACCGAAGGTCAGCAATAGCCCATACAAATGATCGAGCTGGTACAACCAGCGCAGCATGGTTTTCTCGATCACGATACCGATCGCCCCAACGGCCAACGGTGCTACAACCAACATCACCCAATAACTGATACCGAAGTACTCCATGCCCATCCAGGCGAAAAACGCGCCCATCATGTACAAGGCGCCGTGGGCAAAATTAATCACGTTGAGCAGTCCGAAAATCACCGCCAACCCCAAAGACAGCATCGCGTAAAACGAGCCATTGACCAAGCCCAGCAAGAGCTGACTCAGCATCGCCTGAAGCGGAATACCAAATATTTCCATGGCACGCTTAAAAAAAAGTCGGCAATCAGCCCGACAGAATTAAAAAAAAGACGCGCCCATAAACAGAGCGCGCCGGTGATCAATCAGCTTATTTCCACAACGCGCATTTGGATTCAGCCTTCGTGGTAAACGCTTGTTCACCAGGAATCACTTGCGCCACCTTGTAGTAATCCCACGGCTCTTTCGATTCCGTTTGCGCTTTGACTTGCATCAGATACATATCATGAATCATGCTGCCATCGGCCCGCACATAACCATTCTTGACATACATGTCGTTGAATTTCATGCTGCGTAATTTCGCCATGACTTTTTCGCTGTCGTCACTGCCGGCGGCTTTGACAGCATTGAGATACTGCAGCGTTGCCGAGTAATCGGCGGCTTGCAAACTCGATGGCATCTTCTTCATTTTTTCAAAATAACGACGCGCCCAAGTGCGTGACTCCGGCGTGGCATTCCAATACCAGCTGTCGGTCAAATACATGCCATTGGTCAGGTTCAAACCGAGCGAATGGATATCATTGATAAACATCAGCAAGCCAGCCAATTTCATCGTCTTGGTCACGCCGAATTCATTGGCGGCCTTGATCGCATTGATGGTATCGCCACCGGCATTCGCCAAACCGAGAATCTGCGCTTTCGATGCCTGTGCTTGCAACAAGAAGGAAGAAAAATCGGAGGCCGACAAAGGATGTTTGACCGCGCCGCTGACGGTGCCACCATTGGCTTTCACCACCCGTGCCGTATCGCTCTCAAGGGCCGCACCGAAGGCATAATCGGCCGTCAGAAAATACCAACTCTTCCCACCCTGCTTGACCACGGCCGAGCCAGTACCCTTGGCCAGCGCCACGGTATCGTAGGCATAGTGAATCGTGTATGGTGTGCATTCTTCATTGGTCAACACGGCGGTACCGGCACCGATCGAGATATAAGGCTTTTTCTTTTCTGCGGCCACTTTGGCCATCGACAAACCGGTACCCGAATTGGTGCCGCCGATGAGCAGATCGACGCCATCGCGATCAAACCATTCGCGCGCGCGACTGGCGGCGATATCGGCTTTATTCTGGTGATCAGCGCTGACGAATTCGATTTTCTTACCGAGTACCGTGCCACCGAAATCGGCAATCGCCATCTTGATCGCTTCAACCCCGCCTTTGCCATCGATATCCGAGTACACGCCCGACAAATCGCTGATAAAGCCGATCTTCACTACATCGCCCGACACTTGTGCAGCCGCCGGTGCGGCAGAAAAGGCCGCGGCAAGCGCCAAACTGATTAGCTTCAATGTATTCTTCATCTTTCATCTCCTGTCATTATTATTGAAATTGCCCGTTATAAAGCACGGGCGACTGAAACTGAATTACACGCCCAACAACTGATTCAATACCGGCATTTTTTCCGGCAACTGTGCCGCCGTAAAACTCTCGACAATCTGACCATGTTCCATCACATAAAAATGATCGGCCAAAGGTGCGGCGAAACGGAAATTCTGTTCCACCATCACGATGGTGTAGCCACTCGCTTTGAGTGTCAGAATCATCCGCGCCAAGGCTTGCACGATAACCGGTGCCAAGCCTTCGGAAATCTCATCGAGTAACAATAGTCGCGCACCGGTACGCAAGATGCGCGCAACCGCCAGCATTTGCTGCTCGCCACCCGACAAACGCGTGCCTTGGCTATGCTTACGCTCGGCCAAGTTAGGGAACATGGCATAAATATCGGCAATCGCCATGCCCGCGGTTTCACGTGAAACCATCGGTGGCAATAAAAGATTTTCTTCGGTCGACAAGGAAGAAAAAATACCGCGCTCTTCCGGACAATAACCGACGCCAAGATGGGCAATTTTATGCGTGGCCAGCGTGATCGCTTCGACCCCGTTAATCTTGATCGAACCGGCGCGCGCACCGGTCAAGCCCATGATGGCACGCATGGTCGTGGTACGACCGGCACCGTTACGACCTAGAATGGTAACGACCTCGCCAGGCTGTACCGACAGATTCACATCATGCAAAATATGTGACTCGCCATACCAAGCTTGTAAGTGAGTAATTTCCAGTGCTGGAATGCGCGCTGACTTCATGCGTGTGCTCCTTCCAATTCCGCACTGCTGCTACCCATATACGCTTCCATCACCAAGGGATTGGCCGAGACTTCGGCATAACTGCCCTCGGCCAGCATGGCACCACGCTGTAGTACCGAAATGCGGTCGCAGATGCCGGACACCACACTCATATTATGTTCCACCATCAAAATAGTGCGACCGGCCGCGACCTTGCGTATCAATTCAGTCACGCGATGGACATCTTCATGTCCCATGCCTTGGGTCGGTTCGTCGAGCAACATCATTTCCGGTTCCATCGCCAAGGTCGTGGCGATTTCCAGCGCACGCTTGCGACCATACGGTAAATCCACCGTCAGCGTCGTCGCAAACGCGGCCAAATCTACTTGTTCGAGCAAGTCCATGGCACGCTCGTTCAAGCGCGACAAGCTGGCAGCACTCTTCCAAAAATGAAACGAGCTACCCAGTGTGCGCTGTAAACCGATACGCACATTTTCGAGCACACTTAAGTGCGGAAACACTGCCGAAATTTGAAACGAACGAATGATGCCTTGGCGTGCAATTTGTGCCGGTTTAGCCGCCGTGATATCGAGACCATTGAATAAAATCTGACCCGAACTCGGTACCAGAAATTTCGTCAGCAAATTGAAGCAAGTTGTTTTGCCAGCACCATTCGGGCCGATCAAGGCGTGAATATGACCACGCTGAACTTGCAGGTTAACTTCATTAACCGCGGTGAAGCCCTTGAACTGTTTGCTCAAGCGCTTAGTCTCCAGGATGACTTGGGTCATCTGATCTCCTTGTGTTGCCTTGTTTCGAACATGACAATCCCGCTGTACGTGCAGCGGGCATAATTATTATTTTGCACTCATCACTGAACAAAATCTAAGACAACATAGCACAGCGACGAGTGATAGTACCCAGCAAATGAAAGCAACAACAATACGGTATAACTACTATAGCGCGCGCGCCGCCCCAATTGGCCGCGCCGCGAGCATTAACATGGCCGCTTTTTCCGCGATCATGATGGTTGGTGAATTGGTATTACCGGAGGTAATCGTCGGCATGATCGAGGCATCGGCAACCCGCAAACCAGCCACACCAATTACGCGCAACTGGCTGTCCACCACGGCCATCGCATCATCGCTGCGCCCCATCTTACAGGTGCCAACCGGATGAAAAATCGTCGTGCCGATATCGCCGGCGGCATTGGCTAATTCTGCTTCGGTGCGAAATTGTGCGCCCGGCTTCATCTCTTGCGGCGCATATTTTTGCAGCGCCGGTGCGGCCACAATCTGCCGCGTCAGCGTCAAGGAAGCGGCCGCGATGCGCCGATCTTCCGCTGTGCTCAAATAATTGGGGGCAATCGCCGGTGCCTGCGCCGCATCGGGACTGAGGATGCGTACCTGGCCGCGCGAACTCGGACGCAGATTGCACACGCTGGCGGTAAACGCCGGAAAATCATGCAAAGGATCGCCGAATTTATCGAGCGATAAAGGCTGCACATGGTATTCCAAATTAGCCGTCGCCTGACTCGCATCCGAGCGCGTAAACGCCCCTAGCTGCGACGGTGCCATCGACATCGGCCCACTCTGACGCAGCGCATATTCGAGGCCGATACGGGCCTTGCCGAGCCAACTGTTGGCCATCTTATTCAAGGTCGGTGCACCACTGATTTTAAATGAAGAACGAATCTGTAAATGGTCTTGCAAATTCGCCCCGACACCAGCCAAAGCATGGACGACCGGCACGCCGGCTTGCTGCAACTGCGCCGGCGCACCGATACCTGACAATTGCAGAATCGCCGGCGAACCGATGGCACCGGCCGCCAGCACTGTTTCGACCATCGCCTCAGCAAACCAATGACGGCCGCCGCCGATGAATTCCACGCCGCTGCAGCGCTGGCCGTCGCCAGTGCTGCTGATACATAATTTCTGCACCTGGCAACCGGTCATGATGGTCAAGTTATCGCGCGCTGCCGCTGGGCGTAAAAAAGCTTTGGCAGTATTCCAGCGAATGCCGCGTTTTTGATTGACATCGAAATAGCCGCAACCTTCGTTATCACCGCGATTGAAATCATCGCTGTTAGGAATCCCGACCTGCGCCGCGGCGGCGCGAAAGGCATCGAGAATTTCCCACGACAAACGTTGTTTTTCCACACGCCACTCGCCACCGCGACCGTGAAATTCCCCATCTTGGCCGTGATGGTCTTCGCTTTTTTTAAATAAGGGTAAGACCTGATCCCAGCGCCAACTGTCGTCGCCACTCAAAGCCGCCCATTCATCGTAATCGCGCGCCTGACCACGCATGTAAATCATGCCATTGATCGATGAGCTGCCGCCGAGGACTTTCCCACGTGGATAAATCAAACTGCGACCGTTCAAACCCGCTTCCGCTTCGGTGCGATACATCCAATCGGTACGCGGATTATTAATGCAATACAAATAGCCGACCGGGATATGAATCCACAGATAGTCATCTTTGCCGCCGGCTTCGATGAGCAGCACACGCCGCGTCGGATCGGCCGACAGGCGGTTGGCCAGCACACAACCGGCGCTGCCGGCACCGACCACGATGTAATCAAATTGACCTGCTGATTCCATATTTTTTTCCTGTTAACAAGTTAATGGATCGTCGCAAGCGACGATGGAAAAGACTCTGGAAGGGGTTTGCATCCCCTCCCATCGCGTCGCTCCTTCGTCGCTCACCGGCCTGAAGGCCGGGGTTTCAAACCCTAGTCAGATTTTTGATGAAAGCGGGTTTTATAATTAAGTAATCGAACCCGGAAACGCTTCAGAGTCCGGCTTCCGCCACCAGCAGCGCGAGCAGCTGTGCGGCCGGCATGGCACGCGCCCGCGCCACCCCCTGTCCGGCCCACAGCGACATCAGTTCGGTATCACCAAGTTTGGCGGCCGCACTGCGTAAGCCGGCCGTCAAGGCATTTTGTACCGGGTAAGCCGGTACCTGCGCGGCGACTGCTTCCATGGCTTGCATAAAGCGGTTGTCGAGCCCACGCGCCAGCCGTCCGGTAATCGCTCGGGTTTGACGCGTGCAGTCGGTGGTGGCGCTGAGTAAGCGTTGTTGGTAGGCCGGATCAATCCCACACTCGGGCGTCACCAGAAACGCCGTGCCCATTTGTACCGCTGCGGCACCGGCAGCCAGTGCGGCAGCGATGTCGTGACCATCCATGATATTGCCGGCGACAATCGCCGGCACACGCAACTGTGGCAAACACAAGGCCAGCAATTCCATAGTGCTGAAATGGACATCTTCCTGCGGGCCGATAAACGTGCCTCTGTGGCCGCCAGCTTCACCACCCGACAGACACACCGCATCCACCCCCAGCGCTTGCCAGGCCAGCGCCTCAGACGGCTGCGTGGCAGTGCCAACGACGGCGATGCCAGCGGCCTGCAAGCGTGTCACTTGGGCTTGACTGAGAATGTCAAAAGTAAAACTGGCCAGCGCCGGCGCCGCATCGATCAGGGCCTCAAACTGGGCGGCAAAATCTTCACACCAACGCGCCGGTCGCGGCAAACCATCCCAGCCCAGCGCCGACCAAACGGGCTTAAGCCATTGCTCGGCTTGCTGCAATTCGAGCTCACTCGGCGTCGGCGTTTGCTGCACAAATAAATTGATGGCAAATGGCCGCGCCGTAAGTGCGCGAATCTGCCGCACTTGCTCACCGATGGCAGCCGGTGCCAACATGCCGGCCGCCAGCGAACCGAGCCCACCGGCATTGCTGACGGCCGCCACCAATTGTGGAGTCGAAGCGCCACCGGCCATCGGCCCCTGAATGATGGGATAAGTCAGCAAACGCGACAGCATCATTTACTTCGCTACCGGCATGGTGAATTCGGCGCCCTTGCTTATACTGTCAGGCCAGCGTTGCATGATCGATTTGTAGCGGGTATAAAAACGTATGCCTTCTTCCCCGTAAGCATGCACATCACCGAACAAGGAACGTTTCCAGCCACCAAACGAATGCCAGGCCATCGGCACTGGAATCGGCACATTGATGCCGACCATACCGACTTGCACGCGGCGCGAAAATTCGCGTGCCGTGTTGCCATCCGAAGTAAACAAGGCCACGCCATTACCGAATTCGTGACGATTAATCAGCGCCACTGCGGCAGCAAAATCGGGGACCCGCACGATGCACAAGACCGGACCGAAAATCTCTTCGCGATGGATTTTCATTCCTTCAACTACCTGATCAAACAGCGTGCCGCCGAGGAAAAAACCGGCCTCATGGCCGGGCACCGAAAAGCCGCGTCCATCAACCAACAACTGCGCGCCTTCGAGCACGCCATCCGCGATATACGCTTCAATTTTAGCCTTGTGCGCAGCCGTCACCACCGGCCCCATATCAGCATCGGCTTCCATACCGTTTTTAATCGTCAGTGCCCGCACGCGCGGCACCAAGGCCGTCACCAGTGCATCGGCCACATCGCCGACGGCGACGGCCACCGAAATCGCCATACAACGTTCGCCGGCCGAGCCATACGCCGCGCCCATCAGGGCATCGACCGCTTGTTCCAAATTCGCGTCCGGCATCACCACCAAATGATTCTTCGCCCCACCCAAAGCCTGTACGCGCTTACCCAAACGTGTGCCTTCGCTGTAAATGTATTCGGCAATCGGTGTCGAGCCGACGAAAGAAATAGCCGCCACATCCGGATGCTGCAACAAGCCGTCAACCGCCACTTTATCGCCCTGCAAAACCCCGAATACGCCATCTGGCAACCCGGCTTGTTTGAGCAAGTCTGCGATCAGTAAAGCACAAGAAGGATCGCGCTCCGACGGTTTCAAGATGAAGCAATTACCGGTAGCAATGGCCAACGGTGCCATCCACATCGGCACCATGAAAGGAAAATTGAAAGGCGTGATACCAGCGGTAATCCCGAGCGGTTGGCGCAGATTATAGTTATCGATGCCGCCGCCGATGTTGTCGGAAAATTGGGTTTTCAACAGTTGCGGCATCCCGCAAGCGAATTCGACGATCTCGATACCACGGGTCACCTCACCCATGGCATCGGACAATACCTTGCCATGTTCGCGGGTAATCAAGGTGGCCAGTTCAACATGATGCCGGTCCAACAATTCCTTAAATTTAAACATCACGCGCGCACGCTTGAGCGGCGCAGTCTCAGCCCAAGCCGGTGCGGCGGCTTTGGCCGCTGCCACGGCGGCATCGACGGCCGCCAAATCGGCCAACACAACTTGTGCCACCACGGCACCGGTAGCTGGGTTGAAAACGTCTTGCAAACGGCCCGAAGTCGACGGCGTGACCTGACCATTGAAAAAATGCTGAAGTAAAGTGGACATGGCGAAAACTTTCTGAAGAAGAAAAAATATCGACTCCAGAATAAATCACTCTGCACACATGATCCAATGAGTTATTATCAATAGCAATATAAGCTTTACTTATAATAAGCAAGACATCAAACCACCGCGACAGAACAAACAAGACATGGACTTCAGCCACTTACGCGCCTTTGTCATGGTCGCTCGCCTCGGGAATCTGACGCGGGCAGCCGAACAGCTGCACCTGACCCAGCCGGCAGTCAGCCTGCAAATCAAAGCCTTGCAAGCCCAGTTGGGCTTGCAATTATTCAGCCGTAGTGCCACCGGTATGACGCTCAGTAATAATGGTGCCAAGTTATTGCCGTATGCGGAACGCATCTTGTCAGGCCTGGCGGAAATGTCGCAAGCAGCACTGGCCATGCACTCGACCTTACAGGGCGAACTGGCGATCGGTACCATACTCGATCCCGAATTCACCCGTCTCGGCGTGTTTTTGAAACGTTTGGTAGAAACTTATCCACAGGTAGCGACGCGCTTACAACAAGCCATGTCCGGCACGGTGTTACAACAAATTCGCGCCGGCAGCCTCGATGTCGGTTTTTATCTCGGCCCCCTGCCCGACGATGGCAAAACCGCTTGTCACAGCATCGAGCTGACCGCCTTCACCTACCGCGTCGTCGCTCCGCGCGGTTGGCAACAGCGCGTTGCCGGCCAAAGCTGGGCCAGCCTGGCCGCCTTACCGTGGATTTGGACGCCGCCGGAATCGGCCCATCATCGCTTGCTCGGAAAAATCTTTGCCAGCCACAATATCGTGCCCAATAAAGTCGCCTTGGTCGACCAAGAACCCTCGATGCTCGACTTGGTCAAGTCCGGCGTTGGCTTAAGCCTGATTCGCGATGCCATCGCCATCCGCGAAGCCCATGCGCACGGCCTGGTGATCGCTGACAGCGTCAGTGTGACAACACAATTACGTTTTATTTGTCAGGAAAAGCGCAAAAATGAAGCCATGATTGCAGCAAGTTTTGAATTGATCAGTCAATCCTGGCGCTAATCATCTAAAATCTATTCAAACTCGCATTAACGACCCCACAAACATTGATACCTCGCTCATCATGAACCCACTACTGACACACGAGGCCAGCAACTGATGGCCCGCACAACCAAAGCCAGCAATGCCGTTCAAAGGCTCAAAGAGCGCGCCACCAATGGCACCTATAGCATGGTCAGTCAGGCCGATGGCCGCTTTTACCTGAGCTTATCGAGCGCCGCTGCTGCCCCACAAACCTGTTGCGCACCGATGGAAATCGACGAATTTGTCCGTTTCGTCAATGGGGTAGAAAAAGGCCCGGCAAAAAAACTCAGCAAGCTCGACGTCGCATTCGAGAAAAAGCTGGCGATCTCCAGAAATCAAACCTAAGGACACCGTGCCATGAGCGCTCTTCTCAAATTCTGTTTTATTCTCTTCGGCCTCATCGGCCTGTACAGCCTCAGCTCGGCACAAATGCAAAGTGACGCCGCCGTGCTTAACAACAGCATGCAAAAAATCGATGTGCAAGTCGGTAGCGGTGCCGAAGTCAAAACCGGCAACACCGTCGTCGTCCACTACACCGGTTGGTTATATGATCCGCTGGCCGTGCGTGAACATGGCGCAAAATTCGACAGCTCGGTCGGTGGCCCACCCTTCACTTTTCAAGTTGGTGCAAGTCGCGTTATTAAGGGCTGGGATCTGGGCTTAGTCGGCATGCGCGTCGGTGGCAAACGCACACTCATCATCCCACCCGAACTGGCCTACGGTCGGCGCGGCTCAGGGATGCAAATCGGGCCAAATGCCGAACTGGTATTCGATATTGAACTGATCGGTATCAAATAAGCGCTGGAGAAGCGCAGAAAAATGCCCCTTCAGACCACTTCAGAGCGCTGCTGCCGGCGTGAATCGCAAGGCTGCGCCGAGCCGATTCCACTGATTAATGGTGGAGATAGAAACACTCAAATACACCAGTTCGCTTGGGCTGAAATGTTCCAGCGTGGCGGCATACAAAGCATCATCGGGCGCGCCTTCACTGATGCGACACAAAGCTTCGGTCCAAGCCAACGCGGCGCGCTCGCGTGCGCTATAGACGCCAGCCTCGCGCCAGCTTGCGGCAAGATCGATCTTGGCCGTGGCAACACCGATCTTGCGGGCTAAATTGATATGAAATTGCAGACAAAATGCGCAAGCATTGATTTGCGAGGCGCGAATTTTAAGCAATTCGGTCAAACTTTTTTCCAAGCCCGAAGCATCGACCGCCTTGCCTTGCGCAGCCAAAGCCGCATAGGCGTCTGGTGCCAGACGGATAAATTCTTCGTAACTGATACGGGCAGTGGTGGGCATAGCTATTCCTGAAATTCAGCGTAACAGTTCGGTGTCCATCTGCTCAGATGAAAAGTATTCAAATGAATAAACGGCGTAAAAAAAACATGATATCGCCACAACCATGGCAAAGCTACCGATGAAAAACACCGGTTTCAGGCCTTCCGAGAAAATATACGCATGCCACGCATAAAGACTCGACATCACCACCACGGTCAAAGCTAAATTCATCATTTGCCGCGACCGACGTAAGATCGCGATGGCGATTAACAACATGAGCAAAACAGAAAAACCGAAACTGATCAATCCTGACATACGCTGGCCTCCCCATCAATGTGCAAGCTGAAGTGAATCATACACTTGTCACAAATTAACATAAAAACATGGGTAATTGACCACTAACACTGTTTTTTGTTGGTGATTGGCGCGGGCAATCCGCCAGCCTGCGGTTTTTTCGTTAAAATACTCTTATCCCACCCGGGCAGCCGCACGTGCCTGCTGTATTTTTCGCGCGCGCTCTGCCCCACTTCCAAGCTATCCGAAAATGAAACTCAAGTTTGTACTGCTGCTGCTTCCTTTGTTGTCCAACTTGGCTGGCGCTGCGACAGCTGCGGCAGCCGCGCCCGCCGTTGCCGCCACGGCCGAAGTATTTGTCGTCATGCCCGAAGACGGTGCCAAGCCGGCCTCCGGGATTGTCATCGATACGCCGAAAATGCCGATGGAAAAAAAAATCGTCCATGACAGCGGGCCGATACGCGTTTGGTCTGGCCCAGTACCGCTGTCAGGCGTGATGTTTTTTATTGTCGCCTCGATGCCGGTGCTGGCATCATTGTATTTTGCCTTTCAATTGTTTCTGTTCATCCAAGCACGCCGTCGCCGTCTCTCAACTCAGCATCAGCGCGAGCAATAAGCCAAAGCCTTTGGTTTTTTGCTGAAAGCGGCCATTGCCGCCGAAGCGACACTGTTCATCAAAACTTCACGCTCCGGTCACCGGCTTGTCACGTGCACGTCCTAGAGTCGTCGATATCGCTTATCGGAGACCACCATGTCAAGCAAAGCATTGATAGACAGCGCCGTATTCA
This sequence comes from Undibacterium sp. CCC3.4, assembly GCF_034347425.1. Classification (GTDB taxonomy): domain Bacteria; phylum Pseudomonadota; class Gammaproteobacteria; order Burkholderiales; family Burkholderiaceae_D; genus Undibacterium. Next base: position 1,382,663 of record NZ_CP133779.1, read on the forward strand.
ATTCCAGCACACCGGCCCGGTTTGCCGACAAATTGTTCAGCCACTGCTTCAGTCGGCTGGTGTATGCCCAAATCTGGGAAGATCCGCAATCCGATCTCGACGCCCTGCAGCTCAAACCAGGGGCTACTATCCTCACCATCGCCTCGGGCGGTTGCAATGCCTTGGCGTATTTGTCGGCCCAGCCGGCGGCGGTGCATGCGGTCGATCTCAATGCCGCCCACCTCGCCATGCTCAACATGAAACAGCAAGCGATCAAGCATTTGCCCGATTACGATGCCGTGTTGGCCTACCTCGGCGCCGCCAATCACAGCGATAATCTGAAACGTTATGAGCGCCACATCCGCCGCCATCTGAGTCCGGCCGCCAGCAGCTTTTGGGAAAGTCGCGGCTTGAATGGCAAACAGCGCTACCATTATTTTTCTAACGATGCCTATCACCACGGTCTGCTTGGGCGCTTCATCGGCTTCGCCCACCTGTTTGTGCGCCTGATGGGTGGCAATTTGGCGAAACTTCTCGAAGCACGCAATCCACAACAGCAGCAGGCCTTGTTTGAACAATATGTTGCCCCCGTTTTCGATACGGCACTGGTGAAATGGTTGGCACGCCAACCAATCGCGCTCTACAGCTTGGGCATTCCACCGGCCCAATTTGCCGCGCTCAAAGATGAAGCAGCCCAAGGCTTGCATCAATTATTCAAACAAAGAATGCGGCAATTGGCCTGCGCCTTTCCGATAGAAGAAAATTGCTTCGCCCAGCAAGCTTTCGGACGCCGCTATAATATTGAGCATCAAGCAGCCTTGCCTATGTATTTACAAAAGCGCCATTTCACCAGCTTACGTACCAGTGCCGACCGTTTGCATGCGCATCACAACAGCCTCACCGGCTTTTTGGAGCAGCAAGCCGATGCCTCAGTCGATGCGTATTTATTCCTTGATGCGCAAGACTGGATGGATGGCCCACAACTGTGCGCGTTGTGGCGTGAAGTTACACGCACTGCGACAGCCGGGGCCAAAGTCTTGTTCCGTACCGGTGGCAGTGTTTCACCGTTAGAACACAAACTGAGCCCACAACTGTTATCGGCTTGGCATACCGATCCAGCCCATAACCTGCGCTTGCATGCCACCGACCGAGCAGCGATTTACGGCGGCATGCATCTCTATACCAAAGTCTGATCGCCGACCACACCGTGACCGTGCCCAATCAGTCGCGCCTGCTGGCCGATACGCTGTGGCTGTTGACGGCGCGTTCCCGTGGTGGCAACCACTGGGTCAGCAATGTTCACTCGCGCATAGAAACCGTAGCCATCGGCGGCTGCCACTATCCCTCGAGTCTGTTGCAAGCCAGCGAGGCCGGCGAAAGCTACGTTGCCAGTCCGCGCTCAACCTGGCTGCGCTATGCGCGCGAAGAAGCAATCCGCCACTGGCCCGCCGCCGGTTTGCTCAAACATGTATGCAGCATGTTGTTTGCTCCCTTATCGCTGCTGTTGCACGGCGCAGGCCTTGACCGTGCGGTCATCATTGCCAATCAACTGATCTCGACCAATCTGTATCCGCGCTGGCAAGGATCTGATCTCAGCGCCATGAGCAAGCAATTGTGTAATACCCACCCAGACCGGCCGCTGATGTTGCGAAATATTTGTCCGCAAGTCGACCCGCAATTATTTGCGCATCTCAATGAGCAAGGCTGGATATTGATACCAACGCGCATGGTGTATCTGTGCGACCCGGCGCACGAGCACGTCAGCAAACACAATCACGTTAAAAAAGATGCCCGCTTGTTGGCCGATGGTCAGGTCAGCGTAGTCAGTCATGAACAATTACAAGTGCAGGATTTACTCCCTCTGCGTGACTTATTCCGGCAATTATTCATCACCAAACATTCGCCACTCAATCCCGATTTCAGTCCGGAATTCTTCCAGTTATGCCTGGAGACCGGCTTTCTCGAATTGCATGGCTTACGCTGGCAAGGCCGTTGGGTCGGGGTTTTGGGTCTGTATGCCCATGCAGACAGCGGCTGGTTGACCACGCCCTTGATCGGTTATGACACCAGCTTGCCACAGGAATTAGGCTTATATCGACGTTTGATGGCCTTGCTGCTGGCCCAAGCCAAGCAGCGCCGTCTGCGTTTGCATTACAGTTCCGGTGCCGCACAGTTCAAACGTGCGCGTGGCGGCGTGCCGGCATTGGAATACAGCGCCGTCTATGAACAACACTTACCGCAAGGGCAAAAGCGCTATCTGCAACTGTTTGCCAAAACTCTACAACGCTGCGCTCCGCCTGTTTTACGCCGCGCCGACCAGCTTTAACTCACTTCCCAAGCACTGAAAACGCGCCAATCAAGCAGAAAATCCCTGTGGATAAACCCCGACTTATCCCTAGGATAAATTGGGGAAAACCGGCCTGATTACGACACGGCATTTTGTTATCCCAAAACTGTCATCATTTCATACAGAGCTTATCCGAACAGATATACAGTGACTAAGTCTTTGTTTCTGTGGATAAAACAAGACTTATCCACAAAATATCGCGCCGTTAACTACTATTACTATATATATATAAACTAATTACTATAAGTAAACAGGATTGAGCTTTTTCAAAAAAAAACGGCCCATTTTTTTTGAAATTTTTTTTTCTCTTTTTTTTAAAACCTCAAAAACGCCGCAAGCATGATTATTGTCACCTTTAACATGTTTTTAAAAAAATTTTAAAAATCACAAACCACCTTCCCCAAAAAAAACATCTGCATTAAAAAAACTACTGATTCAAGGCTTTCCCAACTTGCAAGCTGGTTTAAAAGTAAAGATTTCAGCTGAAATCGCAAAGAAAACCACATTTTTGAAAATATTTCTGTGGATAAGTGCAGGGATATCCACTGTATGCATTGTGCGTAAGCCGATTTACATCTCTCACTGAATTTCTTATACAGATTTTGTCCTGTGGATATACAGCCTTTTTCCACCGCCTTATGAATTCCTTAAACAATTGATTCTGTGGATGTTTACCGACTTATCCACAGGAACCCCCCAACGTTAACAATTATTACTATTTATATATATACTTATTAACATAGATGTTGTCCGCTACCTTCTCGACCGACATTTCCCCATCTTGAAAAAATCCTTTAGAATCCGTTACTTACTTCATTCACCAAGAAAATTAACGATGAGCTTGAACAAACGCCTGTGTTTATTGCTGATTTTTTTCAACAGCTTTGCCAATGCCGCTACACCGACCGCCGCAGCGCTTCATGCCTTATTTCAAGCTACCAACATCAGGCAAATGCTTGAGCCTTTGCAAGCGCAATCCTTGGCGATGAGCAACGCGATGAACAACATTTAATGTAAAAAATGTAATTAAAAAAAGCAACAATGAGGGAAGATATTCTCAAAGCAAAGAAAGTTTTTGATCAAAAATCTGACGAGGTATGCGGTGTTTCAGGTGTGAAAAAGCGTCTGTAAGGTTTATGTGAGAGCCTCTGAAGGCCGAGGCTTTACGCGCACAAACAAAAAAAAAGCCTGCTGTAACAGCAGGCCAAAAGAGATATAAGTCGCTTCAGCTATTCATACTCATCAAACTGGCATTGCCGCCAGCCGCTGTTGTGTTGATGCATAAAGCACGTTCAGCCACCAAACGCCACAACGCAATATCAGTCTGTTCATCAGTGCCAATGACCGAAACGATGCCATCTTGATTATCGACAAACGTTGCCAGGCAAGCATGGCGTGAAGCTTGGTCAGCTAACACCATTTGCACCCGACTTTGTGCCGCCTCCGCCGTTACGATGACGGCACGCACTGCGGCTGGAAAATCAGCGGGCAAACACGCAAGGGCTTGTGCCGCTAACACCGGCGTATTGCCTGTTGCTAATACCGCCGCCAGTTGATTGCACAAGCTAGCTAATTGTGTCGATGCACAGAAAATTCTGCCACGTGGAACAAAAGCCAGGGTGTTGCGCTCGCCGGTGGGGCCAGGCAGTACTTGCGTAACCTTATAAGGGCTGTGTTGCAGGTAATGTTCACCGCGCAACACCAGTTGATCCAAGCCTTCAGACTTGGCCCACAGCAGCAAAGCCTGCAAGCTCGCTGGGGTAGTGCGCTCATACACGGTATGGCCGTACAGCGCGCTCTCTGCTTGCCGCTGTAAGCGTTTCAAATACAAGGGACCACCCGCCTTCGGGCCAGTACCGGATTTACCTTCTCCACCAAACGGTTGAACTCCGACAACGGCACCGACAATATTGCGATTAACGTAGATATTTCCGACATGGCAAGCTTGGCTGATGTAATCGATGGTTTCATCTATGCGCGAATGCACACCGAGGGTGAGGCCGAAACCGCTGGCATTGATTTGCGCTACCAGTTGCGGCATGTTATCTCTACGGAAACGCAACACGTGCAATACCGGACCAAACACTTCCTTAGTCAATTCCGACAAACTGGCAATTTCAATGACCGTCGGTGCCACGAAGCTGCCGTTCTCGCAGTCTACCGATAAGCTCAGTGCATGCACGGCATGGCCGCGTGTGCGCATCTGTTCGATGTGCGTGACCAAGTTATGGCGTGCCGCTTCATCGATGACCGGGCCGATATCGACTTGTAAGCGATCGGGCTGGCCGACCCGTAATTCTTGCATCGCACCGTGTAACATCTCTATCGTTTTATCAGCGATATCTTCTTGCAGACACAGCACGCGCAAGGCCGAGCAACGTTGTCCGGCGCTGTCAAATGCCGAAGCCAGCACATCATTAACAACTTGTTCAGGCAAGGCGCTGCTGTCGACGATCATGGCATTTTGTCCACCGGTTTCGGCAATCAAAACAATTTCGCTGTTTTCCTTCATCATTCTTTGCGTGAGTGTGGCGTGAATTAATTGTGCCACCTCGGTCGAGCCAGTGAAAATCACGCCCTTGACGCGCGCATCGGCCACCAGCAAAGCGCCAACTTGCTCACCGCTACCGGGCAAAAATTGCAAAGCTGCACGTGGTATGCCGGCCTCATATAGTGTTGCCACCGCCAAGGACGCGATCAACGGCGTTTGTTCGGCCGGTTTGGCCAGCACCACATTGCCGGCGGCCAGCGCGGCACTGACTTCGCCGATGAAAATAGCCAGTGGAAAATTCCATGGACTGATACACACCACCGTGCCCAAGGCCAGCGTACTATCCAAGCCGCTGACTTGGGCGGCATAGTAACGCAGAAAATCGACCGCTTCGCGTACTTCGGCCAGTGCATTCGGTAGCGATTTGCCGGCTTCGCGTATGGCTAAGGCCATGAAGTCTTCACGCCGTGCTTCGATTAAATCAGCTGCGCGCTGCAAACTGGCGGCGCGTTGCAACGGTGTTGTCTGCGCCCACTCGGTAGAAAAATTCTGCGCCGCTTGCAAGGCCGCTTCTATTTCTGCAGCGCTGGCTTCACGCACGGTACCGAGCACATCGCGACGATCGGCCGGGTTGTGCAGTGGCAGCGGTGTGGCCTGCGGTGGCTCACTTGATTCTGCGCTCGCCAGCAGCGGCACAGCATGGTACTGGCCTCGTGCATGTTTGGCAAAATGCTGGCTGATTGCATGCAAGCTGATTTCATTGGAAAAATCAAAGCCGGCAGAATTGCGTCGTTCACGGCCGAATAAATGCAGTGGCAAAGCGATGCCAGGATGCGGCTGCCCACCGAGTTCGCGTGCCACCGTCAGTGGATTCGCAATGAGGCTGGAGATGGGCAGGTTTTCATCGACAATTTGATTGACGAACGAGGAATTGGCACCGTTTTCCAGCAAACGACGTACTAAATAAGCCAGCAAGGTTTGGTGCGAGCCGACTGGTGCGTAAATCCGGCAAGGCTTGTTGAGTTTGGCTTTACCAACCACTTGGTCATACAGGGTTTCGCCCATGCCATGCAGGCATTGAAATTCATAATCACTGACGCCAGCCGCTTCGGCCCAAGTATAAATAGTCGACAGCGTTTGCGCATTGTGGGTGGCAAATTGTGGATAAATCCATGCCGTTGCTGCCAGCAATTGCTGAGCACAGGCCAGATACGATACATCGGTATACACTTTCCGCGTGTAGACCGGAAAACCACTCATGCCATCGACTTGGGCACGTTTGATCTCGGCATCCCAGTACGCACCTTTGACCAAGCGCACCATGAATTTGCTGCCGCTGCGACGAGCCAGATCGATCAAGTAGGTAATTATGAAAGGGCAACGTTTCTGATACGCTTGCACCACGAAACCGATGCCTTCAAAGCCTTTCAGATCAGGGTCGAATGCCAAGGCTTCCATCAGATCGAGCGAGAGTTCCAGGCGCTCACTTTCTTCGGCATCGATATTGAGACCGATATTGTAGTGTTTGGCAATGAGCAGTAAATTTTTCAGCAAGGGCAATAACTCAGTCATCACGCGCCCATGTTGGGCGCGTGAATAGCGCGGATGTAGTGCTGACAATTTCACTGAAATGCCGGGGCCTGCTTTGATACCACGGCCATTCGAGGCTTTCCCGATAGCATGAATGGCGCTTTCATAAGACTGGTAATAAAAGGCGGCATCTTTGGCGGTCAGCGCCGCTTCCCCGAGCATGTCGTAGGAATAACGATAGCCGCGTTGTTCGTTGGCGACACTGTTTTTCAAGGCTTCTGCGATGGTTTGGCCGGTAACGAATTGATTGCCGAGCATGCGCATGGCCAAATCTACCCCTTTGCGTATCAGTGGCTCACCGCCCTTGGCAATGAGACGCGTCAGTGCCGCTCCTAAACCTTGTTCGCTATTGGTCGCGACCAATTTACCGGTAACCAGCAAACCCCAAGTCGCGGCATTGACAAACAAAGAAGGTGATTCGCCAAGATGCTTGCGCCAATCGCCCTTGCTGATTTTATCGGCAATCAAGCGGTCAGCCGTTTGGTGATCGGGAATGCGCAATAAGGCTTCGGCCAGACACATCAGCGCCACACCTTCTTCGGATGACAGAGAAAATTCATGCATCAAGGCATCGACACCGGAAGCGCGGGTTCTTTGCTCACGCACCGAGCTGACTAATTCATGGGCCAAGGTGGTAACAGATTTTTGTAAATCAGGATGAGGATCAACTTGGCCTAACAGGTACTGGACTGCGTCAATCTCATCGCGACGATAGGCCTCGGTGATTGCCGTGCGCAACGGTGTTGCCGCAGGTAAAAGTTCGTTCAAGAGCGTCGCAAATGGGAGGGAAATGTTAGGCACAATGGTCTCAATCATAAAAAATAGACACGAAATGAATTAGATTTCATTGTATCGATGCTTGCATATGATTAATTCTGGAAATCAGAACATATATCGGAATTTTCTTTTTTGTGAGAGAATATTCCCGAATATTATTAACCACTCATAGAATGATTTTCGACTTCTTATGCTAGACAAAATCAGTAAAAGAATTCTGGCCGAATTACAAAATGACGGCCGTATCAGTAACGTAGAATTGGCAAATCGGGTCAATCTGTCCCCAGCTGCCTGCCTCGAGCGCGTGCGCAAGCTGCAAGAATCGGGCTATATTCTCGGCTACACCGCCCAACTCAACCCACATCTGCTTGATGTGGCGCTGTTGGTGTTTATCGAAGTTGTGCTTGATCGCACCACTCCCGATGTCTTCGATGCGTTTCGCCGTGGCGTACAGGCGATTCCTGAAGTGCTTGAATGTCATATGGTTGCCGGCGGTTTTGACTATTTGGTCAAAGCCCGTGTCAAAGATATGAACGCTTATCGCGATTTCCTCGGTAAATCCTTACTGCAACTAAACGGTGTGCGTGAAACGCATACCTATGCAGTCATGGAGGAAGTGAAAAATACCAGTTGTCTGCCGATTAAATAAACCATAGCCATGACAACCACGCCCTCCTCCGTCAATGCTGCCGGCATTTATGAGCCCTTCAAAGTCGATGAGGTGGCATGGGAAAGCTTTTCCCATGGCAAAACTTTCGGCAGCAGGTACCGGCAATTGGCACAGTTTGGCGGCGCCAGTCATGTTGGCGTGTGTATGGAAGAGTTGGCAGCGGGAAAACAAGCATGTCCAAATCATTATCATCACCTCGAAGAAGAGCAATTGATGATGATGAGCGGCAGTTGCACCCTGCGTTTGGGTGAACAGGAATTTATCCTGACCGAGGGTAGTTATGTGGTTTTTCCGGCTGGCCAAAAAGCCGGACACAGTTTATTTAATCACACCGATCAAGTTTGCCGTTATCTGGTGATCGGTGAGCGCAATCCGCATGATGTGATTGTCTATCCTGATTCCGGCCGCATCAGTGTGCGCTTGAGTGGTGCCGGTTTTGATCAGAATGCGACGATGGAATACTGGGACGGCCAGCCCGACTAATCAAGGCTTGAGCAAAGCGCGTAATTGTTCCGGTAACACCACCTGCTGTTGGGCCAATACGGCCTCGAGTGCCGGTAACAAGGGTCCCAGCGTTTCTGCCAACATGGTGCGGACAGTATCGACGATGACTTGAGTTTGCCTTTCAATTTCGATATTGAGTGCGGCACCAACGGTTTTTTCGCCGAATACAGTCATGCGCAGTGTTTCTGGAATCAGCCACACTTCGAACCAAGCTTGCTCGTGATTGACTTCGGCAATGGTTAAACTGGCACCATTAATGGCGATATAACCTTTGGCAAAAATATACCGCAGCCAAGTCGGTGGCACGGCAATTCGCAAAACGTAGTTATTTTCGAGCCGGCGTATGGCAGCCAGTTGCGCGGTAAAATCAACATGGCCGGAAAGTGGATGACCACCGATTTCAGCACCGTCGCGCGCCGCACGTTCAACATTGATGTGGTCGTTTTGCCCGTACAAACAGAGCGTAGTGATCTGTAAAGTTTGTTGCATCACGTCGAACTGCGCCGTTTGCTCACCATCGAAGGCAGTTACGGTCAGGCATACACCATCAACCGCCACGCTGGCACCGATTTCCAGTCCGGTCGCAAAGCCGCTGGGAAAATGTAAATGAAAGCTGCGCAAACCCGGCTGGTCAACGATTTTTTCGATACGGGCAATGCCCTGGACGATACCTGTAAACATAAGCATGCATAAGAAGGTGATAAGGATAGCTGATTGTAAAGCTATTCTGTGCTTTGTGCCGCCAGCGGCAATCGCTCAATCGGGATGCTGCACATCTTGTTCCAATTCCGGCACCAGATTCGAATGCGTCATATTCACCAAGTTATTGCGCAGCCATTGGTGTGCCGGATTGCGCCCGTCCCGTTCATGCCAAAGCATATCGACATGCACTTCCGGGGTTTCAAACGGCAGCTCTTTCCAAATCAAGGCATCGCTCATGCCAGTGGCTGAAATGAGATGACGCGGTAACACTGTGAGCAAATCGGAATGGGCAACCACACGGCCGGCGGTAAAAAATTGGTTGATTGTCAGTAAAATACGCCGTTCCCTACCCATTTTTTCCAAGACCTCATCGATGAGTCCATGCGCCCGTCCGGAAAAACTGACCAACAAGTGGCGTGCTTGGCAGTAATCATCGAGTGTCAGATCCGATGCTGCCAAGGGATGATCGTGTCGCATTACACAAACATAGCGTCCGGTGTACAAGCTCTCATGCCGAATCGCACTATTACCGGCGGTTTGGCTACCGGCCAACTGTGCCACTACACCAGGAAAGAAACCGACGGCGATATCAATATCGCCGCGCATCAACATCGGCCGCGGCTCCCGCGTCGTCAAGGGCACCATTCGGACATTGATGCCCGGTGCTTCATTCTGTATCGCCGCGACTAAGGTTGGCATCCACAAGGCGGCCGTGGCATCGGCCATGGCCATGCGGAAAGTTGCTTGAGTTTGAGACACATCGAAGGCCCCCGGTGCCAGTGCCGCTTCGAGTTTCGATAAGACATCGCGTATCGTTGGCCACAATGCTTCAGCGCGTGGCGTCGGCTTGACGCCGTAGGCAGTACGAATCAGTAATTCATCGCTGAGCGAATGGCGCAAGCGTTTAAGCGCATTCGACACGGCCGGCTGCGTCATGGCCAGCTTGTCGGCTGCGCGGGTCAGATTTTGCTCTATCATCACGGCGTCGAAGACGCGCAAGAGGTTAAGATCGAGTGTTAAAAAGTTCATTTCCCTGTTTCCAAAGTTAACAACGATACAAATATGAGCTGCGATGAACGGTAGCAGTCTGCCCTGTTATTCACAAACGATATAGTAATTATAGGAAATGAAAATTAGAATTATATGTTGCAATGCAATATGATGAATTCATCCTAGAAAATAAAGCGTAGAGATCATCATGACATTCTTAAATATTGCATTCCCGGCCGCCAGCGCCCTGCCAATTTCCCAATTTGCTATCAGTTCCGTACTTGCCTCGCTGCGACCTTTATTGGGCCTGGGCATGATTGCAACCCTGATGCTTGTTTTCAAACCACTGCTTATCGGCGTATTTCGCGCAATTTCCTTGCTGTTTTCACCAGCTAAAACACGTGAACAAAAATCGGCATTACGTAATTTGGCTAATATTTTGGCTATCCGTCGCGTTGCCAACGATCTCGACCGCAGCTCACCGAATATGGCTGCCGAATTACGCGCACTGGCCGCACGCGGTTAATTATACAGAAGAGGGATTTTGCAATGCAGCATTTTTCTATCTATAGTGGTACACCAGCGGCAGCCGATGCATGCTTGTTTGCATCGAAGATCCCCTTCGAATTGCGTCGCGAATTGCAGAGTCGCGCACCGGTAAGCGTCGCCGGTTCGCATAGTTTGGCATCGATGTTGCCTAGTTTGGTATTGACCGGTATCTTAACGCTGTTCGTCACGGCGTTGTGGCGTTGGTACGCAGCGGCGTCGGGTAATGACTTTTTCGGTAGCTGGATGGAAGCTTGGCTGACCACTTGGCCTATCGCTTTTCCTCTGGCTTATCTGGGAAATTTTTTGTGGCAGCGCATGATGCGCGGAACTATCAATCTGAGCAGCAGTTTAGCGCATCGCGTTCCGCCGCAAGCACCGTACTTCCGCTAAGCGAACGCTGGCAATAATACTGAAAACCGCCTTCCTGCAGGAAGGCGGTTTTTTTCTGCGCTTCCCTTACCGCTGTTCAAAAATCTGACCAGGGTTTGAAACCTCGGCCTTCAGAGGCTGTCGCAAAAGGGTTTTCAGTCGGTATCATCACCCCAACTGGCCGACATGTCATTCCCCCATGCCCTCGCCTCGTCATTCCTGCGTAGGCAGGAATCCAGTGGCACGTCAGTGCCTTCAGGGTGGGAGGGGCGATCAGGGGCACTTTTTTTTCTGTGCAATGAACACGTCCTGCTGCGCCTGAGCAGCACAGATATAAAAGGCGCGTGCGCGCCACTGGATTGCCGCCTACGCGGCAATGACGAATTGGGCGGCTGGGTGGATGCGCAATCGACCTGACTTGTGGGTAATGATCAGCGCGCTTTTGGCGGGAACCTGGCGGCGTTCGTGCTTAACTGAAAATGCCAGAAATCATGCTGTTTTCAGTGCTAAAAACGATACTGGGTTCCAGCCAAAAGCATGCGGGAATGACGAGTCTGCGGCATGCGGGAATGTTTGCCCGGCAATGTGTACCATTCCCTTCGTACGCGCGAGTACGCCCAACAAATGCCACAATTTTTTGCACAAAAAAAACGCAAGCCTTGTTCAGGCTTGCGTTGATTTCACTGAACTGCTGTGTGCAAAAACTACGCCAACAGTTTTTTCTCTAAAGCTACACGTGTCGCTTCCAATTCGGCCGGCAGGTGATAGGCGAGTTTTTCAAACAATTCTGTATGCAAGGCCAATTCGGCGACCCAGGCATCGGTATCGATGGAAGTGATGGTCTCGAATTGTTCGGCAGTAAAGTCCAGCCCTTCCCAGCTTAAGTCGGAGAAACTCGGCGTGACGCCGAAAATATTTTCCACGCCTTGGGCTTGGCCTTCTATCCGTTCCAGCATCCATTTCAACACGCGCATATTGTCGCCAAAACCAGGCCAGACGAATTTACCGTCGGCATCGGTACGGAACCAGTTGACGCAGTAAATCGCCGGCAAGGTGGCACCGCTGGCGGCGATTTTCTTACCCATATTGAGCCAATGTTGGAAATAGTCGCTCATGTTGTAACCCATGAACGGCAGCATGGCGAACGGATCACGTCGCACTACGCCTTGCAAACCGGCTGCTGCAGCTGTGGTTTCCGAACCCATGGTGGCAGCCATATACACGCCTTCTATCCAGTTGCGCGCCTCAGTAACCAGCGGCACGGTAGTGGAACGACGGCCACCGAAAATAAAGGCCGAAATCGGCACACCGGCCGGATCATCCCAAGCTGCATCTATGACTGGATTTTGCGTGGCTGCAACGGTGAAGCGCGCATTCGGATGAGCTGCTTTGCGGCCGGTCGCTTGGGCGCTTTCCGGGGTCCAATCTTGGCCTTGCCAATCGATCAAATGCGCCGGTGCCGGCTTGCTCATGCCTTCCCACCAGACATCGCCGTCATCGGTCAGTGCCACATTGGTGAAGATGGTATTGGCCGTCAATGAAGCCATGCAATTCGAATTGGTGGCGGTGTTGGTACCCGGAGCGACGCCGAAATAGCCGGCTTCCGGATTGATCGCATACAGACGGCCATCGGCACCCGGTTTGATCCAAGCGATGTCGTCACCGATGGTGGTGACTTTCCAGCCCTTGATGGCGGGAATCAGCATGGCGAAATTGGTTTTGCCACAAGCCGAAGGGAAGGCGGCTGCCACATAGTGCTTTTTACCTTCCGGCGATTCGACGCCAAGGATCAGCATGTGTTCGGCCAACCAGCCTTGATCGCGACCCATGGTCGAAGCAATACGCAAGGCAAAGCATTTTTTTCCGAGCAAAGCATTGCCACCGTAACCGGAGCCGAAAGACCAGATTTCACGGCTTTCCGGATAATGCACGATGTATTTGGTGGCATTGCATGGCCAAGCCACGTCAGCTTGACCGGCTGCCAAAGGTGCGCCTACCGTATGCACGCAGGGTACAAAAGCACCGTCGCTGCCGAGCACGTCGTACACGGCTTTGCCCATGCGCGTCATGATCCGCATATTCACCGCCACGTAGGCGGAATCGGACAGTTCTACACCGATATGTGCAATCGGTGAACCCAAGGGGCCCATGGAAAACGGTACCACATACATAGTGCGACCGCGCATACAGCCATCAAACAAGGGGTTGAGTGTGGCGCGCATTTCGGCCGGTGCCATCCAGTTGTTGGTCGGACCGGCATCGGCTTTATTGGTCGAGCAAATGTAAGTGCGGTCTTCGACGCGCGCGACATCGCTCGGGTCAGAGCAAGCCAGATAGCTGTTCGGACGCTTGGCTTCATTGAGCTTTTTCATGGTGCCGGCAGCGACCATTTGTGCGCACAAACGATCGTATTCTTCTTGCGAGCCGTCGCACCAGTGAATCTGGTCCGGTTTGGTCAGGGCGGCGATTTCAGCTACCCAGTTGATCAGTGCGGTTTGCTTGACATAGCTCGGTGCATTGACTGCAGCGATGCCTTGCATGATAGGTTGGTTCATCTTATTCTCCAATGCCATTTCAATAAAAAATCGGTGTAGCGGCACGGCAGAATCTTCGTCAATCTGTGCAATTCTGCGCGCGGCAATCAAAAAAAATTGCCGCGTCTGCAAGGATACATGGACGATGGTTCTGTCGGATAATAGGCGGTCAGGTTGGTGTTCCCGACTTGCCAAGGCACCTGCCGAGTCGGCGGGCGCAGGAATCAAATAGCTGCTGTGAGCGGTTATTGTACACGCGCACGCTGCCGTGGGCCAATTTTTGCATCAAGAGCGTTAGCATAGTAGTACGTTTTATGAAAGTGAAACTGTTTCACCTATCGCACTCCACTGAAAGAAAAAATTCATGAAAATTGCCATCCTCGATGACTATCAAGACGTGGTGCGGCATCTTGCATGCTTTGAAATGCTGCAACAACACGAAGTCAAGATCTTTACCAACCGTGCCGTTGGTACCGGGCAATTGGCGATACGGCTGGCGCAATTTGATGCCGTTGTGTTGATACGCGAACGCAGCCGCTTCTCGCGCGCATTGCTGCAAAAGTTGCCGAAATTGAAGCTGATTTCTCAGACTGGCAAGCTGGCTGGGCATGTCGATACCGCCGCCGCGCGTGACTGTGGTATCGCCATCACGGAAGGCCGTGGCGACCCGACTGCGCCGGCCGAATTGACCTGGACCTTGATCATGGCGGCCTCACGCCGCTTGCTCAATTACGCCAGTCTGTTGCAGGAAGGATGCTGGCAAATGTCTTCCAGTGAACCGAGCCGTAACCGGCTCGGCCGGGTATTGAAGCAAAGAGTGCTCGGTATCTGGGGCTATGGCCGCATCGGCAAACTGGTCGCCGGCTATGGCAAGGCCTTTGGCATGCAGGTGCTGGTATGGGGTAGCGCCGCCAGTCAAGCACAGGCGCAGGCCGATGGCTATCAGATTGCTGCCACGCGCGCCGCTTTTTTCGCCGACAGTGACGTGATTTCTCTGCATTTGCGCCTCAACGATGCCACGCACGGTATCGTCAACTTGGAAGATTTGAGCCGGATGAAGCGCGACGCATTATTTGTTAATACCAGCCGAGCCGAGCTGGTTGCGGCGACGGCGCTGGAAACGGCGCTGAGCCAAGGACGACCGGGTTTTGCGGCGCTCGATGTGTTTGAAACCGAGCCGCTGGCTGCCGGTCATGCTTTGCTGCGCTATGAAAATGTGTTGGCAACGCCGCATCTTGGCTATGTCGAGCAAGATAGTTATGAATTGTATTTTTCAGCGGCGTTTCAAAACATCCTCGATTTTTCAGCCGGCACGCCGTCAAACCTGTATACCGGTGCTTGAAACTCAGCCGCTGGCGAGTTTCAAGCCTATGATGCCGGCCACGATCAAAGCCAGACTCAGCAAGCGCGCCGGGCTGGCTGCTTCACCAAAGAGCACGATACCCAGCGTAGCTGTGCCGACCGCACCGATGCCTACCCAAATCGCATAAGCAGTGCCAACCGGCAAAGTCTTCATGGCGATGCTGAGTAAGCCTACGCTGGCCGCCATTGCCGTTATTGTCAGCACACTGGGCCAAAGCCGCGTAAAGCCGGCCGTGTATTTCAAACCGATGGCCCAGACGATTTCCAAGAGGCCGGCAGTGAGCAAGAGTAGCCAATTCATAATAATTCTTTCAAATTGTGTCTCCAACGTAAGAATATCTTTGTAGCAACGACTGATTTGTTTTATCTTAGGAGGGTAGTTGGCTTCACCCTGTGCATTCCAAGACATTTTACCCATCAGGACGAAAACAATATGATAAAAAAATCCCTGCTGTTGAGCATAACGCTGGCCAGCTTGTTTAGCTGCGCAATCCTGTCCGATGCACGTGCCGCGCAGAGTGTCGCTGCGCCTGCACTTAAGCAACAAATGAGTTTGTCCGGTACCGATGCCAATGGAAAGAAAATTGAACTGGCTGATTTCGCCGGCAAAACGGTCTTGGTCAGTTTTTTTACGGCAGGCTGCAATTTATGCGTACGCGATCTCAAGCTCATGCGTGAATTTTACGTTGGCAATGCCAAGCGCAAGTTTGTGTTGTTAGCTGTCAACATCGATCAAAATAAGCAGGATTTTGATACTTATTTGCAATTAATTAATTTAGCTATACCGAAAGAGCAGCGTTTTCCGCTGCTTTGGCGCGGTATGGCCGGGCATAACGATAATTTCGGTACAGTTATCAGCCAGCCTACGCATTTCGTCATTAATCCTCAGGGCCAACTGCTGCTCAAACGCGAAGGCAGTTTCCGTCCGGAAGATTGGGATAATCTGTGGGAATCCCTGCCCTCATAATTCCAGTGGCAAGCTCCAGTGGTAAGGGATGAGGTCGTGGCGTACCACCGCGCGTTGTTGCTGTCGTCGCGCCAGGCTGGCGGGGCTCCAGGTGCGTTCCCAGCCCGGTGGATAACTGAGTTGCCACTCTGTGGCCGGCGTGACCCGTTCGCGCACCGCGAACACCGGTAAGTACAGCGGTAAGGGGCAAGCCGGGGTATCGGCACCGAGGCTGTAGGCGTAGTGCGGCAGCAAGGCATCGCAAATGCTGGCAAACCAGGCGCTGTGGTCTTCATCGCGTCCGAGTGCCGCGGCCAGACCGGCCGGATCGAAGCTGGCCAAGGCGGTGATCAATTCCGCGCTGTCGGCACCGGGCGCATCGCCCCAACCCATGACGGGGTTGCGGTTGTAATCGGCGCCGGAACCGTACCAACCGGGCCGCAAGGGGCGTTCCATCCACTGTCTGGTACCGCAAAATAATTGCCAGCGCCAATGCAGGCCGGAAGCATGCGGCCAACTGTATAAATATAATTTCTGGTAGCCGGCACCGTGTAATTGGCGCACCATGGCCATCAAACGCGCATGTGGCATGCGTTCGGGAGGACTGCGACGGAACAGTATCGGCGTGCCATCGGCATGCACAATACCGTCGCTTGACAGGTTCAGATCGAGCACACGCTTTTCCGCGCCGAAGCGCGCCGCCACCCAGCCGGTGAGCAGATTGACCGATGTCAGCACACCGTAGCCACGATGGCGATCGAAAATAACAGTTCCGGGGGCGATAGGTTTCATGAGCGATTGAGGACAAAAAACCACGTCAGTTTAGCAGCTTTCAGCGGCTGCCTTGACAGGCTACAATAGCTGCTTTATCCACAATACGATACCGTTACCATGACCTTGCGCATCCTCGCCACCGGCGGCACGTTTGACAAACATTATGATGAATTGGCCGGCAAGCTCAGCTTTGCTGCCAGCCACTTGCCCGAGGTATTGCAGCGCGCGCGCTTGACCATACCGGTAGAACTCGAAGTCTGTATGCTGATGGATTCGCTCGAGATGAATGACAGCCATCGCCAAAGCATTTTGCAAGCCTGCGTGGATGCGCCGGAAGCAGCCTTGGTGATCATCCACGGTACCGATACGCTGCGTGAAACTGCCGAAGTACTTGGTGCGGCCAAAATCGACAAAACCATCGTGTTTACCGGTGCCATGATTCCTTACGAAATCGCCAATTCCGATGCCTTGTTCAATCTCGGCTTTGCCTGCGCGGCCGCACAAATGCTGCCGGCTGGTGTGCATGTGGCGATGAATGGAAAAATTTTTCCTTGGCATGATGTGCAAAAAAATCGCAGCGCCGGTGTGTTTGTTAACAAGTAAGGAAGTGTGATGAAAGCCCTGCTGGCCGCTATATTATTATGCCTGTCGACGCTGGCGTCAGCGGCCGTGACGCGTTTCGATTCGCTGGTATTTTTTCAGTCGGAAACGGTGCTACAAGAAAAAGGCATCAACAAAGAAACGCTGGGGCGGTATTCGCGCAATCTGCAGTCGAATATTTATCGTTTGCTGAAAAACGTCACGCTGCCGCCTTCGAGCGGCTACTTGGTGATTGCCATGCGTTCCGACGGTGCCGTGACTTCATGGCTGGACATGCAGCCTAAGGTACATGAATTTTACGATAATCAGATTTACGATATCGTGCAAAAAATGATACCGCTCAATATCAATAAAGGTATCTTTGTGTTTGCGATTAAGATCGCCATCGACACGCCGGTGTTTACCAAAAAGCCCATGCCGGAACCGCCTGATTGGGTGGCGGCGAAGAAGAAAATAAGCAATCCATCTGACATCGAAGAACTGGTGTTATCGGTGTGGCCTGAGTAAGTAAAAAAAGCCGGCCGCAATAGCATGCGGCCGATATACTTACTCAATTACGTCGCAGATTCAAGATAAGCTACCCAACAGCCCGTCTTCTTTGAACATGGTTTTGAGACCGCGCAGCGCTTGGCGGATGCGTGCTTCGTTTTCAATCAAGGCAAAGCGTACATACTCATCGCCGTATTCACCGAAGCCGATGCCGGGCGAGACGCACAGCTTGGCTTTGTCGAGCATATGTTTGGCAAATTCCAATGAGCCGGCGGCCCGATAGTGTTGTGGAATATGCGCCCAGATATACATCGACGCCTTCGGTTTATCAACCATCCAACCAAGTTCATGCAAGCCTTTTACCAAGACGTCGCGGCGGTTTTGATATTGATCGCGAATCTGCGCCACACAAGTTTGGTCGCCTTCGAGCGCGGCGATCGCCGCTACCTGTACCGGCGTGAAACTGCCGTAATCATGGTAGCTTTTTATGCGTGCCAAGGCCGCCACTAATTCCTTGTTACCGACCATGAAGCCGATGCGCCAACCGGCCATGTTGTAACTTTTTGAGAGCGTGAAAAATTCAACGGCTACATCACGCGCACCTGGTACTTGCATGATCGATGGCGCTTTCCAACCGTCGTAGACGATGTCGGCATAAGCCAAATCGTGCACCACCAGTATCTGATGTTCTTTAGCCAATTTGATGACACGTTCGAAAAATTCCAACTCCACACATTGTGCCGTCGGGTTCGATGGAAAACCGAAAATCATCATCTTCGGTTTCGGATAGGTTTCACGGATTGCCCTTTCGAGTTCGGCGAAAAAATCCACGCCGGGGCTCATCCGTATCGAGCGAATGTCGGCACCGGCGATGACAGCACCGTAAATGTGGATCGGGTAGCTCGGGTTCGGCACCAGCACGGTGTCGCCCTTATCGAGGGTCGCTAACATCAGATGCGCCAGACCCTCTTTCGAACCGATGGTGACGATGGCCTCGGTATCGGGATTGAGTTCGACCTCATAGCGTTCGCGGTACCAATGGGCGATTGCGCGGCGTAAGCGCGGTATGCCTTTCGAGGCTGAATAACCATGCGTATCGGGACGCTGTGCGACTTCGGTCAGTTTGGCGACGATGTGTGCCGGTGTGGCACCGTCGGGGTTACCCATAGACATGTCGATGATATCTTCGCCGCGGCGGCGCGCTGCCATTTTCAGTTCGGCAGTGATATTGAACACATAGGGGGGCAGACGATTGATGCGAGCAAAGGAAAAGTTAATCGAAGGCGTAGCGCTGCCTTCACTGACTGAACCCCGGCCCGGCGGAGTAGTGGTGGTGTTGTGCATGATCGAATTGTAAGTAATACCGTAACGCCCGGAACCGTCCGAGCGACGTTGAGGCTTCATACCTCTGCTCTGATTGTACGCAGCATTGAATAATTTTTACAAGGACTTTTTTTTTCTGGTAAAACGTTCTTGCGTTATATTTGTCAGCCAGTGGTAACACGCACAGTCTATCGGAGAAATTCATGTCCCAAGCTCAAGCGGGTATTTTACAAGCCTTACCGGCGCACGCGACTTACCTCAGTTTCACCCTCTCGCCGCAGGTCACGACCGCGGCGTTGGCGCAAGCCTTGCACCAATTGCATCCCTTAGCCGATGGTCAGCGTCTGGTGCTCGGCATCGGTGCCCCATTAGCCGCGGCAATCGGCGTGACGATTGCCGGCTTACGCGACTTCGTTGCTATTGAAGCCAGTAAAATGCGCTTGCCTGCCACCCCGGCGGCGCTATGGATTTGGCTGCGCGAAGCCGAGCGCGGCGAGTTGGTGCATCAACAGGGGCGCGTGCAGCAAGCCTTGGGTGCGGCATTTGAATTGTCACAGCAAGTCGCGGCATTTCATTACGCCGATGGTCGCGACTTGAGCGGCTATATCGATGGCACTGAAAATCCGCAAGATGAGCTGGCGCAGGAAGTCGCCATCGCTGCCGATGGCAGCAGCTACGTCGCGGTACAACAATGGCAACATCGTTTCGAACGCCTGGCGGTCTTGTCGGAAGCGGCACAGGATGACTTGATCGGTCGTCACAAAGCCGATAATGAAGAATTCGACAGTGCACCCGAATCCGCCCATGTGAAACGCACGGCACAAGAAAGCTTTACCCCGCCGGCATTCATGCTGCGCCGTTCCATGCCGTGGTCGGAAGGCGCGCGTGCCGGTTTGCAGTTTGTCGCCTTTGCCACTTCGTATGCGCCGTTCGAAGCGCAGTTGCGCCGCATGAGTGGTGCCGAAGATGGTGTGGTCGATGGCTTGTTCCAATTTAGCCAGCCACTGACGGGAAATTATTTTTGGTGTCCGCCGTGTATCAATGGTCGCGTTGCTTTGGATTGGCTCAGCGCCGTTTAATCCAAACCACGATACCACTGACAGCTAACAACAGCGGCATGAGGCCGCACAAGCTGATCAAAATACGGCCGAATTCGCCGCCGGCTTGGCCGCTGTGCAGTGGAAAAAAATACCCGAGCAAGCGTTCGCTGCCACTGGCCATGAGCGGATCGACCAAGCGCACGATGTCGGCATTGGCGGCATCGAAATACACCCGCGTGGCACCGGCACCGAGGCGTAATTCCTGTTCTTGCCGCAAGCGAATTTCATACTGGTTCACGCGCTCGCTGGGCAACACGATGCGAGTAATTTTTGCATCAGGAAACAACTCTTGCGCATGTTTCAGCGCCACGTACAACACCTCTTCGCGAGCGATGTGGCGATGAGTGGGCGAAACATCTCGATAGACTTTGCGTGCCTCAGCAGCGGGCCAGACCGCGTTGAGTAAGGGTGCGATCCAGTGTGGTTTGTTAAAATATATTCCGCTCATTGCCAGCATTAAAAGCAATGGCGAAAAATAGAATCCGGCGGCGCGATGAAAGCGAAAACTCACATGTTTCCATGAACCTCGACAGACCATAGTAAGCGCCCTTCTCCAGACTACATATTGACCCTGTGGCCACCACAAAATCAGGCCACTCACGGCCAGCAGCGCGAGCCCTATACCGTTAATGGCAACCAGGGTTTTACCAATCTCACCAGCGAGCAGATACCGATGCAGGTGAAATAACATGGGCATCAAGTGCGCGCGTGTCAAACCGATTTCGCCCCATATTCTTGAGCCGAGCACGGCACCGGTATACGGATTGATCATGATTTGACGGCGCGCCATGTTGTCGGTACTGCCAGCTCGATACCACGCCGTCAACGGTGCCTGCTCATGGCTTGGTAATTCGAGCATGCTCACGCCGGAGTAGGCCGGATCGGCCTGTAATTGCTCGAGCAGAGGCAGCACATCGGTGGCTTGAAATGGGGTATCGACGTTGCCGCTGAGTTGCAGTAATTCCGGGTTGAGTGCGGTATCGAGTTCATCGATATACACCAGTATACTACCGGATAGACCGAGTAAAATGAGACCCAGCGCCAGCGGCAAAGCGAGCGATAAATGTAAGCGTCGCAGTAAGCGTTTTTGAAAAAATGTCATGCGCGTGAGTCCGTGAAAGAAATCAGAAACGATAGCGTAAGCTGACATACAAGCCGCGCGTTTCACCGGGCATATTGTAATCATTGGCACCGCTGTGGGCCGCCACAAAATAGCGCCGATTGAGAGCGTTTTTTACGCTGAGATTGAGATCGAAAGTCTTACTCTGATAAGCGGCCGCCAGGTTAAGTACGGCATAGCCGGGTAAGCTGAGCAAGTTATCGGGTGAGGCAAAACGCGCCGATTCGGCGCGGCCGCCGGCGGCCAAATACCAGCTCGGCGTGAGCCTGTATTTGAGCCACAAGTGCGCACTGTGCTGTGGTGTCAACGCGGCGCGATTACCTTGGAACGGTGTGCCGACGCTGGTCAGTTCAGGCGAGTCGCTGATCTTGCCAATCATCGAGGCATAGCCGCTTAACAATTCCCACTTTTCACTCAGTTGTCCGGCAAAACTCAGCTCCAGACCTTGTGTGCTTTGTTGCCCTATCGGCAGCGATGCCAGGCTGTTTTCCGGGTCTTGTACGGCGATGCCGGTTTGCGACATGTGAAACAGTGCGGCCGTGATGCTGGCGCGTGCTGCGAGGTCGAGCTTGAGGCCGATTTCATTATTCACCGTCGCGGCTGCTGGCAATGTGTCGGTGTTGGCACGCAAAGTAAAACTGTCCGCCAGTGGTTGAAACGAGCGACTGTGCGAGGCATACCAAGACAGTTGTTCGGTGGGTTGAAATACCACGCCCACGCGCGGCGAAAATAATTTTTCGCCGCGTTTGAGATCGATATTTTTACTACTCAAATCATCGCGTATTTGTTGCAGATAATCGTAACGCACACCGGCTAAAATTTTCCAGTGCGCGCTCAGCGTCAGCAAGTCTTGCAGATACACGGCCGTGTTGTGAAAGCGGCTGCGCGTATCGGTGACCGGTGCACGATCGGTCGGTACCGGCGGCAGATTGACTAAGCTCGGATGGAACAATTGATAAACGGCGGAATTGTTACGGTTCCATAAAATTTCGCTTTTATTTTGCTGTGCTAATTCCACGCCATACAATAATTGATGGCGTGTTGTGCCCCAAGTGAATTGTTGTTGTAATTCGTTTTGCCAGAATACCCCACGTTCATCGCGTAAACGTTTAACCGCACCGATGGCGACGCTGGGGCTGGCACCGTCTTTGATTTCACCAATGCCGGTGTAATTGCGATCGAGAGAATAATCGAAGGCGCGCACCACGCTGTGCCAGCTCAAGCTCTCGTTGAAACGGTGATCGAGGGTAGCGGTGGTGCTGAGCACCTGCGATTGCACATAGCCCCGTTGAAAACCATTGGCAGCACCATAATTGGTACTCACCGGCACATCAACCGGACGGCCATGATAGCCCGGCAAACCTTGATCGGCCAAGCGGCGGTCGTGCAGGTAGTCGGCTTGCAGCAGCAAGGTGGTGGCGGAACTCAGATTGAGCAGCAGAGATGGTGCCAGCGTTTGTCGGCGTAAAAAATATTGGTCGCGAAAATTGCGGCTGTCTTCGAGTGCTCCGGTGAGTCGCCATGCCAGCGTGCCGTTGCTGTTGCCATTGCCGAGATCGATGTCGCTGCGCTGTTGGCCATGTGATCCTAAGGTGGCCGACCATTCGGCGCGCGCGGCCGTGGTCGGCTTTTTAGAAATTCGGTTGATCATGCCGCCGGCTGAACCACGCCCATATAAAACCGAGGCCGGACCCTTGAGTACTTCGATGCGTTCAATGTTGGACAAGTCGCGGTAGTAAAACGCATCGTCACGCACGCCATCGACATACTGATCGAGAATCGCCGTGAAGCCGCGTATCGTCACTTGATCGCGCTGACCATCGCCAACGCTGAAACTGAGCCCTGCGACATTTTGTAAGGCATCTTGAAACGATGAGGCATGTTGTTCACGCATAACAACTTGCGGTACCACATTGACGATCTGTGGAATATCGCGCAGTGCTGCCATGGTTTTGGTGGCGCTGCGCGCTGCGGTGGTTTCATAGCTGTCGACTGAGATAGCGCTGTCATTCACCTGAACTTCAGGTAAATCGGCCGCGCCGTTGCTTTCTGCTGCCAGCGGCTGGCACAGCACGATAGTCAACAAGCTAAGGAGGTAGAGAGATTTTGTCATGGCAGGAAGTAGTGAGGTTCACGTCAGCGAAGGATGAGCGGCCAGAGCCAGCCAGCGACGGCGTTGCTGGTGTATCAGCAGGGCGCACAGCAGATACTCGGCGCTGACTAGCCACCAGCGCCACGCTGGCGCCAAGTAGGCCAGCGCCAGTGCACCGGCTGACAGACCAAGCAGGGCACCGGTTTTAGCCGCGCTGTTGGCCAAGCCGAGCAGATAGCCGGCGGCCAGTGTTGGTGCGGCATGGTTCAACAAACTGTAGAACACCGGTAGCAAGGCCGCCAGACAGGCACCCCAGAGCAGGCGGCACAAGACAAACAGCGCGAGGTTGTGGCTCAGGGCTTGCCAAGCCAGCAGCAGTACGCAAGCCCAACAACAGCATTCCACGTCGCGCAATATCGCCGCCGGGCTGGCGTGTTTAAAACGGCGCACCCACAAGGGCGCGGCCAAACACAGACCGAGTGCGCTGGCCGCGTAACACAGGCCGGCCAGCCAAGGCGCGGCCAGCAGCACTTGCTCAACATGTAAGGCTAAGAAAACTTGTGGTGTCATTTTCGCGCTCTGTACGATGAAGATGGCAGCTAACAGCAGCGCTAACGGCGTCGGCGCTGGCACCGCCGCGGCTGTGGTCGGTGCAGTGGGCAGCGGCGCAGCGGCAGGCGGTGGCAGGCGCGGCAAGCAGCACAGCGTGGCGAGGGCAGCCAGCAGACACAGCAAGGCGGCCAGTAAGTTGAGTTGCGCAAAACTACTGTAGCCATAGACTGCCGCCCCGAGCAGGGGGCCAAGCAGCGAGCCGAGCGCATTGGCTTGCTGCAACTGCGTCAATAAGCCGGCGCGCCCGCTCGGGCCGACCAAGACGCTGCCATAAGCTTGGGCCGCGGTAATGTAACCGGCCAAGGCACCTTGCAGCAGGCGGGCGCACACAATACTGATGAGATCGTCGGAGCAGGCAATCCAGCACTGCGTGAGTGCCAAGGCCAATAAGGCACGCAAGAGCATGAGCTTATGGCCACGCCGGTCACCCAAACGACCCCAAAATGGGCTGCTGCAGATCGCCATCACGAGCGGGCCGGCGTACACTAAGAAGCTGACGCCGGCCAAGACCGGTCCAGATAAGCTGCTGATCTGGCGCAGATGCAGCGGCCAAAACGGTGCACTCATTTCCATGGCGGCGATGGTCAGTAACTGGATTAGAAACAGTCTGCGCAATGTGCTGACGCCAGCCGACGCGTTGGCGGCTAAGGAAAGTTGCGCAGCGGATTGGGCATGCTGCCGCATAGATCCTCCTTCGCATCTTCGCAACGCATACGTAGTAATGCTTTGACCGGCCAGTCAGCATGCAAGATGGCGTGCCGCTCGCGCTCCCAGTATGCCGGTTGGCAGCGTGGGCGTAGCCGTGAAAACAGATTGGCGCTGACATGCTGAATAATTTTCCAGTAGCAGTCTTGCTCTTGTTGATAAGTCTGCGCCAGTAGCATGCCGAGCTCGGCTAAGTGGCATAACATGGTCGCGTGCAGAAATTTTTCTCGTACCGGTGCGAGCTCGGTAAATAAAATTTGTCCGGCTTGGTAGTTGTCGAGTGTGCAGTGTTGTTCCGTCAGGCGCGCGCTGTGAATCCGCAGATCACCGAAATCGCGCAGCAGCAGGCGGCACGGTTGGCCGCGCCGGTTGACGATGATGGCGCTGTTTTGTTGGTGCGCTTCGAAGGCGATACCGTATAACAAGTAGGCGCTCAAACACGCCTTGAGGACGACATGGCAGTAATCACGGAAGTAGCTGAGCGCAGCGGCTGGATGGTCACCAACGGCTGCCGTAACGAGCTCGGTGATGAATGGACGGCCACTCACCGGTGAGCTGGCGAACAGGCTGGCGACCGGCAGCGGCAAGTGTAGTTGGTCGCGTTTTTCCAGCGGATTTTCCCGTAGCAGTAGTGTTAAGTGGCCATGTTTGTCGCTATCCTTGTTGGGATCGATAAAATGCATACCGAGCTCTTCGCCGAGAATATCGAGACTGCCGTTGAAATGCTGTTCACGTAACAGTATCGCGCGCAGCAGCGTGGTCAGACGCGGCCCCATGATGCAGGCCTTATTTGATACCGTGCGCACCGCACTGGTCAGTTGTACGCCTAAGGGCAGCTTGATATGCGGAGTGCCTGGTCGGTGCAGGGGTACCACAGTGCGCATCGACATGGTGGCTGCGGCGCGCAAGCTGATGCCGGTGTCTAACAACAACTGACCCGCAGCGATTTCGCTGGCGAATTTCTGTGGCAAAACGGCGCTGGCCTGATACGGATGCAGCGGCAGCGGCAGCCACTCGGACGGCTCGCGCCCGCTGGCCCTTAAGGCCTGCTCCCAAGCTTGTAGTTCGGTGCCGAAGTGACGACTCAGCCAAGCACGGCAGGCGCGTTCGGGGCGGCTCATGGTCACGCGCATACACGCGCGCCTGACCGCTGCCAAACGCAGTGGAAATTGCGCCTGAAATTCCGGTGCATACGCCAACACCTCGTGCTTGGTTAAGCCAAGCTTACTCTTGTGTGCGGGATGAAACGGATGTCCTTGGCTACCCCATTGTTCTAACAGTAGGCAGGGGTCGGGAACCAGTTCCTCGTGCCAGAGCAGGGAAAAAAAACTGGGATGGTGATGGGTGCTTGCCAAGCGCCGCAATTGCTCGCCCCATTGCCGCCGATAATGCAGCGACAGCGCATCGTTGGCCGCACTGTTGTCGAGTTCTGCGGCCAAGCGTCGCTGCGCCGCCGGCGTAAGCGGCAGATACGGCGTGCCGCTTAAGTGTGCCAGCAGCGCGCCGGCGCTACGCAACAGTTGCGGTGCCTGCGCATTTTTGTACAGTGTGATGGCACCGCTGATGTGACAATGGCCGGCTCGCCCGAGCCGCAAACCTTCGACGCGCAGCAGCATTTGTTCAGACCATAGCGGTATCCAAGTCAGCCCGGCATCGCTGATGAGCTCAGGTTTGAATAGAAAATTTTCGCGTAGCAGGGCTTGCAGAAAACGGTGCAGACCATCGCGCTGTGCTTGTTCTAGCATCAGATCGGTGCCCGACTGCAAAGGTGCTGGCGGCGTGTGGGTGCTCACATTCATCATCGACCTCAATACAAAGGGAGATGGATATCGTAATGTAAACGAGAATTATTCGCAATGAAGCTCAGCCAGCGAGCGACATTTTGTGCGGATTCGCGACAAAGAATTGAGTTGACGCAATGATAATGAAGCGCCGCAGCAATTTCTTTGCGGCGGCGCGATTAATTCCAGCGTTTTGTTTACGCCGCCAGATGACGACTTTGACGTTGCGGTACGGCAGTGCGCGGGGTCAGCGCCGTGACCGCAGTGTTTGATCCTTGCTTGTGCTTGGCATGGCCGGCGTAATCGCTGGCCAGCAGCAGTTCGACTGCAGTTTGTGGCATGCCGCGTTCTTGCTGCAAGAAGCGCATGACCAGACCGGCCAGGCGGTCGAGTGCAATGCGATGGGTGGCATCGGTATGGGCATACACCCAGTCGGCAAAAGCGATGAAATTTTCAAACGCTGCCGTGCCCAATAATACCGGCAAGGTATGCGCAAAGCGGCCGGAATTGGCCACCAAATCCCAGTAACGGGCGAAGCGTACCAAGCGCTGCATGTCGCTGAAACCGATATCGCGATTGGCCAGAATGGTATACGGCGGCAGCGGATCGAAGGCCAAGGCGAAGGCTTCGGTATGGCGGATCAGCGGCGTGCCGCGCAAGCGCTTGAGGATACCGAATTGAATTTCATGCGGGCCGAGGGCAACCAATTGATTGAAGCCGGCGGCAAAACTCTCCAACGTCTCTCCCGGCAAACCGGCGATCAGATCGACGTGCAAATGGGCGTGCGAGTGCGTGCATAACCAGCGGATATTCTCGGCCGCTTTCTCATTGTTTTGTTTGCGGCTGATCAGTTGCTGCACTTCGGGATTAAAACTCTGTATGCCGATTTCGAATTGCAGTGTGCCATCGGGGAATTTCTGTATGCCTTCTTTGAGCGCGTCAGGTAAATGATCGGGCACGACTTCAAAATGCGCGAACACCGGGTCATCTGGTGCGGCCGCCAGCTTGTCGAGAAAAAACTGCATGATCTTGAGGCTGGTTTTGATATTGAGATTGAATGTGCGATCAACGAATTTGAATAGCCGCGCGCCGCGTTGGTACAGTTCTTCCATCTCGACCAGAAACACATCGATATCAAACGGCCAAGCGGTTTTATCGAGTGCCGACAGACAGAATTCACATTTGAACGGACAGCCGCGCGAGGCTTCCACATACAAGGTGCGGTGGCGGATATCGTCGTCGCTGTAGAGTTGGTAGGGTAATTTGAGGTCTTGTAGCGGCGCTTGAACACCGGCGTGAATTTTCATCAAGGGTTGCGGGCCCTGAAGAATTTGTCGGCACAATTCGGCGAAACTGATATCGCCCCAACCGGTAATGACATAGTCGGCCAGACGAATGATTTCCTGATCATTGGTTTCATGCGAAACTTCCGGTCCTCCCAACACTACCACCACGTCTGGTGCCACCCGTTTGAGTACCGCCACCACTTGCGTGATCTCGACCACATTCCAGATATAAACGCCGAAGCCGACGATGAATTTTTCACCGGGCTGGCGTTGATCCAGGATTTTTTCGACGATGTCGGTGCTGCGCGCACCGATGACAAATTCGTGCAGACGGGTTTGTTCGGTGAGCTCGCCCATGTTGGCGAGTAAGTAACGCAAGCCCAGCGAAGCGTGGGCATAGCGTGCATTGAGAGTGGTCAGCAGAATAGTCATGGAGCGCAAAGAACAAAGAATAAGCCGCTATTGTACGCTGTGCCGCGCGCTGGCTTGGCGCGGCATAGAAATTCCTGCCACTCAGGCTGCTAGTGACTGCCAACGAGTTGTAAGCCCATGTCTTCGGCCGTCATGAGTTTTTTGATATCGATGAGGATGAGCATGCGTTCTTCCAGCGGTGCCAAACCGATGATGAAGCTCGCTTCGATGGTCGAGCCGATTTCCGGTGCCGGCTTGATTTGTGCTGGCTTGAGTGTGATGACGTCGGACACGCTGTCGACCACGATGCCCAGTGTTTGGCCGGCGACATTGAGAATGACGACGACGGTGAATTGATCATAGACGGCGTTACCGAGTGCGAATTTCATGCGCATATCGATGATGGGCACAATCACTCCGCGCAAATTCATTACGCCTTTCATGAAGTCGGGGGCGTTGGCAATGCGCGTGACGGCTTCGTAGCCGCGTAATTCTTGCACGCTTTGAATATCGATGCCGTATTCTTCACGACCGAGCGTAAAGGAAAGAAATTCCAGCGCCGCTCCCTGCGATGTTTCATCGTCAGATGAGGATGCCGATGTGTTACCTGGACCTGCGTTTTCATTGAACATCAATACATTCCTCCAAGGGAAGCAAGCCGTCGTGAGGCTTGCCGAAAATGAGAGCGAGGACTTCATAGTAGTGCAAGCAAGACGAATTTTCCAGCAATACATGTTGTGAGTCTGACCTCGGTGTTGTATGCCGTACTTTGCTGACAATTCCTCACAATTAAATGTCTACAGACCTTATCTGTTTGCCGCTGACAAAGAGTAGTAATCTGAGCGCGTTGCCGCTGTGGCATACTATGGCTCCATTTTGCACAATACTGTCAGCATACATAATGAATACCGAAGAACGTTTGATTGATTTGGAAATTCGTCTCGCGCGCCAAGATGATCTGGTCGAGACTTTAAATACTCAGGTGTATCGTCAGCAAAAAAAGCTCGACGAAATGGCCGGCTGGATGACTGCTTTAACCACGCGCATACGTGAACTGGCCGATACGTCCGGTGGACGTAACGGTGCGGCCGATGAACGTCCGCCCCACTACTGATCCTGCCGCACCAGATCCCCGCGAGCGGCAGGCTTGGACTTACTGTGCCGGTGCGTAATTGATCGGCGTCCAGGCGTAAGCCTGGTCTTGGCTGCGTACATACCCGAGACCCGGGAAGGACAGATGAGCGGCGCCGACCAAATATCCTTGGCGTGTCGCTTCGGCATAGGCTTTTTTGCGTTCTACCGCGGCGGCCTTGCTGTCGCTGTCGAAGGCAATGGTGACGGACGGTTGATCAAACTGTACCGCGGCGACATGCATCAAATCGCCCCATAACATCAAGACTTGGCCCTTGCTTTCAATTTTATAGATGCTGTGACCAGGCGTGTGGCCCGGTGCCGCAATCGCTGTGATCCCGGCAACGAGCTTGGTGTCGCCATCGAAAGGCAGGAATTTCCCGCTTTTCACATACGGATTAAGCGAATTCACGGCATTGCTGAACGCGTTCTTTTGGTCCGCCGGGGCGGCGTCGCGCTGCTGCGGGCTTAACCAAAAATCGGCATCATGGCGATCGACCCGTACCACTGCATTCGGATAGCGCATTTGTGCGCCATCGGCTAAACCGCCGACATGGTCAGCATGCATGTGGGTGATATAGATTTCATCGATTTGTTCCGGCTGGTAGCCGGCCGCTTGTAAGCTGGCTGGCAGTTTGCCCAGAGTCGGACCGAACAGGCCGCCGGCACCGCTGTCGATGAGGATGAGTTTGCTGCCGGTATTGATTAAGTAGGCATTGACCGAGGTATCGAGCGGGCTATGTTGGTGGTATTTTTCCAGCGCGCTGTGGGTTTTTTCTGCTGTGGTATTGGTCAGCAATTTATCCACTGGCAAAGCGACGGTGCCGTCGGACAGCGCGGTGACTTCAAAGTCGCCCAGCTTGATGCGGTAAAAGCCGGGGGCGGCAGTGTTGGCTTGTGGGGCTGCGGCCAGCGCAGTGCTGACCGTGCCGGTCAGCAGAACCGCGGCGCTGACGATGCCAGCGCAGAGTAAATGAGATAGTTTCATGAGAAAGTTTCCTTGTGTCGAATAGACGAGGCAAAAATATGCCGTTCCGATTATGCCTAAGAATGAAAAAGCTTGCTGCCGTTGAGCAATTGCTCAATTTTTCAATTGCTTAAGCAAGCCGTCAAGGATGCCAAGTCCGGTTCGGCCAGTACCAGCAGGGCGCGCAAGCTGGTATCGCCGACGGCAAAATCGATGCGTGCGGCCTGTGCGGCCGAGGCCACCGGATCACGCGGATCGAGTGGCGAGGGATAGCCGCAGAGTTCATTGGCTAACAGCAGGGTATCGCCGAGATTGTCGGGTGGCGTTGTGAGCGTGCCATACCACAGCGTTTCTATGGCACTGACGACGCGCTTGGGTACCAGGAGTTTGTGTAATACGGCGCGGCCGACCACAATTTCGTGGTCTTCGAGCAGCGCATCGTCTGGGGCGCAGCGCTGTGGCTCCAGCAAGGCGGGGAATTCCTCTGCACGTGCGAGCAAATAAAAGCCGCCGACCTCATGGACTACGCCGGCAAACAAGGCCGTTTCAGGATCGACTCGGCTGATTTTGCGCGCCAACAAATGTGCCATGGCGGCGACATGGGCACAATGTTGCCATAGCAATTCCATGCGCGCGCGTAGCTCGGCATTATTGACCGCCATGCTGATTTGGCGAATCACATGCGCTGCGGTGACGGAGCGTAAAGTACTGAAGCCGAGAATGCTGATGGCGGTGCGCACGTTGGTCACGCCACCGCCAAAGCGGCTGTAGGCGACCGAATTGGCGATGGCCACCACGCGTGCGGCAATCAGCGGTTCTTTCATGATCCATTTCGCCGCGGTTTCTATGCCGCAGTCGGGCGCATTGAGCGCCTCTTGTATGCCCAGGGTAGCGCTGACATTAGTGGGAAAATACAGTTCCCCCACGCTGACTTGAGCGACAATTTTTTCCAAGGCTTGCGACTTGTTCATCATGGCTCAGCTCGCTTCAGCTTAACTTTGTTGTAGCCCTAGTGCACGAACCATTTTTTGCCGCGTGTTCAAACCGGTTTCACTGACCGGCGGTGGGCTGGCGCGGCGTAATTGCTGACGCGGGTCGCTGCCGAGTTTGAACGCGGCCACCGCACGTGCCAAGTTACCGGCTTGTTCTTCCATGCTTTCCGCTGCCGCCGCCGCTTGCTCGACGAGGGCAGCATTTTGCTGGGTCATTTCATCCATCTGTGTAATGGCGCGGTTGACTTCTTCGATACCGGCGCTTTGCTCTTGGCCAGCGGCAGTGATTTCGGACATGATATCGGCCACATGTTTCACCGAGCTGACAATTTCGTGCATGGTTTGTCCGGCAGCATCGACCAGTTTGCCACCCGATTCGACTTTTTCAACCGAATCGCCGATCAGGGTTTTAATTTCTTTGGCGGCGCTGGCGCTGCGTTGTGCCAGATTGCGCACTTCCGAGGCCACCACGGCAAAACCACGCCCCTGTTCGCCGGCACGGGCCGCTTCGACGGCGGCGTTTAAGGCCAGGATATTGGTTTGAAAAGCAATGCCATCGATGACGCTGATGATATCGACGATTTTGCGCGAGCTTTCTTTAATCGAATTCATCGTGTGTACCACTTTACCGACTTCTTCGCCACCTTTGATGGCAAAGCCTGAGGCGGAATTGACCAAGGCATTGGCTTGTCGTGCGTTATCGGCATTGTGGCGTACCGTTGCCGTGATTTCTTCCATCGAGCTGGCGGTTTCTTCGAGTGCCCCGGCCTGGGTCTCGGTGCGCGAAGACAGGTCGCTGTTACCGCTGGAAATTTCGCCGGAAGCAATCGCGATGGCATCGGTACCTTGGCGTACTTCGCTGACGATATGGAACAGGTTGTCGCTCATCTCTTTGAGGGCATTGAGTAATTCGCTGATTTCATCATGCCCTGCGTCAGCATCGCGATGCGTGAGTTCGCCAGCGGCAACGCGTTGGGCAATCTGCACGGCGTCTTGCAACGGGCCGGTGATACTGCGGGTCAGAAAGATGGAAAAAGCAATCCCGATCAGCAGAATGGCGCTACCGATGAGCAGTAGGGTGATGACCAATTTGTTGGCATTACTGGAGGCGAGTACCGAAACTTCGGCCGAGGCACTATCTTCCAAGGCCACCAGTTTATTAATTTCTAACAAGGCTTTTTGCTGCAAGGGGTCGATTTGGGTCGCAATCAGTTTGACCGCCTCTTCACCATTGAATGACAACAGCATTTTGAAGGCTTCTTTGGTCGGTATTTCAACTTGTTGATCGAAACCGGAAATGACATCGACGATTTTTTTCTCATCGTTCGACAAGCCCAGTGCGATCAACTTGTTGCGCGCTTCATAGAAGTGTTCGTGCTGGGCCTTGAGGACGAGTTTTTGTTTTTCCATTTCGCCCAAATCGCTTTGCAGGCCGATATTGCGAATCGCCAGCCCACCTTCGAGCATACTGCTTTTCATGCTGGCAGCAAGGGCGGTCTTGGTATGTGCGAGTTCCATACCGTTCGTCATGTGGGTCCGATTACTGGCGCTCAGTACGCTGCCGATAATCAGTACCACGATCAGCGAAACCATAATGAAACCGAAGCCGACCGCCAGTCGTGTTCCGATACGCATTTGACGAAGATTCATGCTTTGCTCCTTAACTTAGTAAATGGGTATGTGTCAGTACTTGAAGGACGCAAGCGGGCGAGCTGTATGCGCCGCACTGTTGTCATCCATGCACCGCAAACTATTACGAAACAGGGTGAAGCCATACGAAGAATGGCAGCCGAAACTTCGCCAACCCAGACCATGGCTGGCCATCTCTGCGCAAGTGGAAATCCTTACGCAAAGTTCCGGCACGCAAGATTCTCGTGTTTGTCCCATACTATTCTAAAATAGCTGGGCGGCAAAGATGGTTTTATGAAACTTGGTTTACATACGACAGCGGCGCGCAGTGAGCTTGGCGTTTTGCCACTCAAAATATGGCAAACAGTAGGGAGTCTCGATGTTTTATCAGTGCGGTGATAACTTGACCGAATAATACGTGGCTCGCAAAAAAATATTTTGCGGGCCACGTAAGCATCTAATTAGCTTTCCCGGTTCGGGCATTCTCTTGCTCTTGCAAGCTGCGCCACATTACTTTGCCGGTTGCTGATTTAGGTAGGGTGTCGATGAACTCGATCAAACGCGGTACTTTATAGGCCGCCATTTTTTCATGCGCCCAGAAGCTGATGTCTTCGGCAGTGACGCTGACACCGGGTTTTTTGACGATCATCGCTTTGACGGTTTCGCCGCGATAAGGATCGGCACTGGCAATAATGCAACATTCTTGTATCGCCGGATGCTGATACATCATGCTTTCCACTTCGGCCGGCCAGACCTTGAAACCGCTGGCATTGATCATGCGTTTGAGGCGATCGGTAAAGAAGAAGAAACCTTCCTCATCGATATAGCCGAGGTCACCGGAGCGAAAAAATTGTTTACCGTCGAGTTCGGCGAAGGCCTCGGCGGTTTTTTTCGCATCATTCCAATAGCCTTGGAAAACTTGCGGACCATGTATCCAAATTTCACCGCTCTGCCCTTGTGCTACTTCGAGCAGGGTCAGCGGATCAACCACGCGGGCATCGACGTTGAAGAAGGGAATGCCCAGACATTGTTGCTTCATGCGCTGTGGTGGATTGAGATGGGACGGTGCCATGGTTTCCGATAAACCGTAGCCCTCCATATAAATTTGCCCCGACAAATCGAGTAATTTTTGCGCAATCGCGGCCGGCATCGCCGCTCCGCCGCCAGAGACGCGGGTCAGGCTGGAAATATCGTACTCGCCCAAGCGTGGATTGGATAAAAAATCGATCATCATCGACGGGACCAAGGTCCAGTTGGTGACGCCATAACGGGTGATGAGCTCGCCGGCGGCGTTCCTATCCCAACGTGGCAAAATCACCAGCGTGGCACCACAGTAGATCATGCTGTTCATGACCGATTGCATGCCGGTGACGTGAAAAAATGGTAACACGGCCAAGGCCACATGATTCGGCACCACGGCACCCGACCAGGTCGGACTGGCGACGATGTTGAACATCACCGAGCGATGGCTATGGATGCAACCCTTGGGGTGGCCGGTTGTGCCTGAGGTATAGGGCATGCAAGCGAGGTCGTCTGGTCCGGCTTGATGTGGGGCTGGAATCCGTGTCGCCGCGATGGCGGCACGCCAAGTGTGGATGCCGGTTTGTTGTGGAGCATCCATTTTGGCGCGCACGAAATCCGGCACAGTCAAGTCTGTGCTGGCCGGCAGATAATCGGCGTAACTGGCGACGAGCAAATGGGATAAGGTGCCGCTGTCGAGAAAGTCGCTCAGACGCGGCATGATTTCTTGTGCGACGATGGCGACGCGAGCACCACTATCGTCCAGGTAATGCGCCAACTCATCGTGCATGAGCATGGGGTTGACCGGTACGATCATGGCATCGGCACGCAGGATGGCATAGTAGGCGATGACAAATTGCGGGCAATTTTGCATGTCGAGTAAGACCCGATCACCCTTGCGCACTCCTGCAACTTGTTGCAACCACGCCGCCAGCGCCAGCACTTCCTCATGCAGTTGGCGATAGCTGAGCACGCCATCATAAAAAATCAGCGCCGGCTTGTCTGGATAGCGCAGCGCCGAAATCTGCAGGTTGTGATAGACACTGGTGGCCGGGACTTGCAATTGATGTGGCAAGCCAATTGGCCAGTGAGGATAGTGCAAGGTATTCATCAGACGCTCCGTAAAGGAATCAGATCAGCGTCCAGAGTGCCACAGTTACGTTTGATTTGCAGCATGCACTGCAACATCGCTGCAGAATGTCAGTGTTGCGAGCGGCGGATTTTATCGCGCTGATGCTGGCGCGAGAGAGTTTGGGTGGCGACGAAAATTTCGCGCATAAAGAAAATAAAACTGCCTATCAGGGACAAGATGCCGCCGACAAACAGGGCGGCGATGAACTTGTCCAAACTCAGGCCGGTGGCGTCGCCTAGAAACAGCGCGGCAATCACCAGGCAAATCAGTAAGCCGGTGCCGGTACTGAGGGTAATGGCGCGATTGATCAGGTGCGAGCGGCGGTAGAGTTCGTCGAGTTCTTCTTCGAGCTCGTCGCGGTTACGTGCATCCTTGAGCAGCAACTCTTCCACCACACGGGCGCGATCGATGATGCGTGCCAAGCGACTGGTCAAGACCGAGAGTTTGGTACCGACGCCGGTGAGTAAAAATACCGGGGCAATGGCCAACTGTATGATGTGGCTGACATCGCCGAGTTGAAGGTTGATCATGAGAAGGCATCCTGTTGTCGTTCAAATTATCAACATGGTAGTGCAAACCCGTTGTACTCAACAAACTTTTGCTGTTCTTGCTGTCAATTAAATGCTTAAAGGCAAGCTCAGCACGACTTGCAGTCCTCCTTGCGGCAGGTTGATCAACTGTATCTCGCCGCCGTGTTGTTGCGCAATGTTTTGGGCAATGCTCAAGCCTAGTCCGGTACCGCCCGATTCACGTGAGCGCGAGGTTTCCAAGCGAAAAAACGGTTCGAATACCTTGCGGTGAAACTCAGGCGCAATGCCGCTGCCGCCGTCAGCGATCCGAATATTGAGTAAGCTGCGTTTGTTTTGTTTACTGATATCGAGGGTGATCTGCGCGTAATTGCCGTATTTCACCGCATTATCGATCAAATTAGTCAAACAGCGACGCAAGGCCTGCGGCCGGGCTTGCACGGTGATGCCTGGGTGATTGTCAAAACGTACATCTTGACCAGCTTCGACGGCATCGCTGCACATACTGTCGAGCAAAGAGTCGATGTCGACCGCGCGCAAGGCTTCGCTGCTATCCATGCTGCGTGCCAAGTCCAAGCCTTCTTTGATCATGCTTTGCATGGCAGACAAATCGCCGATCAGACGCTGGCGCAGCTCTTCATCGCTGACTTTCTCCAAGCGTAAGCGCAGGCGCGTCAGCGGTGTTTGTAAATCATGCGTGATAGCACCGAGCATATGGGTGCGCTGGGAAATATGTTCGCGCAGGCGCGCTTGCATGGCGTTGAAGGCACGGGTCGCTTGTACGATTTCGCTGGCGCCTTGTTCCGGCAAGGCTGGGCTATTGAAGTCTTGCCCCAGTGCTGTGGCCGCTTCGGCCATGCGCTGCAAGGGCTTCATGGTCATGCGTGCAACCAAGTAGGCGAGCAAGGCGATACAGAGAAGAAAGACTAATAGGAATTGCAGGAAATCAGTGTGTAGCGGTGCCGGTGCCGGGCGCGGCGGCATGATGGTCAAGCGCAATGAGGTGCCGTCGTGCAAGGTGATGCCGAGTGCCTCGCACGGCGGCGGTATCGGGCCCTTGCCCGGGCGCGGCGGTCGATCGTCGCCGCGCGGATTCGGGCAATTGCTGGCGTCATCGGGCAGAGGAATGACGCGAAAGCTTTTACTTAGTCGTTCACTGACGGCGCGCGCGTACTCGGAGTGCGAGGGCGAAGTGCTGGCGGCGGTGTTGGCTGGCAGCGAGGTGACTTGCATACCGAACGGTGGTGCGGTTGCCAGAAAGGTCTCGCGATTCGCACGCGGCAAGACGTCGAGCGCGAGCGCGAGTTGCTCAGTGCGCTCGATCGAATGCGAAACGCGGTATTGCATCAGGGTTTTTTCACGCTCGCCGAAGGCCAACCAACCGGTCAGGGCGGTCGAACTCAACATGCCGAGCAAGATGATGGCAAATACCCGGCCCCACATGGACGACCACATTTTCATAGGGATTTTTCGCTGCTCACGGCCACGGCCAAGACATAACCGCCATTGCGCACGGTTTTGATGATTTGCGGCGAGCGCGCATCTTCGCGCAATTTCTGACGCAGACGACTGATTTGGATGTCGATTGAACGATCGAAAGGATCGGCATCGCGGCCATGTGTCATATTGAGCAACTGATCACGGTTAAGAATGCGGTTCGGGTGTTCCAAGAAAATATTCAACATCCGGTATTCGGCACCGGATAAAGAAACGATCATGCCCTCGGGGCTGAGCAAATGGCGTGCCGTCATATCGAGTATCCAGCCGGCAAATTTAATTTTTTGCAGGGTTTCATGGCCCGGTGCGCTGGCAGAACTATGGGTGCGGCGCAATACGCTGCGTATCCGCGCCAGTAACTCACGTGGTTCGAACGGTTTGGCCAAGTAATCGTCGGCACCCATTTCTAGGCCGATGATACGGTCCAGCGGTTCGCCGCGTGCCGTCAGCATGATCACCGGGGTGTTCGATTTTCCGCGCAAATTACGGCATAAGGTGAGACCATCGTCACCGGGCAAATTGAGGTCGAGCACGATGAGTGTGATCTCATGTTCCAGCAGGGCCGCCCACATGGCATTGCCATCGCCGGCCATCACTGCCGTATAGCCGTTCTGGTCTAAGTATTCGGCCAACAGGCTGCGTATCTCACGATCGTCGTCGACGATCAGAATTTTATTTTGTGTATCCATAGCTTCCATTATGAGCTTGGCCCCCAAGAAAAAAAGTGTGGTTTTGTATCGGCTTGTTGTCCGGCCTTAGTCCGCGCTTCCCTAGAGTTACACAGGGATACAAAGCAAGATGAAATGGATATGATACCGTTACAAGCATAGGGCAACATAGCTCCATCGTTTGATCTCTGCAAAATTGCGATGAGCGAACGGTTTGGCTCAGCGTATCGACCCGCAGTGTGCGGTCGGGCTATAAAGTATGAGCGTTTTCCGTCTATTGAGAAAGAAAAACCATGAAAAATTGTAAACCCGCTTTGCGTGCTTGCTTGCTCGCTGTCAGTTTAGCCGCCAGTGCTTTGGTTCATGCCCAGACTGCTATGAATGATGCTCCACCTCAACACAGTGAGGCCGATCGTGCAAAATGGCAAGATCGCATGGCACAAAAACGTGCCAAGCATGAGGCGCAATTGCATGAGCAATTGAAAATCACGGCGGCCCAAGAACCTGCTTGGAAAAACTTTACCCAAGCCATGACGCCACCAGCCGGGCTGCCACCGCATGAGGCACGGGCAACGGAAGACAAGTTGACTACACCGCAAAGGATGGAAAAAATGCTGGCTCGCATGCAAGAGCACCAGCAACAGTTGCAGACACACTTGAATGCCGTGAAGACCTTCTATGCCGTATTAACACCGGAGCAACAAAAGACTTTCGATGAAAATCATCAGCGTATGAAAAAAGAAATGCAAGAGCGCATGGCGGCACACATGCATGGCAAAGATGGGATGATGGGTAGACCCTGATGCTAATGGCTAAGGGAGACGCGGAGTTAGTCCGCGCTTCCCTTCGCGCCATGATTTACTTCGCGCCGCCAAAACGGCGCGCGGCATCGAGCCCGAGTCCGGCACCAATGCTGCCGAACAAATCCCCTTCGACCTGACGTGCATTCGGCACGATCGCCGCGATTTGCTGGCGT
The DNA here is from genome assembly GCF_034347425.1 of Undibacterium sp. CCC3.4. GTDB lineage: Bacteria > Pseudomonadota > Gammaproteobacteria > Burkholderiales > Burkholderiaceae_D > Undibacterium. The sequence goes on from NZ_CP133779.1 coordinate 1,421,305, forward strand.
AAGCCGCGCACGCCGCTGGAGCCACCGGTAAAAAAGACGGTATCAATTTGCTCCGGACGCAGACCGGCATGGCGCAGGACGTCAGCAACCGTATTGGCCACGCTGGTGCTGAGGTGATGAATCGCCGTTTCCAGTTCGACACGCTCAAGCGTGAGCACGCAGGGTGCCGCTACTTGCTTGCTGCGCAAGCGTTCCAGCGGCAAGCTGATACGTTCTTGGTCGGACAACAGGATCTTGGCTTCCTCTGCCTTGATGGCCAGCCAGTGGCCGTCGCGTTGTTCTACCAAATTGAGCAGACGCTCGAAGCGCTGGCGCAGTTCCGCTTGGCGGATATCGCGGTACACCTCGAGCAATTCGCGGTTGACCTTGTGGGCGTAGACCTGATTAATGGTATGCCAAGTAGCGAGGTTGAAGTAATAACTGGATGGCACCTCAATCTCACTGGCGAGCCGACCACCGAGGCCGAGCAGGGGCATGATATGCGTGAGGCTCAGATATTTATCGAAATCGGTACCGCCGATGTGCACGCCACCATTGCCTAGAATATCATCGCGCCGGTCGGTGCGATGCGAACGTTCGGGCGCGAGGCGGACGATGGAAAAATCTGAGGTACCACCGCCGATATCGGCAATGAGTACCAACTCTTCTTTGGTGATACGCGATTCATAATCGAAGGCGGCGGCGATCGGTTCAAACTGAAACAACACTTCCTTATAACCGGCTGCCCGGGCGATTTCTTCCAGCGTATCTTCGGCCAACTGATCGGCATCGCTGTTGTCATCGATGAAATGCACGGGCCGCCCGAAGACGGCATAGTCAAACTGGCGCCCGGCCGCGGTTTCGGCACGTCGTTTCAATTCGGCAATGAATTGTTCCAGCAAACCGCGAAACGGCACGGCTTTTCCCAGCACCTCGGTTTGACCATCGATGAGGCTGGTACCGAGCAGACTTTTCATCGAACGCATCAAGCGTCCTTCGTAGCCGAGCAGATAGGTGCTCAATGCCTTGCGGCCGTAACTGACCTCATTCTCCTCAGCATTGAAAAACACCACCGATGGCAGGGTGACTTTGTCTTCTTCGAGCGCCAACAACGCCGGTTGCCCGGCGCGATGCCAGCCGACGGTTGAATTTGAGGTCCCGAAATCTACTCCACAAGCTTGCGACATGAAACGTTCCTGATTAGTGTTCGATGAGATGACAAGGCTACCATTCCCGCAGCCGCTGGCCATGCATCGGATCAGCGTTTCGTTTATTCGGCGTCAGCCGGCGGCGTATCTACGCGTATGACCAATAATTGGTCGATGCGGTAGTGATCGATATCGACCACTTCAAATTTATACTCGCCGACCATCACGAAATCGGTACGTTTCGGGATTTTCTTGAGCATCGTCATCATGAAGCCGGCAATAGTCTCATAGCTGCCTTGCTCGGGCAAGGAATCAATGTCGAGGGCACGACAAACATCTTCTATCGTCGTGGCACCGTCGATCAACCATGAATTGCCGTCGCGCTGGACAATCTGGTCTTCGAGAAAAGGATGCACCAAATTACCCATCAGGGTACTGAGTACATCATTGAGTGTGATCACGCCGACGACGAGTGCGTATTCATTGAAAATGACGGCAAAATCTTCGCGTGTGCCCTTGAATTGCTCCAGCATTTCCGATAGCGTCAGCGAATCCGGCACCGCCAGTGCGGTGCGCAGCGAGAGTTCCTGCACCTTGGAAAAGGCTTGATTGGTCAACACGCGCTTGAGAATATCTTTCGACTCGACATAACCGACGACGTTATCGATATGACCATCGCAGACCAAAAACTTGGTATGGGGATGTTCGGCGATTTTTTGCCGTATCACGACATCGCTGTCTTGTAGGGTGAAATACACAATACTGTCGCGCTGCGACATCGCACTCGGCACCGTGCGGCTTTCGAGCTCAAACACATTGCCTATCATATGGTGTTCGCGCGCTTGCAAAATACCGGCTTCGGCACCGGCATCAACCATCGCGTAAATTTCATCGGAAGTGATCTGCTCATCGCGGGCAGTGGGCAAATTGAACAAGGTGAACAGCAGATTGGCAAGGCCGTTGAAGGCCCAGACCAAGGGTTTGAACAGACGCACGCATAACAACATCGGCCGCACCACAAAAATTGCCACCGATTCCGGCGCGATCATGGCCAATCGCTTCGGCATCAGATCGGCGAACAGGATGAACACCGAGGTGACGAAGGCGAAGGAAGTAAAAAATCCCAGCGTATCGACCCATACGGCGCTACCGAAAACCAGCTTGAACCAGCTGGCAAAATACGGAGTCAGGGCTTGTTCGCCAAGAATACCGCCGAGTATCGCCACGGCATTGAGGCCGATTTGCACCACCGTGAAAAAATGCCCCGGTTCTTGTTGTAATTGAAGAATGCGCGCGGCGCGCGGCTCGCCCTCGGCTTCCAGTACTTGTAATTTCACCTTGCGGGAGGCCGCCAAAGAAATTTCTGACATGGAAAAAAATGCACTGATGGCAACCAATACGCCGATAATCAGAAGGTGATCAATCAAAGCCATATTCTATCCTTCTCGCTGTTTATTTAATCTCAATCATATACTATTGAGTCTGGCGAAAAAAAGCAGCTTCGGTTCAAAGCGCCTGTCTGTCCAAATTCCTCATCGAAAGTCCGTCCTCATGCCTCTCTCCGCTCCGCCCCCGGTCATTGCGCCGGATGTACGTTTTGTTCTCATCACCGTGTTTCTCGACATTTTAGGAATAGGCTTGATTATTCCGGTGCTGCCGCGTTTGGTCGGCTCCCTCACCAGTGAAGGCAACGCCTACTGGTACGGGGCAATCGTCGCCGCCTATGGCGTCATGCAATTTTTTTTCGCGCCCTTAATCGGCGCGCTCAGTGATCGTTACGGGCGTCGCCCGGTACTACTGATCTGTGTCTTTGGTTTGGGGATGAATTTTCTGTTGCTCACGCAAGCGAGCAACATTTATTGGCTGTTAGTGATACGCGCCTTAGGCGGCGTGACGGCCGGTAACTTGTCGGTGGCGAATGCGTATATTGCCGATGTGTCGACACCGGAAAACCGCAGCAAGGCCTTGGGGAAAATCGGTGCCATGTTCGGGCTCGGCTTCATTTGTGGCCCGGTCAGCGGCGGCTTGTTGGGTGAGATCAATATCCATTACCCCTTCCATCTGGCCGCTGCCGTAGCGCTGGCCAATGTGGCGTACGGCTACTTCGCCTTGCCGGAATCATTGCCGCCCAGCCAGCGCAAAACCTTTGCGCTCAGCGCTGCCAATCCCTTCGCCGGCTTGCGCGGCTTGGCACATTTGCGTGGCACCGGTGGCTTGGTCTGGGTATACGCTTTGACCATGTTTGCTCAGTTCACTCTACAGACCACTTGGGTCTTATCGACGGAATTGCGGTTCGGCTGGAGCCCCATGCAAAACGGCTTTGCCCTGTTTTTGGTCGGTATGTCCAGCGTGTTGATGCAAGGCGTGTTTCTGGGTCGCTACATCAAGCGGGTCGGCGATGCCAATGCGATTCTGTTCGGTTTGGCATCATCGTGCGTGGTCTTGAGCTTGTACGGTCTGGCTACACAAGGCTGGATGATGTATGCGCTGATCGTTTGCAATGTCTTTGCTTTTGCCGCCGGGCCGGCGCTGCAGGCTTACTTTTCCCGCGCCGTCGATGCCAGTTCGCAAGGCATGGCGATGGGATCCTTGAGCGCTTTGGCGAGCATGATGAGTGTCTTGGCAACACTGAGCGGGACTACCCTACTCGGCCAAGTCAGCCACGCCGGTGCCGGCAGCTTGCTGCTCGGTGCGCCATTCTTTCTTGCCGCGACCATGCAATTACTGGCACTCAGCATAGCCTTCAGGCACTTGCGCGCGCACTGACCTTGCATAAAAAAAGCGGATCAGACGATCCGCTTTTTTGGGCTGCTGAGAGCAAACTTATTTATCTGAAACGTCTTTACCATTCAAGACATTATTCAGTTTCAGCATATCGACATCATTGCCCCATTTGCCGACCACAATCGTCGCCACGCCATTGCCGACCAAATTGGTCAAAGCCCGTGCTTCCGACATGAAACGGTCTATTCCCAAGATCAAAGCCAGACCAGCTACCGGAATCCCGCCGACGGCCGACAAAGTGGCGGCCAAGACAATGAAGCCGCTGCCGGTAATGCCTGCCGCGCCTTTGGAAGTCAGTAACAAGACCGCCAACAAAGTGACTTGTTGCATCAGACTCATAGGCGTATCGGTGGCTTGCGCAATGAAGACGGCTGCCATAGTCAGGTAGATCGACGTGCCGTCGAGATTGAACGAATAACCGGTAGGGATGACCAAACCGACTACCGATTTTTTCACGCCGAGTTTTTCGAGCTTGCTGATAATGCCAGGCAAGGCCGATTCCGAAGATGACGTACCCAAAACGATGAGCAATTCTTCTTTGATGTATTTAACGAACTTCCAGATACTGAAGCCATGTAATTTGGCAATCGTACCAAGTACGCCGAAGACAAAGATCAGGCAAGTCAGATAGAAGGCTGCCATCAAATAACCGAGTGAGAGCAAGGAAGCAACGCCGAATTTACCGATGGTGAAAGCCATCGCGCCAAACGCGCCTATCGGTGCAACTTTCATGATGTAACCAACGATGGTAAACAAGACTTGCGAGACTTTTTCGATCAAATCAAATACCGGTGTACCGCGGCCACCGAAGCGATGGAGTGCAAAACCGAAGAATACCGCAATCAGCAATACTTGCAGAATCTCGCCCTTGGCAAAGGCGTCGACGAAGGTGGTCGGAATGATTTGCATGAAAAAATCGGTCGTGGTCTGCATCTTACCTGGCGCAGTGAAGGCGGCAATGCCTTTGGTATCGAGCGTCAGAACGTCGATGTGCATGCCGCTACCTGGCTTGAGCACGTTGACGACGATCAAGCCGACGATGAGCGCCAGCGTACTGACAATTTCAAAGTACAACAAGGCCATGCCGCCGGTTTTACCGACTTTTTTCATATCTTCCATACCGGCAATACCGACGACGACGGTACAGAAAATAATCGGTGCGATCATCATCTTGATGAGTTTGATAAAGCCGTCACCGAGTGGTTTCATTGCGGCACCCGATTCCGGGTAATAATGGCCGAGCAGAACGCCGAGAATAATTGCCGTGATGACCTGGAAATAGAGGGATTTGTAAAGGGGTTGCTGGCGCATGCCTGGTCTCCGATGTAAGAGTAGAGGTGTCAGTCGGCCGTATGGACGCAATGACAACTGTGCAGAATTATTGTTTCCGTCACGTTGACATTATTAAAAAATGCATGGTTCACAGCAATTGTGGCTTTCCACACCCGAGCTGGTTTTGTCGGATTTACGCTGCAATGTGTTGCTTAAATGCAGATAATTTGTGAACGATTGTTCCTAAAGTGTGGATCGCTTCGTTTAATACCGGCGTATGCTCGCCGCCACAGTTGATGCGCAGGAAATGATCAAAGCGATTCGAGTTGGAATACAGTAAGCCCGGCGAAATCAGTATGTTTTCGCGCAAAGCGGCGTCGAACACCGCTTGTGACGAAATATGTTCCGGCATTTCCACCCATACCGACACGCCGCCGTCGGGAACCGTCAAGCGTGTACCGCTGGGAAAATACAAGGCAATCGCTTCGGCCATCTTGTCGCGCTGCTGGCGCAGTGCGGTACGTAATTTGCGCAAATGGCGATCATACGCAGGCGACTGCAAAAAGCTGGCAATAATACGTTGCGATAATTCTTCGTTATACCGAGTTTGTGCATATTTGAACATCGCCACTCGGGCATGCCAGCGGCCCGCCAGCATCCAGCCCAAACGCATGCCGGGGGCCAGGGTTTTGTGCAAGGACGCGCAATAAATCACATTGCCACTGCGATCCCAATGTTTGGCCGCGGTAGGAATCTTGTCGTCATTGACCAAGGCGCTGTAGGAATCATCCTCGATCACCGGAATATTTTTTTCTTCACACAGCGCCAGCAATCTTTGCTTGTGCTGGTCAGGCATGATGCTGCCGAGCGGATTTTGCAGATGCGGCACCACTACCACCGCTTTGATATTGCCATAGGTTTGCATAGCCAGTTCCAAGGCTTCGATGGAAATGCCGGTCCGCGGGCTGGTGGGAATTTCCAAGGCTTTCAGGCCCAGGCTTTCCAAGACTTGCAGCAGGCCATAAAAAGTCGGCGACTCGACCGCGATCACATCACCGGCATGGGCGACGGCACGCAAGGCCAGGTTGAGTGCTTCGATGCAACCGCTGGTGACGATCACCTCCTCGGCCGCGCAACTGATGCCGACATCGAGCGCACGCTTGGCCAGTGCCGCTTTGAGTTCGCGGTTGCCGCCCGGCGAGATGGCTTTGGTCAACAGAAAGGGATTTTGACGCAGTATGCTGCCGGCCAATTGGTGTAATTGCTTGTGCGGATACAGTTCCGGCGCGCCGGTGGCACGTGCCAGGTTGACTTTAACCGGCCGCTGTCCTTGCGCGATGATGGCTGAAACCCGTTCGTGGATGCCGACAAACTGGGCCGGATCGATGGCGCTGCTTGGCACCGGTTCGGTCACCGGTGCCAGCCGCAGTCGGCGTGGCTGGCGCACGAAATAGCCGGAGCGCGGGCGCGCTTCCAACCATCCCTCGGCTTCGAGCCAGCGACACATCTGCAAAGCCGTCGACAAACTGACGCCATGCAGTTGCATGAGCTTGCGTACCGATGGCACGCGATCACCGCAAGCCAAGGTGCCGCAGCGGATTGCGCTCAAATAATGGTCGGCCAGTTGGCGGTAAAGAGTAGACATGCTGCGATCTTCCATGATTGATGCATTTAAGCAAAGATACAGTCAGGGCAAATTTTAACAATAACAGAGCGTTATTTTCGCATGTGCTGCGATACAGAAACTACTTTTCTGTGCCTGTAATTAATTGCTCTGATTCACTATGCTGATCTTTTCAGTCAAACAAGGTGCCGTATCATGCACATTCTCGCCATCCGCAGCCAGCACAGTCTGCGTTGCTATGCCAAAGCCGGTAGCCGTTTTTACGTCAGTATCGGTGCACTCTTGTTATGCGAAACGGTGTTATATCTCGATGGTTACAGCGTGGCGCTAGAAGCGCCGCTCGCCGCTGGCGCCATTCATACCGTGCAGCGCGACGGTTGGGTGCTGTTACAGGCGCTGGAATCGAGCGAAGTGCTGTTCGATGACGCCGTGATATCACTCGCGGCTCGACTGCTCGGGGCGATTAAAAGAATTCTCGGACCAAGAAATTTTCGAGTTCGGCACTATCCTGCGGCCGTGCCGATAAAGTCACCACCCGACCGAGTCGACGCGACTCCCAACTGAAGTCGCCCGGATAGTGGCTACGAATTAACTCTATCATGCGCCGCACCATGGCGAGTTCGATATTGCCACCTAGTCCGGCATCGACTTCGATGACTTGTTTCCAGCTGCTGCCCGAATTAGCGCGCCAACCGCGGAAAGAAAAACTGCCAACCCGCGTGCTCTTGCTCAGAATTTGGAACACCCCATTGGTGCCGGCGCGCCCGGCCGCTTGCTGCATACTGTGCTTGACATTGGCTTCGGCCACTTCTTGCGGACTCATGCCTTGCGCGCTTTGATTGGCTGGCGGATTATCTTGCTGCGTTGCTTGTTCTTGGGCCTGTCGCCGCGCGCGCGCAGCATTGGCCATACTCATCATGTCTTGTTGTGGTGGCGGTTCAACAATCGGTGCCGCTGGCGTGACTGTTGTTTGTGCCACTATCGGAGCGGGCTTGGCTTGCGCGGGGGCCGATTGTTTACTGCGTGCTATGGCGGGCGTGGGCGGTTTGGGTGGGCTTTTCTGTGGCGCTGGGGCGGCTTTTTTAGCCACAGTCACCGTGTCGAGTATCAAGGTGATGGGGTTTTGCGAGGCCGCCTCATCCCCTTGTTTTTGTTTTTGCGGGGCCGCCATATGTAGTAAAAAATACAATAACACCAGATGGATCAAGAGAACCGCGACGATACCGATCAAACTGACCGGCCGGAACCGCAGATGCAGGTGAATTTCACCGGGCTGTGCCACTTCGTTATCGGGTGTTTCTAGACTCAACTTCATGGGGCGTGATCAACAATGTCAGAACTTTAAGTTGGCAAGGATACCGCAATCCTGTCCGAGCTCTGTAACAAAGATGTCGGAAAGCGGCCCTGAAAGCTGATTTTATGCGATTCACGCAGAAGTAATGTGTAACAAAAAATGACAAAAACATGGCCGGACTTGGATCAACGCCCTATGACAAGTTCGAAATGTTGACAATTAGTCTGCACTGCAATGATTTTCTTCCTGAAATACCGATAGGAAAGTATCGCTGATTCCATTAATCTATCTTTGAATCAACATTGCGGCAGCCCACTGCCATGAGTTTATTCATTCATTTCTTCATTGTTTAATTGTTTGCTATCGATAGGTCCTCCATGGAAACCCCGTCCCCCGCTGTTCTTACCGAGGCCGTGCCGCCGAGCGTTCAGACCGAGAGCGCCGCCATCGCCGCGGCCTTGTTGCTCAGTGCCTGCGGTGGCAGCGCGCCTGGCAGCGCGGCCGACAGCACGGCCGGCACTGCGCCAGTGACACCAGTGACACCAGTCACACCGCCGGTGACGAGTGCACCACCGGTACCGGTGAGCGATATCGCCGCCGCCCGTTTTCTGGCGCAGGCATCGGTCGGCGGTAGCCGCAGCCTGATGGCACGGGTACAGGCGCTCGGCTATGCCGGCTGGATCGATGAGCAAATCGCCCTGCCGGCCAGTGGCACGCGCTGGGATTGGCTGATGACCAAATCATATAATGTAGCGACCAATATTTTTACCCAAAACGGCTTTGATGCCGTCACCTGGTATAAGTTGATTAACTCGCCCGATGTGTTGAAGCAGCGCGTGGTCCATGCCTTGTCTGAAATCATCGTCGTTGGCATCGATGGCTTGGTGGGAGCTGGCTGGCAAGCCTTTTCTGCCGCCCATTTTCTCGATATTCTGGAAACCTATGCCTTCGGTAATTATCGACAATTGCTTGAAGCCGTCTCGACCAGCACGGCCATGGGCCAATACCTGACTTTCCGCGGCAATAGTAAATATAATGCGAGCACTGGCGCGCTGCCGGATGAGAATTACGCGCGCGAAATCATGCAATTGTTTTCGATAGGCTTACTCAAGCTCAATCTGGATGGCACGCCTGTGCTGGCGAATGGCGTACAGCAGGAAACCTATACGCTGACCGATATCACCGGTTTGGCGCGGATTTTTACCGGCTGGGACTTTGATTTAAGCCTGAGCAAGACCGATACCCCGGATTTCTTGAAACGGCCGATGAGCCAAGTTGCCAGCCGTCACGAGACGGCGGCATCAACTTTTCTCGGCAGCACCGTGCCGGCCGGCTTGAACGGTGCCCAAAGTTTAAGCGCCGCCCTCGACATCTTGTTTGCCCATCCGAATGTGGCACCGTTCATCAGTCGTCAATTGATTCAACGCTTGGTTACCAGCAATCCATCGGCCGCCTATGTCGGACGGGTGACGGCCGTGTTTCTCAATGATGGCAGTGGCGTGAAAGGCAACTTGGCGGCCGTAGTCAAAGCTTTGCTGCTCGACGATGAGGCGCGCAACAGCAGTAATCTCAGTAATCCGCAATTTGGTAAGCTGCGCGAACCGATTTTGCGTTTGCTGGCATGGGCGCGCGCGTATGCGCTCAAGTCCGTCAGCGATACTTGGGCCGTTGGCAACACCAGTGACCCAGCCAGTCGGCTTGGTCAGAGTCCCTTACGCTCTTCCAGCGTATTCAATTTTTTTCGTCCCGGCTATGTGCCGCCCAACAGCGCCATCGCTACAGCCAGCTTGGTCGCACCGGAATTTCAAATTACCAATGAATCGACGGTCATCGGCTATGTCAATTACATGCAGCGTTTGGTCAGCCTGGGTAACAGCGATCTGGTGCCGGACTACAGCAGTTTGCTGCCGCTGGCGGATACACCGGCCGCCTTGCTGGCCGAAATCAATCTCGTGTTAGCGGCCGGGCAACTCAGTGCTGCCACCCTGGCCGCGCTGGTCACTGCTGTCAGCACATTGGCCAGTGGCACCGATGCCAAGCGCAGCAATCGCATCTACGCGGCACTCACTTTGGTGTTGGCGGCACCGGAATTCATTGTGCTCAAGTAATTTTCCGACTTGATCGTCGGTATAAAGAGAAGGAAACTGTATGATGGACAAACACAGCAACGCTTCGCGGCGCGCTTTCTTACAACGTGCCGCCAGTTTATCGGTAGCTGGCGTGGCCACCCCTTGGGCCATCAACTTGGCGGCGATTGCCGAGGCAGCTGCGGCTGGTGCCACCGATTACAAAGCCATCGTCTGCGTGTTTTTGTACGGCGGCAACGATTACGGCAATACCTTGGTTCCTTACGATACCAGTGCTTACAATGCCTATTACAATTTGCGTCCGACTTTAGCCTATACGCATGATGCCCTGACCGGTACGGTACTCAAACCGATCAGCGATCCGCGTGACAGCGCCGGCTTTGCGCACCAGTATGCCCTGGCACCGGAACTCGCGCCACTGCTGCCGGCCTTTAACAATGGCCAGATGGCGGTCTTGCTCAACGTCGGCACCCTGATCACACCGACGAGCAAACTGCAGTACACCAATAAAAACGTGCCTTTGCCACCGAAATTGTTTTCGCATAATGATCAGCAATCGGTTTGGCAATCTTCCTCGCCGGAAGGCGCGAGTGCCGGTTGGGGCGGTCGTATCGGCGATTTGTTTCAGTCTGGCAATACCCAATCAACCTTTACCTGCATCAATGTCTCGGGCAATGCGGTCTTTCTGTCCGGTAACACCGCCGTGCAATACCAAGTCTCGACCAGCGGTTCGGTGCCCTTGGCCGGTTTGCAATCATCACTGTTCGGTTCGGCCGCCTGTTCCAGCGCCCTACAGGCCTTGGTGACGCAGAGTCGCAGCCACATGCTGGAAAACGAATATAGTCGCATCAGCAAACGCGCCATCGATGCCAATGGAATTTTGACGACGGCATTGAGTACGGCACCGGCACTCAAAACCACGTTTCCGCTGAAAAACAATCTCGGTGACCAATTGAAGCTGGTCGCTCGCATGATTTCCAGCGCCAGTACCTTGGGTGCCAAGCGACAGGTATTCTTTGTTTCCATGGGTGGTTTCGATACCCATGATGGTTTGACCACCGTGCATCCTACCCTCATGACCGGCGTCGCCGATGCCATGGCGGCCTTTTATGCCGCCACGGTCGAACTCAACGTGGCCTCACAGGTGACCAGTTTCACCGCATCTGATTTCGGTCGTACCTTGAGTGGTAACAATGACGGTTCCGATCACGGTTGGGGCAGCATGCATTTTGTCTTGGGTGGCGCGGTGAATGGCCAGCGTTATTACGGCACCGCACCGGTGATCGCCTCGAACGGCCCCGATGACGTCGGCCAAGGACGATTATTACCGACCACCTCAGTCGATCAATATGCGGCTACGCTGGCGAAATGGATGGGGGTCTCCGACACCGACTTGCTGACACTGTTGCCGAATTTGGTGAATTTCAATGTCAGTAGCCGTACGCTCGGCTTTGTTTGAGTAAGTCAGTCTGAACTCAGACGATGCCGCTCCAGCCGAGCACGGCACCGAGCGCTAACAGCCACAGCAAATGGGTGCGCGTGCGCCAGACCACCAGTGCGCATAAGGCTGCCAGCAAGCACAGCGGCAGATTGAAATGCGGTTGATTGTGTGAGTTAGCCATGATGAAGCCGGTCGAGAGCAAGAGACCGATCACAATCGGTGCCATGCCGAGTTTGAAGCTGCGCACGATTTTCAGCTCTCGGTTGGCATGGCCCCAACGAGCAGTTAAAAACGTCAGGGTGGCGCTGGGCAGCAGAATTCCGCTCATAGTGACCAGGGTGCCGAACAAACCGACCCACATGCTGCCGTTGTTGAGGCCGACATGCCAACCCATCAGGGCGACGAACAGTACGTTCGGGCCTGGGGCAGCTTGAGCAATGGCGACCGAGGCATTGAATTGCGCATCGCTGAGCCAGTGCTGTTGATCGACCAAATAGCGATGCATATCGGGCAAGGTCGAGACCGCCCCGCCGACCGAAAGTAAGGATAGCATCAGATAATGCAGCCACAGATCGACCCAGTCGGCCCAGTGCAAGTTCAGTTGCAGCAAATGTTGTGCGGTATCACTCATCGGTCCAGCTTTCGATACACTAAAAACCAGACCAAGGGGCCGAGCACCAATAACACATACACCAGCGGCAAGCGCAGCAAGGCGATGCAGACAAAACAAAAGGCGCTGATGCACAGTGCGAAACGCTGGCCCAAAGGATGTCGTTTCAGCGCCGGCAGCAATTTCAAGCCACTTGCAAAGATCAGGCCGGCCGTTACCGCACTCATGCCGCGCAAAGCGCCGGCCACGCCCGGATGGTCGGCCCAGTGGGCGTAGACCATCGCCAGCAGCAGGACCAAAATCAGCGGCACCGTCAGCAATCCGGCCAGCGCGGTGAGTGCGCCGGCCAAACCGAAATAGCGGTTGCCAACCATCATAGACAGATTGATCACGTTGGGGCCAGGCAAAATCTGTGCGACCGCCCAGTCTTCGACAAACTCTTCTGTCGTCAGCCATTGCTTTCGGTCAATTAGTTCGCGCTGCACGATCGCCAACACCCCGCCGAAGCCTTGTAAGGCCAGCAGGGTGAAAGAAAAAAACAAATCACTCAGAGAGTGCGGCCGCGGCCGTGAATCGACAGGAAGTTGGGACATGGGACTGTAGGCATCGACAAGATTGCGCATTGTAAATCAGTCTGCTCACCGCTGTACAGGTAGCATTAGTCACGTGCTTTATGATGCGCGCGTAGCCGGGCACGCCATTCACCCAGCACCGTCAAGGCGGCTTGGAATTCGCGTTCGATCAGATCAGCCTCGACATCGGTGATGACACCGTCGAGCAGCGATGTCGACACCGCTGCGGCGACGTTGCCGACCCGACTCATGACCCGGCACACCGTCTGCGACAGGTCATCTTCACTCACGGTGCCCGGTTCCGGCACCACAAACGCTGCCAAGCCGTGCCGCCCTAACAGGGCATGCAAGGGTAAATGAGCATCTTTGACACCGGCCGCTTGGCACAGCTCGATGATTTGCGAAAATTCTTCAAACGAGGGGTAATGCGATTCAATCCCCGGTGCCAGCTTATTCCGCAGTACATTGGCCGAAATACCGAGTTTTGTGGCCAAGGCTTCCAAACCGCCGGGATAGCTGCGCGCGACCTTATAGAGCGCATCATGCTGGTTCATATCGGAATACTGGCGCGTCATGCCGGTTGCCGCGGCAGATGAGGGCGTGCGCGCAGCGCCAAACCGCTGAGCCAACGGTCGGCTTCCTCGGCTTCGCTGACGACCTGAGAAAAATCGGTGACGGTACGGGCGGCGCGCTCGAGTAGCTGGATATCGGCTTCATGTTGGCGCGCGACATGCGGGTCTTCCAAAAACAAAATACGGCGGATTTTCCGTTCCAACACTAACTCGGCAATCTGGGCATCGCCACCCAGCGGACCGGAGCGAAACGCATGCACCCAATTGCGCCCGGCTTCTTGACCCTTAATTTTTTGCGCTAATTCATTGAGCAGCCCGCCGGTGGTACCGGTGGCATAGCGATGGGAAAATTGATCGAGCAGGGTGAAATGTTTTTCCGCTAAAAACAGTATTTTCTCTTTCATGGCATCATGGGCGATCAGTGCCAAACCTTCGTGGGCGAAATCAAAGCTCTGCGCCAGGCTGAGATCAGCCGGCGCACCAAGTGCGCAAGCTTCCAATTCCAGCCATTCACGCGCACCGGCCAAGGTGGCGAGAAACGGCTTTTTATGAATCACGCATTGCCGTTTCAGTGCTACCGCTTCCGGAAAAATCGATGAAGGGTCGACCGGATCGATGAGGTAGATCACGGCGTCGACGGCGCGTACCGGATCATCGTCGACTACCCGCGCGACCAGCTTCATCAAGCCGCCATCGCGCCCGTAGGGAAAGCGTTCGATCTGCATGTCAGAACTGATCAGCCCATGGTTGCTGAGGGCATCGAGGGTACGTCCGATCACCACGAATTCCGGCTGTAGCCAAGAAATGGCACCGGCGGCAGCGCGACAGAGCTGTACCAGGGCAGAATTTCCAGCCTCTTGATGACGCCGGTTGGCAATCAGGCCTATGCGTAATTTCTTGGGAGCAGCGAGAGTCACAGCAAAATCCTTTTCGGCGGAGATGAGAGTTACACTGTCATTGGCGCGGCGATGACGGCAGAAAGTGAGTGAGTACGTGAGTAAGTAAGCATCAGGCTAACATTTCGTTACCTTTTTACGCAATAAGGAAATATGTTTTTCTTTAATTTGAACGTACCATCAATTTACCTCACATGCCGTGAAAGAAAATGATGAAAAAATTGCGCCATCTGTTTTTAGCCCTCGGCATTCTGGCATCATGTGCCAGCGCCCTCGGTGATGATGACTTTGATGATGATGACAATGAGGTACAACGTTGGGCTTTACTCGGTGACCGGCAAGCGCAGAATACCTTGGCGCTGGCCTATCTCAACGGCGACTTCGGTTATCCAGATCTCGGCCAAGCGCAGTTATGGTTTGCCCGCGCTGCCGAGCAGGGACATCCGGGTGCGGCTACCAACCTCGGTTTGCTGTATTTGAGCGGAGAACTGGAAGCGAGCGATGATGCCTATGCGCTGAACTTGCTGACCGCAGCGGCACAACATGATTTTTCTCCGGCACAGTTGGTGCTCGGGACCTTGTACGAAGCCGGGCGCCATGTGCCACAAGACTACGCGCAAGCGCGTTCTTGGTACCAAGCCGCGGCCGCGCACGGTAACTCGGCGGCCCAATACCATCTCGGGATGTTGTACTGCGACGGTCATGGGGTGCCAAAAGACGATGTGCAAGCAGTGCAATGGTGGGCGCTGGCAGCCGAGCAGAATTCCGCTGCCGCCCAATTTCAGTTGGGCCGCCATTATCTTTACGGCAGTGGGGTGCGCAAAGATGTGTTTCAGGCTTACGGATTATTAATCCAAGCGAGCATGAATGTCGGTAGAAAATCGATCGACAGTCGCGATTTGGTCAGCGCCGATCTGACGGTAGAACAACTGACCGATATTCAAGAACTCAGTCGCAACTGGCCAGCCAAATCCTGATCGCAAGCTGCCGCTCAATGCAGCTCGTTCGGCTGCTGCACAGTGAGAAAGCGCGCGGTAAACTGTTCAGCCGGCAGGGCTGCAGCAAACAAATACCCTTGCATCTCGTCGCACTGCACGGCGCACAAGGAAGATTTCTGCTCCTCCGTTTCCACTCCTTCGGCGATCACCTGCAATTTCAGTGCATGTGCCAGATGCACGATGGCCGTGACGATGGCCATATCGTTTTCATCGGTGGCTAAATCATTGACAAAGGAGCGATCGATTTTGAGCTTGTGAATCGGAAAGCGCTTCAGATAGCTGAGACTCGAATAGCCTGTACCGAAGTCGTCGATAGCCAGTTTAACCCCGAGTGCGGCCAGTGCTTCCAACTTTTTCAGAGTTTCTTCGGCATCACGAATGAGCACTGATTCAGTCAATTCCAGTTCTATCGCCGCCGCCGTAACTTGATGTTCGATCAAGGCGCTGGCAACACTGTCGACGAAATTACTTTGTTGGAATTGCAGCGCTGAGACATTGAAGCCGACCCGCAGATGGTAGCCGGCGCGCTGCCATGCGGCGGCTTGGCGCAGAGCCGTCTGCATGACCCATTTACCGATAGGAACAATGAGCCCCGATTCTTCGGCGATGGGGATGAAGCGCGCCGGACTGATCTCGCCGAGTTCTTTATCATGCCAGCGCAACAGCGCCTCGACACCGAAAATTTTTCCGCTCGCCAGATCGACCTGGGCTTGGTAATGCAAGCGAAACAGTTGGTTTTCCAGCGCCCCACGCATCGCTTGATCGAGCTTCATGCGCGACAGCAGACCGACATTCATCTGCCGTTGATAAAAACGGAAGTCGGCCCGGCCGTGCTCCTTGGTATGGTACATCGCGCTGTCAGCGTTTTTAATCAGATCAGCCATATTGCTACCATCCTCAGGATACAAGGCCACGCCTATGCTGGCGGTGATGGTGAACTGCATGCCATCGAGGGTAATCGCTTGGCCCAAGGCTGCCAGCACACGTTTGGCACAGATTTCGGCACCCTCGGCATTGGCTTCATGCAGCAACAGCACAAATTCATCGCCACCGAGACGGGCGGCGGTATCGACCACACGTATGCAGCGTTTCAGCCGTTCGCTCACTTCCAGCAGCACGCGGTCACCGAAGGGATGGCCGAGCGAATCATTGATTTGCTTGAAATGATCGAGATCGAGAAACAACAAAGCAAAACACGCATTCTTACGGCTGGCAAGGGAGATCGCTTGTTGGATTCGTTCGCTCAGCAATAAGCGGTTCGGTAAGCCGGTCAGCACATCGGAAAAAGCCAGTTCTTTGATGCGTTGGCTGGCGGTGTGATTTTCCGTTCTATCCTTAAGAAAGCCGATGTAATGCAGCGTATTTCCTGCTTCATCGACGACCCGCACCAGCGTGACCATGCTCAGATAAGCTTGGCCATCTTGGCGGTGGTTCCATAGTTCGCCTTCCCAATGCCCGGCGCATTCCAATTGCTGCAGCATCTGTGTGATCAGATCGGCGTTGTTGGCATCGACAAAGAAAGTTCTCGGGGTTTTTCCTTGCACATCGCTTTCCGCATAACCGGAAATTTTTGCAAAACTGGGGTTGGTAGTAACGATGTGTTGATCGGCATCGGTGATGAAAATCGCATCGGTACTGGCCTCGAACACCTTGGCTGCCAACTGCAAGCGCGCCTCATCGGTGAGCCGACGGGTGATGTCACGATACGAAAAAACCCGGCCGATCGGGCGTCCGCGTGCCATATGCGGCATGCTCACCCGTTCGAGTATGGTTCCCGATTGCAGCACCAGCATATCGGTGGTTTCTACCAAGGGCGAACGCAAGATCATTTCCAGGCGCTCGGTGTAATGGACTTGGTCGATGAGGCAGCGATCCATCCAAGCATAGATGCCGGCATCATCGCGTTGCGTCATCAAATGATCGGGCAAGCCCCACAGTTCGGCGAACAAATGGTTATAGCTGCGTATGCTGCCGTCGAGTGTGGTCACGAGGATGCCGTCAGCGGTTGATTCCAGCGTCGCCCGTAATTCGGCGATCAGCATTTCCAGTTCGTTTTCTACCTTGTGTTGGCCGCTCTGATCGCGGATCGCCACCACGAACACCGGATGGTCGCTACCGATCTGCACCAGGCTGACGCGCCGTTCGACCTGTAAGATCACGTTATTGGCAGCGCGCAACACGGTTTCCGAATAAATATCGTGCGACAGCCCGGCCCGCACTTCTTCCCAAAAAAACACATCTTCCGGGGCCGCCGCCAAATCGACGATGGCGCTGCCGATCAGGCTCGCGCTATCTTGTTGCAGCAACTGATGCGCTGCGCGGTTGGCCGATACCACCCGCAGTTGTTCGGTATCGACCAACAGCACAGCTTCGAGCATACCCTCGATCAAGGCTTGTAATGGGTGTGAGTTCATACCCCGCCTTCGAGCAGCGTCAGGCTGCCGGCATCGACACCGCGTTCGAAAAAATAGCACAAGCGCTTGCGCGGCGATAAATAATCGTAAGCGGCTCGCGGTAATTGCAACGGTTTCAGGCTGCGTCGTATCCCCAACTGCGGTTCGCGTTCCAAATACATCAGCAAGGCATCCTCGCGCGGTACGGCCGGGTCATGCACGATTACCACCGGCTTGAGCGGTCGGGTGGCATTCACCGACATCACCATCGCATAGCGCTCATCTGTAAGTTGCACCAAGGAGCCAGGTGGGTAGACCCCCATCATGCGTATGAATGCCGTGAGCATGGGCAGATCAAAACGCGTCTTATGCTGGGCGAAAATCTGCGCCAAGGCTTCGTGCGGAGTGACCGCCAGCGCCGGATTGGTCGGATTGCACAAATTATCGTAGTGGTTAACCAAGGAAACAATCCGGCTCAGCGGCACCATCTTTTCGCCGCTGACACCGGCTGGATAACCGCTGGCATCGACATGTTCATGGTGTTGGGCGATCAGCAGCACCACATTCGGTGGCAGTTGCATCTTGCGCGCCAAATTCACACCTTGCACTACGTGGGTGCGGTAGAGTTGTTTTTCCGCTGAACTGAAGTGCTCATCGAACCAGCGTAAGCGGTCGGGCAAGTCAATTTTACCGATGTCATGCAGCATGGCACCTATGCCGAGATCAAACATTTCACTTTTTGACAAGCCTAAAGTCTTTCCCAGCAAGAGGGAAATCACCGTGACATTGATGGCGTGTAGAGAATTTTTTTCGCCGCCTTTTTCCGACAAGACGCGAATTGCTGCCTCATCCTCGTTGAGTAACTGTGCCAGAAATCCCTGTATCAGTTGCTCCGCGGCTTGCTTGGCGTGTTCCGGTTGAGCGTGGACTTGATCGCTGACTTGTCGAAAGCCCGAGGCGGCGTGGCTGAATTGCCGTTCGCACACTTGTAAGCTGGCCGCTTGCTCCGCCAGCAGCGTACGGCGCTGTTGTGCGGCCAATTGGACGGCGCTGGGCGGATTGGCGGCCTTCGGCACGACCGCTGGCAAGCTGACCATGGCTGGCTCTACTGTCACACTGCTTTTGGCCGGCGCATAACGCAGGCGCGTCAGGCCAAGACTGCGAATCGTGGCAATTTGCTCGGCGTTGCTGATTTTAAAGTTACTAGATGGAAACGGGTGCTCGAGCCAACTGATATCGAGATAGATAAACATTCCTATCTTCAATTCCGCCGGTTCGATGAACAGTGTGGAAATATCAGTCATGAGGTCGCCGTTAAGATGAAAAATAGCTAACTATTATGTTTAGCATTTTACAACTGAAAAAGCGAATTTTTTTCGCGCCAGCGACCCATTATTGTGCAAAAAACTAGAAAAAAAGACTCGCCCGACAACATGGTTACCAGGCAAGTTTCACCGCAGAAAATGCCTTACAAATTCGGTGCCAGCCAGCGCTCGACCTCCTCTTTACTCACGTCGCGGCGACGCGCCATATCGCTGACTTGATCGGCACCGATTTTACCGACGCTGAAATATTTCGACTGCGGGTGCGCAAAATAAAAACCCGATACGGCAGCACCAGGAATCATGGCCCACGACTCGGTAATCTGCATATCAATATCGGAACATTGCATTTGCGCAAACATAGCAGTTTTCACCGTATGCTCAGGACACGCCGGGTAGCCTGGGGCCGGGCGAATACCGCGGTAGGCTTCGGCAATCAATTCACTGTTGCCCAGTGTTTCTGCCGCGTCATACCCCCACAAATCCTGACGCACTCGTTGGTGCAAGTATTCGGCAAAGGCTTCCGCGAGGCGATCGGCCAGTGATTTGAGCATGATACTGCTGTAATCATCGTGCGCCGCTTCGAAACGCTGTTCATACTTTTCTATGCCCAGACCGGCCGTGACCGCGAACATGCCTATATAGTCGGCAATGCCGCTAGCTTTCGGCGCAATGAAGTCAGACAAGCACTGATTCGGCCGTGCCACGCCATCGATGATCGGTTTCTCGGTTTGCTGGCGCAGGCCGTAATAGGTCAGGGCAACTTGGCTGCGGCTGTCATCGGTATAAATCTCGATGTCATCCTCATTGACGGTATTGGCTGGCAGCAAGCTGATCACGCCATTTGCCGTCAGCCAGCGCCCGGCGATGATTTTTGCCAGCATCACCTGAGCTTCGGCAAATACCTTGCTGGCAGCCTCACCGACCACTTCATCAGTGAGAATGGCTGGATAAGGCCCGGCCAAATCCCAAGTTTGAAAGAACGGACCCCAGTCGATGTACTGGGCGATCACGCCGAGGTCGACATTTTTAAACAAACGGCGGCCGATGAATTTCGGTTTGACCGGTGTCGCATCGCCATCGAAGCGTAACTGCATTTTGTTGGCGCGCGCCTGTGCCAGGGTCAGCAGCGGCGTGGTTTTTTTATTCGCATGGGCGACGCGGATGCGTTCGTAATCGCTACCCAGATCAGCGATATATTGATCGCGGCTTTCCGGCGTGAGCAGTGACTGTGCCACCGATACCGAGCGCGAGGCATCGGCCACATACACCACCGGACCTTCGTAATTCGGTGCGATTTTCACCGCAGTATGCGCGCGGCTGGTAGTGGCACCGCCGATCAACAAAGGAATTTTCAGCATGCGGAAATGCGGATCGCGTTGCATTTCTTTGGCGACGTAAGCCATTTCTTCCAGCGACGGCGTGATCAGCCCCGACAAGCCGATGATGTCGGCATTTTCCGCCTTGGCGCGCGCCAGAATTTCCGAGCACGGCACCATCACACCCATATTCACGACTTCAAAATTATTACACTGCAACACCACCGTGACGATATTCTTACCGATATCATGCACATCACCCTTGACCGTGGCGATGACGATCTTACCCTTGGCCTTGGTATCACCACTGCGGCGTTTTTCTTCTTCGATGAACGGCACCAGATGGGCCACCGCCTGCTTCATCACACGCGCTGATTTCACCACCTGCGGCAGAAACATCTTGCCCTGTCCGAACAGATCACCGACGATATTCATGCCATCCATCAGCGGACCTTCGATCACCTGTATCGGCCGACCGCCCTGCCCCATGATTTCTTGGCGCGCTTCTTCGGTATCCTCGACAATCCACGTCGTGATGCCATGCACCATCGCATGCGCCAAACGTTTGCCGACTGGCTCGCCGCGCCATTCCAGCGTCGCTTCTTCTTTTTTTCCGCCGGCTTTCAAGGTGGCGGCAATTTCTATCATGCGCTCGGTGGCGTCGTCGCGGCGGTTCAGCACCACATCTTCGACCCGCTCGCGCAGTTCCGCGCTCAGTTCGCTGTAGACCCCGACCATACCGGCATTGACGATGCCCATGGTCATGCCGGCCTGAATCGCATGGTAGAGAAACACCGTATGGATTGCTTCGCGCGCCGGGTCATTGCCGCGGAACGAAAAGCTGACATTCGACACACCACCGCTGATTTTTGCGCCTGGCAGATTATGCCGAATCCAGCGCGTCGCCTCGATGAAATCGACGGCGTAATTATTATGTTCTTCGATACCAGTCGCCACCGCGAAAATATTCGGATCGAAAATAATATCCTGCGGATCAAAATCGAGGCTATCGATGAGCAAATGATAAGCGCGGGCACAAATCTCGATTTTGCGTTGATAGGTATCAGCCTGACCTTGTTCATCGAAGGCCATCACAATCACCGCGGCACCGTAGCGTTTGCATAAGCGCGCTTGACGCAAAAACTCAGCTTCGCCTTCCTTCATCGAAATCGAGTTGACGATGGCCTTACCCTGAACGCATTTGAGACCGGCTTCGATCACGCTCCACTTTGAGGAATCGATCATCAGCGGCACGCGTGCGATATCGGGTTCGGAAGCGATCAAATGCAGAAAGCGCGTCATCGCGGCGAGCGAATCGAGCATCGCCTCATCCATATTGATATCGATAACTTGGGCACCGTTTTCGACCTGCTGACGCGCCACCGCCAAAGCCTCATCATATTGTTCGTTGAGAATCAGCCGCGCGAACGCTTTCGAACCGGTGACATTGGTACGTTCACCGACATTGACGAACAAAGAACTTTGATCGACCGTAAACGGTTCCAGGCCCGACAAACGCAAGGCCGGCGCAACGCTCGGCAAAGTCCGTGGGCTTTGCGTTTGCAACAGATTGGCGATGGCTTCGATGTGCGCAGGTGTGGTACCGCAGCAGCCGCCGGCAATATTGATGAAACCGGCTTGGGCAAACTCGAGCAACAAGGCCGAGGTATCGGCCGGCAATTCATCGAAACCGGTATCGCTCATCGGATTGGGCAAACCGGCATTGGGATAAATACACACAAAGGTGTCGGCGATGCTCGAGAGTTCTTGTGCGTACGGCCGCATCAAGGCAGCACCGAGGGCGCAATTCAAACCGATAGTCAGCGGCTTGGCATGCCGTACAGAATTCCAAAATGCCGGCACCGTTTGGCCCGACAAAATACGTCCCGAGGCATCGGTGACGGTACCGGAAATCATGATCGGCAAAGTCTGGCCACTCTCTTCGAAAAACGCATCGATCGCAAACAAGGCGGCTTTACAGTTGAGCGTGTCGAACACGGTTTCCACCAATAATACATCGGCACCACCCTCGACCAGTGCGCGGGTTTGTTCCAGATAGGCCGCGACGAGTTGATCGAAGCTGACATTGCGTGCCGCCGGGTCGTTGACGTCCGGTGAAATCGATGCCGTTTTCGGCGTCGGTCCGAGTGCGCCGGCGACGAAGCGCGGTTTATCGGCACTGCTGTATTTGTCACAAGCCGCGCGCGCGATGCGCGCCGCTTGCAGATTCATTTCATAGGCCAACTGCGGCATATGATAATCATCCTGCGCCACCGTAGTGGCACCGAAGGTATTGGTTTCGATCAGATCGGCACCGGCGGCCAGGTATTGTTCGTGGATTTCTTGAATAATCTGCGGTTGTGTCAGCGTCAGCAGTTCATTATTCCCTTTGACGAATAATTCTTTGCCCGTCACGGCATAGTCTTTGAAACGCTCGCCGCGGTAGTCGGCTTCGCTCAAATGGTAGCGCTGTATCATGGTGCCCATCGCGCCATCGAGGATCAGTATGCGTTCTTGCAAAATCTTGCGCAAACGGGTTTCGGTGGCATTGGCAATTTTGATCATGATCTACACTCGCTTGAACAAGGATGGCCAGTCGCGCCGCACGACTAATAGCAATCCTAATAACAAAAAACCCGATCGGCTCATGCATACTGGCGGATCGGGCAACATCCTTTTAGCAGCATTTATAAGGCGCCCGCAATCTGAATCTCAAATCGGCGCAATCAGGCGTAAATTATACGTCAAATCAAGGGCTTGGGTCGTCGGCTGCGAGCTTTGGCCGTATTTCCCTTATACATTGTGGTTAGATCGATATGCGGCAAGCGCCTGGCCGCTGACGAAAAAAGAGCCTATCTCTATTGCCAGAGATAGGCCCAAAGGGAACTGAAACCAAGCGAATGATCAGTGTTTGCCGCCGCGAGTGGCAAACAGACTGGCCAAGATAGAGCCACCGAGTATGATGCCGATGACTAACAAAGAAATATTGGTCGGGATATGCATTTGTTCAACGATAAGCATCTTGATACCGACGAACATGAGTACGAAAGCCAAGCCGAATTTCAGCAAATGGAAGCGGTCTGCCATGTCGGCCAGCAGGAAATACAAAGCGCGCAAACCCATGATGGCAAAAATATTCGAAGTGAAGACGATGAAAGGGTCGGTCGTCACCGCAAAAATAGCCGGAATCGAATCGACTGCAAAGACCACATCCGAGACTTCAATGAGCAGTAACACCAACAACAGTGGCGTGAAAAAACGCTTGCCATTGATTTTGACGCTGAACTTTTCTTCATGAAACTCTTTGGTGAACGGTAGTAATTTTTTTGCCAGACGCAAAACCGGATTGGCTTCGAGATCAGGCTTGTGCTCGGCCGAGACCAGCATACGAAAGCCGGTGATGACGAGGAATATACCGAACAGATACAAGACCCAAGCAAATTGCGTGACCACCCAACTGCCAGCGAGAATCATGATGATGCGCATGACGATGGCACCGACCACGCCGTACAGCAAGACCTTACGCTGATATTGCACGGGGACAGAAAAATGGCCGAAGATCAGCAGAAACACGAATACATTGTCGATCGACAGCGATTTTTCAATCACATAACCGGTCAAAAATTCCATCGCTTTGATGCTGGCAAATTCACGGCCCACGGTTTCCGACAGATACAGCCATAAACCGAGGTCAAACAACAAGGCCAGACTGACCCAAACCAGCGACCAAGCAGCGGCTTCGCGGATACTGACCTTGTGGGCGCGCGAGCCGCCCAGTGCCAACACGTCGATGGCCAACATGCCGAGCACAAAGGCGATAAAAACAGCCCACATCCAGGGCTGTGCGATGGAATGCAACATGAATCAGTCTCTTTCTACGAAGCCAAGCAACTGCAGCAGGCTGGTGAACAGATTGAAAATTGTCACATACAGACTGACGGTCGCCATGATGTAATTGGTTTCGCCACCATTGATGATGTTGCTGGTTTCAAACAAAATCATACCTGACATCAGCAATACCATCACGGCCGAGATCGTCAGCGACAAGGCGGGGATTTGGAAGAAAATCGCGCCCAGACTGGCGACCAAGGCGACGATCATACCGATCATCAAAAAGCCGCCGATAAAGCTGAAATCACGTTTGCTGATCAGCACGTAGGCCGACAAACCGAAGAAAATCAAGCCAGTCATCGCCATCGCCGTCATCACGATACCTGTACCGCCCGGCATACCCAAATAACGCGTCAGGATAGGACCGAGCGAATAGCCCATGAAACCGGTCAAGGCGAAGACGGCACCGATGCCCCAAGCGCTGTTACGCAATTTGGTGGTGGCGAACAACAGACCGAAGTAGCCGACCAAGGTCAAGATCATGCCCGGACCCGGAATCGCGAAGGCGATCGTGGCAGCGGCCGTCATGGCGGAAAATAATAAAGTGATTGATAGCAACATGTAGGTATTGCGCAAAACCTTATGGCTGGCGCTGGCGCTACTGTCGGTAAAATCAACGGTTTGCACACCCTGTGCAGGGGAACGACTGGAAATTCGCATGCTTTTCTCCTGAAATATTGAAGACACGGAGTCTCTATATCCGCGCTTCACCCTCTCAACAGAAGGTAGGCACAGTGTAGGAGTAAGTGGTTTGAAATAAAAGTCGAATATAATTGAATAATACTTCGTAAAAACCGATGGGTCTCCACTATGTCCGGCTTGAACTATAAGCATTTGTACTATTTCTGGATGGTTGCCAAAGCAGGTAGCATCGCTCGTGCCAGTGAGCAATTGCACCTGACCCCGCAAACCATCAGCGGTCAACTCAGCTTATTTGAAGCCGTACAAGGCGAAGCCTTGTTTCGCAAACTGGGCCGCAATCTGGAATTGACCGAAGCGGGCCGTTTAGTCCTCAGTTATGCCGAAGATATTTTTGCACTGGGTCAAGAGCTGGAAGAAGTACTGCATCACCGTCCGACCGAGCGCACGGTACAACTGCGCGTCGGCGTCTCCGATGCCTTACCGAAAACCGTGGCCTACCAATTGCTGGAACCGGCCTTGAAGTTGCCACAAACCTTGAGAATCAACTGTCGTGAGGGTAAGTTGGAAAGCTTGCTGGCTGAATTAGGCATGCACAAACTCGATGTCGTGCTGTCTGACAGTGCCTTGCCAGCCCATGTTACCTTACGCGGTTACAGCCACTTGCTGGCCGAATCGGGCGTGAGTTTTTTTGCCACCGCAGCCGTGCGCGGTCACGGTGACTTGGCTTTTCCACAATGCTTGGACGCTGCGCCCTTTCTGTTGCCAGGAGAAGATGCCGCTATGCGTGCGCGCCTATTGCAATGGTTTGACGAACAGGGTTTGCACCCGCGCATAGCCGGTGAATTCGATGACAGTGCCCTTATGAGCGCTTTCGGCCAAGCCGGGGCCGGCATGTTTGCGGCCCCCAGCATGATCGCCGACATCATCATGCGCCAGTACGCGGTGGAATTGATCGGCCAAACTGAACAGATACGCGAACAGTTTTACGCCATTTCGGTACAGCGTAAGCTGACCCATCCGGCAGTATTGGCTATCAGCAAGGCGGCACAACAAAAAAGCCATGCTTGAGAGCTAATACTCTCAGGCATGGCTTGTTCTGATCCTGCAGCCGATTAACGGCGGCCCAACAAAGACTTGACGGTCCTATCCATAGGCACGGCGTAATCGTAGGTACTCAAGACGATGTTATCGCCGGGGCGGATCAGTTTCAAGTTTACAAACACCAGCTTTTCACTTTCCGCATAGGTGCCGACGATCACCGCTTGGGCGCTGTGATCTTGAGCAACTTCGCGGATTTCACGCGTCAGCAGTAATTCGCCGACATTTTGTTTCATGAACACTTTGTCACGAAACTTCATCTCTACCATTTGATAGCCGGCGTGAGAAAATTGCCCTGAGACTTGTTCCGCAACGATACGGCCGAAAGTCGAGGATTCTTCCAGCGCGTTGATATTGACCAAGGTTGCGACGATCAGCGGCCGGGTTTTGTCGATTTCACTGCCAGCCGCGCGAATCAAGGCCAGCGCCGCGCGTTGATTGGTCGGAATGAATTCGTTGGTTTCGGCTTCCTTCCAGCTCAGGGCGGTCGCACTGGTGGTCACCGTGCTGCCGGAGGAAAAACTACCGAGACTGCTACAGCCGGAAAATATCAGGGTGCAGGCCAACAGCGGAAGAATCTTTTTCATGATTATTTGCTCCCTACGATTTTGAATGTGAAGTCACGGTCTTTTTTATACAGCGATGAATCGGCGTCGCTGATGTAATACGCATCGGTGCGACGTGCTACATACTGCGCATTTTTTATCAATGAGGTGGTGACGATCAATTCGTAGCGTGGCGTGCGTCCGCTGGCATATTCCTGATTGACCCAATTGTGCCAGTCACTGGCACCGGCCACTGCCAAGCCACCAACAGCCAATGCGGCCGTTGTCGACAGTTCATGTAATGCAGCAATACCAACGCCGATGATGGTCAGGCTGGTGAATTGACGGTTCTGATCGCGGTCATTGCGGAATTCCAGCAACTGCGTATCGATATCGACCACTTGTACCGTGCTGTCTTGAGTGCGGCGGACCGTCACTCCTTGCTCGACTAAGGAAGTGATCAACTGTTCATAAAATACCTGCGTAAACTTACTGTGCGCTGCCGGTGGCGTAACATACACCGGGGCACCGATTTTATCGGTGCCGGCTTTGATTTGCGTAGCCACATCTTTGGCGATTAACAGCCAGTGTGCAGAGGCTTGCAGTTTGTTTTGCGTGGTGGTGGGAAAGTTTCCGGTAAGCGGTGTCTCGCTGTATTGAGTGGCGCATCCCGCCAGCATCATAGCTGCAACAGCCATAGGAATTAATTTCTTCATGCGCTTACTTTCGTATTTTCAGAGTGGATGACTGATACACAACACAGGCCGGGCTGGCCGATTCTATGGCGTAGAATACAACAAGTTTTTATCATCCAAAAAGAAATTACTTACAATCAACAGTTAAATCGGCAAGTTTTCCTAAAATCAATTATGGCATAACAAAAAACGACACCGAAGTGTCGTTTTTTTGTTTATAAGAACATTTAAATTTGATTCAACAGCATGCCCGGACTGAGTTGATAACCCTGCAAAAACTCTGCCGCCGGCAAGCGTTTGCCCCCAGGTTTTTGTAACTCTGTCAATTGCAATATGCCGCTGCCGCAAGCGATGCGTATGCCCTCTTGTGCCGACGCACTCAGCACTTGTCCCGCTAAAGCGCTGCCGGTCTCGCCTGGCAGTGCGACAGCAGCCCAAATTTTAATATTGTTGCCGGCACACTGAGCGTGGGTACCGGGGAAGGGAAAGAAGGCGCGAATTTTACGTGCCAGCACTTCGGCTGGCTGGTGGAAATCCAAAGCCGCCTCTTCTTTGCTGATTTTTGAAGCATAGCAAACGCCCTCAAGCGGCTGTGGCGTCGCCAGCAATGGTGCCTGTTTAAGTTGCTGTAACGCGCTGACGATCATGCGCGCACCGAGCGCCGCCAACTGATCGTGCAGCATACCGGTGGTGCTGTCGGCCGTAATCGGAATGGCTTGTTTGAGCAGCATGGCACCGGTATCGAGTCCCTCATCCATTTGCATGATCGTGATGCCGGTTTCGGTATCGCCGGCTTCAATGGCGCGGTGTATCGGTGCTGCGCCCCGCCAGCGCGGCAACAAGGAGCCATGAATATTGAGGCAACCGCGTGGTGCGATCGTCAGCACCGAGGCCGGTAAAATCAGGCCATACGCTGCCACCACCATGACCGCATGCTCAGTGGCGTGCAGCAACTCGTGGGCCGCTGCCGCTTCGTGCGGATACTTGCCGTCCAGCCGCAGCGAGCTGGGTTGGGCGACAGGAATTCCGTGTCGCACGGCAAATTGTTTCACCGCCGAGGCATGCAACTGCATGCCGCGGCCGGCCGGCCGGTCCGGTTGCGTGAGCACCAAGGGAATCTCAAACCCCGCCGCATGCACAGCCGCCAGTGCCGTTGCTGCAAATTCAGGCGTCCCGGCGAAAATGACTTTCATCGACGCCCCGGCGCTTTGCGTTGCTCTTCGCGTTCTTCTTTGAGCATCTTGGTTTTGATGCGCGTGCGTTTGAGTGGTGACAGGTATTCGACGAAAACTTTGCCGAGCAAGTGATCCATTTCGTGTTGAATACAGACCGCCAGCAAACCATCGGCTTGCAATTCAAACGGCTGACCATGGGCATCAAGTGCCTTCACGCGCACTTCCGACGGTCGTTCGACGCCGTCATACACGCCCGGCACCGACAGGCAACCTTCGTCATAGACGGAGAGCGTTGGACTGGCCCAGATGATTTCAGGGTTGATCATTACCAACAGCGCATCATTGCTTTCTGAAATATCGATGACGACCAGTTGCTCATGGACATCAACTTGTGACGCTGCCAAGCCTACGCCTGGGGCGTCGTACATGGTTTCTGCCATATCGGCGATGAGCTGTTGCAGCCGTTTATCAAAGACTGTTATCGGTTTAGCAATTTTATGCAGCCGAGGATCAGGGTAACGCAGGATATTTAATATAGACATAAGACATTTCACAACAAACCGAGTGGGCCATTGCGTGGTTTTTCTTGCTAGTTCAAGGATTTATGGGCAGAATTTGATTCAATTTGGCAATTTTTGCAAGCCTTAGCCTGCAGGTTTGCCCTATTTGCTGTCTCGCAGCATCTCGCATCGGAAAATATTCATGAAAAAGTTTAGCACAATCGCCGCCATCCTCGTTGCTGGTCTTCCTTTTGCTACGCAAATTTCCACCGCTGCGCCGGCTGATGCGAGTATTGCTCGGGCGCAAACAGTGGCGCGCGGCAGTCAATGTAGCTTTTTAGTCGATGCACCAGATAAGCATGTCGTCGTTGCCGGTGACACCTTGTGGGGTATTTCCTCCACCTTTCTCAACAATGCTTGGTGTTGGCCGCAAGTGTGGGGCATGAACAAAGCCGATATTCGTAACCCTCACTGGATTTACCCAGGCCAGATCGTCTACTTTGACCGCGTCAATCAGCGTTTGCGCTTGGCCAACGGTTCTGGCAGCGGCGAGCTCGGTGGCGCACCGGTCAGTGTCAAACTCACCCCGCACTCGCGCGTGCAAGGTTTGGGCGTCAATGCCATCACCTCGATTCCCGCCTCGGTGATTGAACCCTTCCTGTCGCAGCCGGTGGTGGTGGAAAGCGAGACCTTGGCGCGCACCCCACGCATCATCGCCGCGGTCGAAGGGCGCGTCAGCTTGGCTCAAGGCGAGAAAGCTTATGTACGCGGTGAATTGGATGGCGGCACTTCATTTCAAGTGTTTCGTCCCGGCGTGGCGCTGAAAGATCCCGACACTGACCAAGTGATCGGCTACGAAGCAGCGTTCGTCGGCACCGTCAAGCTCACGCGCACGGCCGAAGATGCTGAGGATGTCCAAAGCGATGTCCATACCTTTACCGTGGTCAGTTCCAAAGAAGAAATGTCGGCCGGCGACCGTTTGCTGCCCGTGCCGCCTTCCCCTATCATCAGCTATGTGCCGCACCCGCCGTCTGACAACTTGCGCGCGCGTGTGGTGAGTGTGTACGGCGGCGTGTCGGTGGCCGGGCAAAATCAAATCATCACCATCAACCGCGGCAGCGAACATGGCGTCGATCTGGGCACGGTATTGAGCTTGCATCGTCACGGTGAAACCATCAAGGATCACACCGATGATAATCGCCTCGTCAAATTACCCGATGAAGTTTATGGCAATGTCTTCATTTTCCGCGTGTTTGATCATATTTCTTATGGCTTGATCATGCAGGTGACGAATTTTGTTAAAGTAGGAGACGTCGCGGCATCGCCGCAGTAAGCCTATCGAGGAGCCGGGCGGTGTTGCCGGATTTTTTTTTCTGGTTGAAGCTGGAACAAACGCCGGGAGTCGGCGCGGCGACTGCGCGTCAATTACTTCAAACCTTCGGCTTGCCAGCGGCGCTGTTTGAGGCCCGCTTTGAATCGCTGGAGCAAGTGGTCGGTAGCAAGCTGGCCGCGGCGCTGCAGCAAGCACCATCGCCAGCTTTGCTGGCGCTGACCGCCAGCACCGAGCGTTGGTGCGATGCTCCCGGGCACAGCATCATGAGCCTGGCCGATGCCGATTACCCGCCGGCCTTACTGGCCATCCCCGACCCACCCTTACTACTGTATATTCAAGGCCAACGTGCCTTGCTCAGTTCTGCCGGCATTGGTGTCGTCGGCAGTCGCCATGCCAGTGTGCAAGGGCGGCGCGATGCTGAACAGTTCGCCACCGCCTTAAGCCATGCCGGCCTGACCATCACCTCCGGGCTGGCCAGCGGTATTGATGGCGCGGCCCATCAAGCAGCTTTGCGTGCCAGTGGTGCCACCATTGCCGTCGTCGGCAGCGGTGCTGATATCGTCTATCCGGCCAGCCATCGTCGTTTGGCCAGCGAGATTGCCGAGCGCGGTGCCATCGTCAGTCAATACAGCCTCGGCACGCCCCCACAGGCGGCCAATTTCCCACGCCGTAACCGGCTCATCTCCGGCTTGTCGCAAGCGATTTTGGTCATCGAAGCGGCGGCCCAGTCGGGTTCCTTGATCACGGCCAGAATGGCTCTTGAGCAAGGTCGCGATGTGTTCGCCGTGCCGGGCTCGATCCACTCGCCCTTGGCCAAGGGCTGCCATCAGTTGATTAAACAGGGGGCCAAGTTGGTCGAATCGGTGGCCGATATTTTGGAAGAATTACCGCCGCATTTCCATGCGCCGCCGGCGCGCCAACAAGCAGCGCTGCCCCTGCTCGACGCTGCCGGCGATCAACTGCTGGCCCTGCTCAGTCACCAGCCGATCAGCCTTGACGCCTTGGTCCAAGCCAGCGCGCTGAGTTTGGCCGAGCTGCATGCCCACTTGCTGGAACTGGAACTGGCCGGCATGATCGAATCCTTACCCGGCCTGCGCTTTCGTCGGCTCGCTTGAAGTGCATTTGTATTAATTGCTGACTATATTGCACCGCGGGACTTGTTGGAAACGAAGGGAGCGGATAAAGTAGGGCCATGTTTGATATCCTTGTTTACCTATACGAAACCTATTACCGTCCCGATGCCTGTCCGGATACGGCGGCCTTGGTTAAAAAATTGTCTGCCGTCGGTTTTCCCGAAGATGATATTTCAGAAGCGCTGACCTGGCTCACCGGCTTGGCCATGACGGGAGCACCATCGCAGCCGCCGGCTTTGCCATCGAGCGGCTTTCGGGTGTATGCGCAAATCGAAATGTCCGCCTTGGGTACGGCTGCCGTCGGCTTCATTCAATTTCTTGAATCTGCCGGCCTCTTGACTTCCCTTCAGCGTGAAATCGTGATCGAACGGGCCTTGGCCGTCAACGAGTCACCGTTGCCGCTCGATAAACTCCGCATCATCGTGTTAATGATGCTTTGGAGCCAAGGTAGCGAGCCCGATATGCTGATGTTTGATGAATTACTGTTGTCAGATGACGACAATGAACCACGTCTTTTGCATTAATCATTTCAATATTCCAAGACTTCTGACATAAATCGCGGGCTAACAGCGTTTTTTCCGCTGTCATATCCATCGTTGCGCGCTAATTTAGGTTAGGCTTACGCTTATTTTGCGAAAAATGTTGCACGTTAGACATTATTCGTTTGCACAGAAAACCATTCGAGAACCAAGAAATGACAAAAACGCTCATCATTGCCGAAAAACCCTCAGTCGCTGCCGACATCGCTAAAGCGTTGGGAGGTTTCACCAAGCATGATGATTATTTTGAATCGGACGACTATGTCTTGTCGTCGGCGGTCGGTCATTTGCTCGAAATCATGGTTCCGGAAGAGTACGATGTCAAACGTGGCAAATGGAGCTTCGCCCACTTACCCATGATTCCGCCCTACTTCGCACTCAATCCGATTGCCAAGACGGAAACACGGCTCAAGGTCTTGACCAAATTGATCAAACGCAAAGACGTCAGTGCCCTGATCAATGCCTGCGATGCCGGGCGTGAAGGGGAATTGATCTTTCGCTTGATTGCGCAACATGCAAAAGCCAAACAATCGGTACAACGCCTGTGGTTGCAATCGATGACGCCGGGTGCGATACGTGACGGCTTCCAAAAACTGCGCAGCGATGAAGACATGTTGCCATTGGCCGACGCCGCACGTTGTCGTTCCGAATCCGATTGGTTGATTGGTATCAATGGTACCCGTGCCATGACGGCCTTCAATTCGAAAGAAGGCGGCTTTTACCTGACCACGGTTGGTCGTGTGCAAACCCCGACCCTTTCCATCGTCGTCGAGCGCGAAGAAAAGATCAAAAAATTCGTCTCGCGTGATTTTTGGGAAGTGCGTGCCGAATTTGTTTGCGCTGCCGGGATTTATGAAGGCCGCTGGCTCGACCCGCAATTCAAAAAAGATGAACACGATCCAGAAAAACGCGCCGAACGCTTATGGAGCAAATTAGCGGCCGAATCGATCGTGGCCGCTTGCCGGGGACGACAAGGTAATGTATCGGAAGAATCGAAACCAGCCAGCCAAATCGCCCCAGCCTTGTTTGACTTGACCAGTTTGCAACGCGAAGCCAACTCGAAATTCGGTTTTTCAGCCAAAAACACCCTTGGTTTGGCGCAAGCGCTGTATGAAAAACATAAAGTACTGACCTATCCGCGTACCGATTCGCGCCATTTGCCGGAAGATTACCTTGATACCGTCAAGCAAACGCTTTCCACCGTGGCGGAAAACAATAATTACTACCAATTTGCCGCGCAAATTTTGAACAATAACTGGGTCAAGCTGAATAAACGCATTTTCGACAACAGCAAGATCAGTGATCACTTTGCGATCATTCCTACTGGCCAAGCGCCGAAGAACTTGTCGGAACCGGAACAAAAGCTGTATGACTTGGTCACGCGCCGCTTCTTGGCCGTATTCTTCCCCGCCGCCGAATTCCAAGTCACTACCCGCATTACCGAGGTAACTGGCCATCAGTTCAAAACTGAAGGCAAGGTCATGACCAATGCCGGTTGGTTGGCCATTTATGGTAAAGAAGCTCTGGAAGAAAAAGATACCGAAGGCAAAGGCACCTTGGTGGCTGTTGCGAAAGGCGAAAAAGTATTGGCCGATACGGTGGCCGCTCATGGCTTGGTCACCAAACCGCCGGCTCGCTATAGCGAAGCAACCTTATTGTCGGCCATGGAAGGCGCCGGCAAACTGGTGGACGACGGCGACTTGCGCGAAGCAATGGCTGGCAAAGGTTTAGGTACACCGGCCACGCGCGCAGCCATCATCGAAGGCTTGCTGACGGAACGTTATTTGTTGCGCGAAGGCCGGGAAATGATGCCGACCGCGAAAGCCTTTCAATTAATGACCTTGCTGCGCGGCTTAGGTGTCGATGAATTGACTTCGCCGGAACTGACCGGCGAATGGGAGTACAAACTCTCGCAAATGGAAAAAGGCAAAATCAGTCGCGAAGAATTCATGCGCGAAATTGCACAGATGACACAAATCATCGTCAAGCGCGCCAAAGAGTACGACAATGACACGATCCCAGGCGATTATGCGACCCTGCATACGCCTTGCCCGCATTGTGGTGCCATCGTCAAAGAAAATTATCGTCGTTTCGCCTGTACTAAATGCGATTTTTCCATGAGCAAGACGCCTGGCAGTCGCCAGTTTGAAGTCGCTGAAGTCGAAGAATTGCTGAGCAAGCGAGAAATCGGCCCATTACAAGGTTTCCGCTCAAAAATGGGGCGTCCATTTGCCGCTATTTTGAAAATTGTTGCCGACACCGAGCACAATAATTTGAAGTTGGAATTTGACTTCGGTCAAAACCAAGATGAGGGCGAGGATGGCGAAGGCGTCGATTTCACCGGTCAAACCGTGTTAGGCCCTTGCCCGAAATGTGCCGCCGGCGTGTATGAAATGGGCCTGTCGTATGTGTGCGAAAAAAGCATGGCCAAGCCCAAGGCTTGTGATTTCCGTAGCGGTCGCATCATTCTGCAGCAAGAGATATTGCCGGAGCAAATGGTCAAATTACTGGTCGATGGTAAAACTGATTTATTGCCAGGTTTTGTTTCACAACGCACACGCCGACCGTTCAAGGCATTTCTGGTTCGCGGTAAAGATGGTAAAGTCAGTTTCGAGTTTGAAGAACGTAAGGCCAAAGCTCCGGCTGCCGGTAAAGCGAAGGCTGTCGCTGAGGGCGACGCCGTGGCCGTGACGGATAAAGCAGTGGCAGCCAAAAAGGCACCGGCCGTCAAAAAAGCAAGCGCTGTTAAAAAAGTACCGGCCGTGAAAAAAGCCGCACCGCGTAAAACGAAAGCCGACTGAGGCTAGCGCTTTGCGGCCACCCGACCGGACGGCGGCAGTCCGAGTACTGAGTGATGTCGTCGTCTGTGCGTTGATTGAGGAAGAATATGGAGTCGGAAGAAGTACTCTCGTCTGCACGTTTGGTCTTTTTAAACGCATTCCAAGATGCGCTGCAAACCCTCGTCCCTCAGGCGATAGAAGCACTGTTCGGTAAGGCAAGTGCCAGCAATTCGAGCGCGGAACAAGCCGATATCGCGCAAGCCCGCGCCTTGCTGCAAGAGCAACGCGGACCCTTGATGCAAGCACTGAGCAACACCATGGCACAACTGCTCGCCATCAGCGTGGTCAATTGCTATAGCAGCTATCGGCCGCGCAGCAGTAGCAATCTGGCCGAAGACATGAGCTTGCTCGACTCTAGCGCGTTCGAAAGCTCGCTGCTTTCAAACAATGCGACGAATTTATTTCGTAACGCCGCCGGCCAGCAATTAATCGATGTCAACCTGCGGATTGCCGTCTTATTCAAGCAAGACGACATCTGCGAACGAGAAAATCCATTTCGTCCTTACTTAATTGCTCGCTGTATCACGCTCGCAGTACAAGAGTTGCACGTCACAGCGTCGCTCAGCCGCATCTTGATGCAGCAAATTTGCGACATCATTAAAAACCATCTGGTAGATTTATACCGTGAGTTGAATACCGAGCTGGCGAAATCCGGCTTAGCGGCACACCTGACACTGAAAATCAATAAAACCCCCGAACATATTGTCTACCGCGCCGGTATGCCAGCCTTACAGGCGACACCACTCCCACCGCATGTGATCACAGCGGCGGCCGAACAAGGCGGGTTCCCCTCCTTGATGCTCAAGCCCGCCTTAAGCATCGTGCAATGGCTCGCCGAGCTACGCGCGCGCACCGGCTTACGCTGTGCCGCCTCTGCCGAGGTGGATGAAACGCAGAGCATGCCGCTCACTTGGCTAGACGGCGTCGATGCGCTCGGCGACGTGTTGCGCCACGCCTTCGGGGATGACACAACGGTGAGTTGGGAGAGCAAGGCCAGAGCGCGGCCACCGCGCTTGAATTCTGATAGTGTGAGCAAGCCCGGCGGCCAGTATCTGTCGAGCGTGCGCGAATTGATTGTGCAGTTACAATTGGCGCATGCTGCCTCGCCGCTAGCGCAGGGGGCGAAATTCTCCTTTTCCGGCCTCGATTTTGTCGTCATCGCCGGGCAAATTCACCGTTTCCTGATTCCCGACAGCAGCGCCATGCAAAACGGCCGCGGTGAATTACGTAATTTGGTATACGAGCGGCGCGAAGCATTACAGCACTTGGCGCGCAATGCCGAGCAACAGATGTGTATCGATATCGTCATTGCGCTGTTTGAAAGCATCTTGACCGACGCCCTGCTGCCGCTGAATTTACGCCTGCAGTTGGCGAAAAGCCAGTTTCTGATATTACAACTGGCCTTGAGCGACCACAGTTTCTTGAAGACGCCCAGCCATCCGGCGCGCCAGTTGATTAATCGTATCGCTTCAACCGCTCTCGGACTCAAGTACCAAGATGCTGCAAGGCAGTTGTTTGAAGACGAATTGGCACGTGTTTTCAAAACCTTGGCGCGCCATGACTGCAGCATACCGGGCTTGTTTGAACGTATACATAATCGTTTTGATACCTTTGTCTCGCGCGAACTGCGGATACAAGACAAATCGGTCAGACGTGCCGTGAAACTGATAGAAGAAGCGCAAATCCGCTACAGCCAGTTCGAGCAAGCCTCACGCAGCATGCAAGCGGCGCTCAGCGGCTTGACGATTGCGCCGCAATTTCAAGCTTTTTTGGAAGGGGAATGGATACGCGCCATTAACCTGGCCGCGCGTTTTGACCACGACTTGGCCAAACGCTTCCGTTCCTTTGTGGCCGATGTGGTGTGGAGTATAGATCCCAAGCATAACAGCACAGAACAACAAGCACTACGCGACTTGACGCCGCAGTTATTTGCCGACTTGCAACTTGGCATGGATTTATTGAAATGGAATCGCTTCAAGCAAAATGCCTTATCGAGTTGGCTGACTGATGCGCACAGTCGCGCCATGAAAGTGAACGAGCAGGTCGCGCACGGCAGCACGCTGCTGGAAATGCATGCCACCTTCAAGGAATTCGTCGAGCAACCGGCTTTGGTGATGTCGGAAGTCGCAACGGCCGACAAGTTCGCTGAAGTTCTGCCCTATCTTTTGAGCTTATTAGAAGAATCCGGCTTAGTCGTTGAACTCATCAGTGACGAGCTCGCAGCGAAGAGCGTGATTCCCTCGCCGCAGCCGGCACACGCCGCTGTGAACTTGCAGTTACTGCGCGAACGCCTTATCAGTGGCATCGCCTTTGAGATGAGTAATGATAAGGGTAGTCAAGCGCCGCTGCGTCGCGGCTGTGTGCAATGGTGCGATCTGGCGATGAATACCATGGTGCTGAGTTTTCAAGGGCAAGCTGAACCGGCCATCATTTCGACCGAACACTTTTGTCGGCGCACACAGGATGGCAGCATCCGCTTGGCAGAACAGGCGCCGGCATTCGAGCGCGCCATCCATGCCTTATTAAAAACCGCCGACCTGGTCGACCGCTGATTTACCAATTCATATAAATTATTTACCCTACCTACTTGCGCTACCCGCCTGCGCTTGCTATAGTCCGACTCCCGCTGACGAGTGCAGCGAGATAGCAACAAGGCAAGCGTCTTACCCCGGCAATGTTTGAATAAAACGGCGTCAAGTAAAACAGGGTATTGACAGCAGCCGGTAAGTACTGCATAATCTCGTTTCTCTGCTGCTGACGAACACAACGCTTCGTAGCAAACCTCGCAAGAGGAAGCGGAAAAGAATACGGTTCTTTAACAATTAACAGTCAATAAATGTGAGCACTTGATGAAAGCGCACCGACTAAATTTATTTAGTCGGCATGCTTAAAAAATATCAAATGCTTCACAAGAAATAAATAATAGGAAAGTCGCTCAGCAATGAGTGACGGAACTGTCAGTATTTTGAGTGAGCGATCTGTCGGCAACGACAGAGTTCAGAAATGAACACAAAAACAGAGATTAAACTGAAGAGTTTGATCCTGGCTCAGATTGAACGCTGGCGGCATGCCTTACACATGCAAGTCGAACGGCAGCACGGAATGGGGTAACCCGGCCTGGTGGCGAGTGGCGAACGGGTGAGTAATATATCGGAACATACCCTAGAGTGGGGGATAACGTAGCGAAAGTTACGCTAATACCGCATACGCACTAAGGTGGAAAGTGGGGGATCGCAAGACCTCATGCTCATGGAGTGGCCGATATCTGATTAGCTAGTTGGTAGGGTAAAAGCCTACCAAGGCGACGATCAGTAGCTGGTCTGAGAGGACGACCAGCCACACTGGAACTGAGACACGGTCCAGACTCCTACGGGAGGCAGCAGTGGGGAATTTTGGACAATGGGCGCAAGCCTGATCCAGCAATGCCGCGTGAGTGAAGAAGGCCTTCGGGTTGTAAAGCTCTTTTGTCAGGGAAGAAACGGCATGCTCTAATACAGCGTGCTAATGACGGTACCTGAAGAATAAGCACCGGCTAACTACGTGCCAGCAGCCGCGGTAATACGTAGGGTGCAAGCGTTAATCGGAATTACTGGGCGTAAAGCGTGCGCAGGCGGTTATATAAGTCAGATGTGAAATCCCCGGGCTCAACCTGGGAACTGCATTTGAGACTGTATGGCTAGAGTGTGTCAGAGGGGGGTAGAATTCCACGTGTAGCAGTGAAATGCGTAGATATGTGGAGGAATACCGATGGCGAAGGCAGCCCCCTGGGATAACACTGACGCTCATGCACGAAAGCGTGGGGAGCAAACAGGATTAGATACCCTGGTAGTCCACGCCCTAAACGATGTCTACTAGTTGTCGGGTCTTAATTGACTTGGTAACGCAGCTAACGCGTGAAGTAGACCGCCTGGGGAGTACGGTCGCAAGATTAAAACTCAAAGGAATTGACGGGGACCCGCACAAGCGGTGGATGATGTGGATTAATTCGATGCAACGCGAAAAACCTTACCTACCCTTGACATGTACGAAAGCCTGAAGAGATTTAGGTGTGCTCGCAAGAGAATCGTAACACAGGTGCTGCATGGCTGTCGTCAGCTCGTGTCGTGAGATGTTGGGTTAAGTCCCGCAACGAGCGCAACCCTTGTCATTAGTTGCTACATTTAAGGTGAGCACTCTAATGAGACTGCCGGTGACAAACCGGAGGAAGGTGGGGATGACGTCAAGTCCTCATGGCCCTTATGGGTAGGGCTTCACACGTCATACAATGGTACATACAGAGGGCCGCCAACCCGCGAGGGGGAGCTAATCCCAGAAAGTGTATCGTAGTCCGGATTGTAGTCTGCAACTCGACTGCATGAAGTTGGAATCGCTAGTAATCGCGGATCAGCATGTCGCGGTGAATACGTTCCCGGGTCTTGTACACACCGCCCGTCACACCATGGGAGCGGGTTCTGCCAGAAGTAGTTAGCTTAACCGTAAGGAGGGCGATTACCACGGCAGGGTTCGTGACTGGGGTGAAGTCGTAACAAGGTAGCCGTATCGGAAGGTGCGGCTGGATCACCTCCTTTCTAGAGTAGCGCCGTAGTTGAGTGTTCACTTTTATTGACTGTTAAATTAAATAACGAGAAAAGCTTGGTAGTGATACCAGGGAAGCCAGTTATTCCTCAGTAAGCGTCGCGAGCGCTTCAAGGTTCAATCGAGAAGCGCAGTCGTACTTCGGTACGACGAGCATCGGAGATTGAAGATTGAAGTGCGCAGTAGCTTAATGAGGTATAAGAGGGGGATTAGCTCAGCTGGGAGAGCACCTGCTTTGCAAGCAGGGGGTCGTCGGTTCGATCCCGTCATCCTCCACCAGTATTAGTCAATGCAGATAAGCGGGTCTGTAGCTCAGTTGGTTAGAGCACCGTGTTGATAACGCGGGGGTCGTTGGTTCGAGCCCAACCAGACCCACCAAGAAATAGCAAACCTAAGTCAGCGAATGAGTAAGACGCAGAGATTTAGGTTTGATCTTTCAAAGCGAAAGTCAGAGTAATAAGTAGTATCTCGTTCTTTAACAATTTAGAAGAAGTAAAGTAGAAATAATCAAATTATTTCTGTAAAGGATAACATCGGAAGATGTTGTCGTTCGGTATGACGACAGTCATGCTGGATAATTTATGGAAGGGTTATGATTGTATCGAAACAAACAATGTATTAAAAAGAGTTTGATCAAAAGCAGCCGAAAGGCAGTTTTAGAAAAAAATAAATTCTTGAGATACGGCAAACGCTAAAGTAATACTCATAAGTAGTAAAGAACTATAACCGCTTTCTGGCGATGAACCTGGTTTCAGCAATGAAACGAGACGCCAGAAGCTAAAGTTATAGGGACAAGTGACTAAGTGCACATGGTGGATGCCTTGGCGATATCAGGCGATGAAGGACGTAGTAGCTTGCGATAAGCTGCGGGGAGTGAGCAAACACACTTTGATCCGCAGATTTCCGAATGGGGAAACCCGGCCGTAAGGTCATTGCATACTGAATACATAGGTATGCAAAGCGAACGTGGCGAACTGAAACATCTAAGTAGCTACAGGAAAAGAAATCAACCGAGATTCCCAAAGTAGTGGCGAGCGAAATGGGAAGAGCCTGCAAGATTTAGCATTTTTGATAGACAAACGCAATGGAAAGTGCGACCAAAGAGGGTGATAGTCCCGTAGTCGAAATCATCAATGTGGAACTAAGCTTGCGACAAGTAGGGCGGGACACGTGAAATCCTGTCTGAACATGGGGGGACCATCCTCCAAGGCTAAATACTCGATATCGACCGATAGTGAACCAGTACCGTGAGGGAAAGGCGAAAAGAACCCCGGGAGGGGAGTGAAATAGATCCTGAAACCGTGTGCATACAAACAGTAGGAGCGGACTTGTTCCGTGACTGCGTACCTTTTGTATAATGGGTCAGCGACTTACATTCAGTGGCAAGGTTAACCGCATAGGGAAGCCGTAGAGAAATCGAGTCCGAATAGGGCGAATCAGTCGCTGGGTGTAGACCCGAAACCAAGTGATCTACTCATGGCCAGGTTGAAGGTGCGGTAACACGCACTGGAGGACCGAACCCACTAATGTTGAAAAATTAGGGGATGAGCTGTGGGTAGGGGTGAAAGGCTAAACAAACTTGGAAATAGCTGGTTCTCTCCGAAAACTATTTAGGTAGTGCCTCTTGTATCACCGTCGGGGGTAGAGCACTGTTATGGCTAGGGGGTCATCGCGACTTACCAACCCATTGCAAACTCCGAATACCGACGAGTGCGAGCAAGGGAGACAGACATCGGGTGCTAACGTCCGGTGTCAAGAGGGAAACAACCCAGACCGCCAGCTAAGGTCCCAAAGTATAGCTAAGTGGAAAACGAAGTGGGAAGGCTAAAACAGTCAGGAGGTTGGCTTAGAAGCAGCCACCCTTTAAAGAAAGCGTAATAGCTCACTGATCGAGTCGTCCTGCGCGGAAGATGTAACGGGGCTAAGCTATACACCGAAGCTGCGGATATCCATTTATGGATATGGTAGGAGAGCGTTCTGTAAGCCTGCGAAGGTGTCTTGTAAAGGATGCTGGAGGTATCAGAAGTGCGAATGCTGACATGAGTAGCGATAATGGGGGTGAAAAGCCTCCACGCCGTAAGCCCAAGGTTTCCTGTTCAACGTTCATCGGAGCAGGGTGAGTCGGCCCCTAAGGCGAGGCAGAGATG
Source organism: Undibacterium sp. CCC3.4 (assembly GCF_034347425.1). Classification (GTDB taxonomy): domain Bacteria; phylum Pseudomonadota; class Gammaproteobacteria; order Burkholderiales; family Burkholderiaceae_D; genus Undibacterium. The sequence continues at coordinate 1,462,729 of NZ_CP133779.1, forward strand.
CGTAGCTGATGGGAAGCAGGTTAATATTCCTGCACCGTCGTATGATGCGATGGGGGGACGGATCGCGGAAGGTTGTCCGACTGTTGGAATAGTCGGTTTCTGGCTCAAAGAAGGCGCTTAGGCAAATCCGGGCGCGGAATTCAAGGGGTTGGGACGAGTGCACTAGTGCATGAAGCAATCGGAAGTGGTTCCAAGAAAAGCCTCTAAGCTTCAGTCATACGAGACCGTACCGCAAACCGACACAGGTGGGCGAGATGAGTATTCTAAGGCGCTTGAGAGAACTCGGGAGAAGGAACTCGGCAAATTGGTACCGTAACTTCGGGATAAGGTACGCCCTTGTAGCTTGACTGCCCTGCGGCAGAAGGGTGAAGGGGTTGCAATAAACTGGTGGCTGCGACTGTTTAATAAAAACACAGCACTCTGCAAACACGAAAGTGGACGTATAGGGTGTGACGCCTGCCCGGTGCTGGAAGATTAAATGATGGGGTGCAAGCTCTTGATTGAAGTCCCAGTAAACGGCGGCCGTAACTATAACGGTCCTAAGGTAGCGAAATTCCTTGTCGGGTAAGTTCCGACCTGCACGAATGGCGTAACGATGGCCACACTGTCTCCTCCCGAGACTCAGCGAAGTTGAAATGTTTGTGATGATGCAATCTACCCGCGGCTAGACGGAAAGACCCCATGAACCTTTACTGTAGCTTTGCATTGGACTTTGAATCGATCTGTGTAGGATAGGTGGGAGGCTTAGAAGCGTGGACGCCAGTTTGCGTGGAGCCATCCTTGAAATACCACCCTGGTTTATTTGAGGTTCTAACCTTGGCCCGTTATCCGGGTCGGGGACAGTGCATGGTAGGCAGTTTGACTGGGGCGGTCTCCTCCCAAAGTGTAACGGAGGAGTTCGAAGGTACGCTAATTACGGTCGGACATCGTGATGATAGTGCAATGGCATAAGCGTGCTTAACTGCGAGACTGACAAGTCGAGCAGGTACGAAAGTAGGACATAGTGATCCGGTGGTTCTGTATGGAAGGGCCATCGCTCAACGGATAAAAGGTACTCTGGGGATAACAGGCTGATTCCTCCCAAGAGTTCATATCGACGGGGGAGTTTGGCACCTCGATGTCGGCTCATCACATCCTGGGGCTGTAGCCGGTCCCAAGGGTATGGCTGTTCGCCATTTAAAGTGGTACGTGAGCTGGGTTTAAAACGTCGTGAGACAGTTTGGTCCCTATCTGCCGTGGGCGTTGGAAGTTTGAAGGGGGCTGCTCCTAGTACGAGAGGACCGGAGTGGACGAACCTCTGGTGTATCGGTTGTCACGCCAGTGGCATTGCCGAGTAGCTATGTTCGGAAGAGATAACCGCTGAAAGCATCTAAGCGGGAAACTCGCCTTAAGATGAGACTTCCCAGAGACTAGATCTCTTTAAAGGGTCGTTCGAGACCAGGACGTTGATAGGCTGGGTGTGGAAGTGCAGTAATGCATTAAGCTAACCAGTACTAATTGCCCGTAAGGCTTGTCCCTATAACCTTAGCAGGTATAGGCTACGAGTGAGTTAATGAAGTGTTTGCCGGAATGTTCGGTACAAATCATAACCAAAAAATAATAACAAGATTATTAAGACTTTACTTCTTCTGAATTGGATTGATTGCGTGCCTCAGTGTAGCGAGGTGCACAATGAATCAACAAGTTATGCCTGATGACCATAGCTAGTCGGCCCCACCCCTTCCCATCCCGAACAGGACCGTGAAACGACTACGCGCCAATGATAGTGCTGCAACCAGTGTGAAAGTAGGTTATCGTCAGGCTTCTATTCTGCATGCCCCCGTTCTCTTGTGAGAGCGGGGGTTTTGCTTTTAAGTGAGAATGGTGGATTTTGTAAGTGCTATCGCAGTAATTAGCGTGAAATACTTGACGAAGACCACTAGACAAGCAGTGCAGTTTGTAATACAATATTGCTTCTGTAGACGTGGTGACACACGTTGAAGAGTTTATCTGAATAAGCATGAATATGGGTGCTTAGCTCAGTTGGTAGAGCGGCGCCCTTACAAGGCGTAGGTCGGGAGTTCGAGCCTCTCAGCACCCACCACAGATAAACGAAGGCAGCCAGGTTAAGTTGTTTCGGAGTGGTAGTTCAGTTGGTTAGAATACCGGCCTGTCACGCCGGGGGTCGCGGGTTCGAGCCCCGTCCGCTCCGCCAGTAAAATAAAAAGCCGTTTGCGTAAGCAAGCGGCTTTTTCCACTATTGCGGAAGCAAGCCAAAAGTTTGTTTCAGAAATATGCACAAAAAAAAGACGAACCTGACTCGGTTCGTCTTTTTTGCTTTGTGCACGCAGGAATCAAGCCGCTTTGGCAGCGTCGAGTTCGCCGTCGAGCGAGAAGACGATGTCATCGAGCATCTTGGCCAGTTCTGCCGTCATCAGCATGAAGTCGCTGTCGAGACGGGCATCTTTGTCGTTGCCTGATTCTTTATCTTCGTCGAGGATGTCGAGCGGTTTGATGCGCTTGATCGCCAGCGTGTCGGTCAAGACGAAGCTGATGCGGTCATCCCAGGTCAGGGCTAATTTGGTGCATTGCTTACCGGCCGTGATGTGTTTGAGTACATCTTCGGCATCTATACTGTGGTGCACATAGCGCACCGTGGCTTTGTCATCTTTCGATGACTTCAATTCCGTATCTTGATCGATGGTGAAACCTTTCGGGGCTTCATTGGCCAGCAACCAGCTCGTCATTGCCGCCTGAGGTGAGGATTTGACGCGTAAGCCTTCCAGCGGCAGCTTGTCGCAGCACTTGAGCAGCAGTTTGATGACTTCATCGGCCCGTGCCGGGCTGGCAGCATCGACGATGAGCCAACGGTTGAGCGGATCGATCCAGACTTGGGTGTGGCGAGTGATGGCAAAGGCACGCGGTAATAATTCATCGGTCACGCGCTCTTTTAAATCTTTCATGGCTTTGCGACCTGGTGCGAAACCTTGTTGTTCTTCGAGTTCGAGTGCACGGGCTTTGGTGACTTGATTGATCACGCTCGAAGGCAGTAATTTTTTCTCGGTTGCCAGACTGAGCAGAAATTGCTCGTTGACGCTGTGTACCAGCATGTCGTTGCCGCGCGGCGAAGCCCATCCCTGACTTTGCATTTCATTGGAGGCGCAATTGGCGAAGGCGATTCTGGACAACTGCGCATTCAATTCCAAGGCGCTGATGTGCCACGGCGCGTTAAGACGAAAAACCTGTAAATTCTTGAACCACATAGCATTTCCAAATGGAGAAAAGCTCACATTCTACACGCCCAGACCATGCAACTGAGGCCATAAAGCCGTGCCTTCGCGACATTTTCGCGCGCTTTATCGCATTCATCTCGTATCGCGACATCGTAGCGGCAATACTGGCAACAACTTACAAACAGGGAGAACAACATGTTGCAGCAAATCTTGATACACACACCGATCTGGGTCTGGGCTTTGTTAGCATTTTTGATCAGTCGCGGTTTCCAGGCCAGTCAGGACAGGGAAGTCAGCGTGCGCAAGGCAGTCATCATGCCCTTGCTGATGGGTGCCTTGTCTTTGCAAGGTTTGATTGGGCATTTCGGTGTGCAATGGGCCTCGCTAGGGAGCTGGGCTGCGGCAGTCGCGTTGGCCATACTGGTGCTGCTGCCCCTGCAAACAGCGGGCGCGCTACGCAAGCTGTCGGGCCAATTGATTTGGATACGTGGCAGTTGGATACCGATGGCGCTGATGCTGAGTATTTTTATTCTGAAGTATGCAGAAAATATCGCCGTCGCGGTACAGCCGGCATTACGTGACGATAGCGGCTTTGTTATCGTGTGCAGCGCGGTATTCGGTATCATGAACGGGGTCTTTTTTACTCGCTTGCTGGCAATTTTAGCCTGGTAGCACCATCGAACGGGCCTGAGGCTGCGCAAACTGTGTGAGTCCTGCAGATGCAGCCGGACATGGCGCGGGGGAGACAGTATAATGAGGACTGTCCTTATTTAGATTAGTTGTGCTAAACGCAACGATCCCTATGCGCCATGTTAGCTGAACAAAAACAAGAAATTCTCCGCCTCTTGCAACAAGCTGTTGCGCCTTTGATTGCCGATACCAGCGTGTCGGCCAATGTCTTGCTGGAACGTCCACGCGATGCGGCACATGGCGACATCGCCTGCAACATCGCCATGCAGATTGCCAAGCCTTTGCGCAAAAATCCGCGTGAGATTGCCCAGCAGATCGTTGCTAGTCTCGAAGCTGCGGCGCATCCTTTGATTGCTGCGGTGGAGATCGCCGGTCCCGGTTTCATTAATATCCGCTTGGCAACTGCCGCCAAGCAAGCCATCGTGAAAACCGTGCTGACGGCCGGGGTTACCTATGGTCAGAGCCGGCGCGGTGCCGGTCAAAAGGTGGTGGTCGAGTTTGTCTCGGCCAATCCTACCGGTCCGCTGCATGTCGGCCATGGTCGCCAAGGTGCGCTCGGTGATGCGCTGGCGGCTTTGCTCGATATCCAAGGCTATGCGGTTACCCGTGAGTTTTACTATAACGATGCCGGTGTACAGATCGCCAATCTCGGCTTGTCGGTACAGGCGCGTGCCAATGGCCATGCGCCGGGCGACCCGGCGTGGCCGGAAACGGCTTACAACGGTGATTACATCGCCGAGATCGCCCGCGATTTTCTCGATAAAAAAACCGTTTCGGCCAGCAATGGCGTGCCGGTCACCGCCAACGGCGACGTCAACGACCTCGAATCGATACGCGCGTTTGCGGTCACTTACTTACGTCGTGAGCAAGACAGCGATTTGCTGGCTTTCGGTGTGAAATTTGATCATTATTATTTGGAATCGTCTTTGTATGTCGATGGCAAAGTGGCCGCCACCGTTGCGGCACTCACGGCTGCCGGTAAAACTTACGAGCAGGATGGCGCATTGTGGTTACGTACCACCGAATACGGCGATGACAAAGATCGCGTGATGAAGAAGTCAGATGGCACCTATACGTATTTCGTGCCGGATGTGGCTTACCATGTGAGTAAATGGGAGCGTGGCTACCGTCAGGCTATCAATATTCAGGGCAGCGATCATCACGGCACGATCGCGCGCGTGCGCGCCGGTTTGCAAGCGCTTGATGTCGGTATCCCACAGGGTTATCCCGACTATATCTTGCACAAGATGGTGACGGTGATGAAGGACGGTGCCGAAGTCAAAATTTCCAAACGCGCCGGTTCATATGTGACGGTGCGCGATCTGATCGACTGGTCAGGTAATGGCGATGTGGTGCGTGGTCGTGATGCCGTGCGGTTTTTCCTGATCTCGCGCAAAGCCGATACCGAGTTTGTATTCGATGTCGATGTCGCGCTGTCGCAGTCGGATGAAAATCCGGTTTACTATGTACAGTATGCGCATGCGCGGATTTGCTCGGTGTTGGCACAGTACTCGACTGAAGAAGCCGGTTTTGCCGCACTTGCCGAGGTCGATTTGACACCATTGACGGCACCGCGTGAAGCCAGTTTGCTGGCCAAGCTGGCAGAATACCCGGAAGCGCTGGAACGCGCACTCGACGAACTTGGTCCGCATCAGGTGGCGTTTTATTTGCGTGATCTGGCCGGTGAGTTGCACAGCTATTACAATGCTGAACGGGTGTTGGTCGATGACGAGGCGGTGAAATTGGCGCGCTTGGCATTGATGCTGGCGACGCGTCAGGTGATACGCAACGGTCTGGCTTTGATCGGCGTGTCGGCACCACCGAAAATGTAAGTGGCTGCGGCCCTTGCCTCTACCTTGAATCGAACAGCTTTTTTTTGCCGGAGACGCATGAAACCTCATTCTTCACGATTGCAACGCCAACTTGGCAATACTTTGACCGGACTGATCATCGGATTGGTGATCGGTCTGGGCATCGCGGTTGCGGTGGCATTGTTGATTACCAAGACCAGCACGCCTTTTACCAATAAAGGCTTGAAAACTGATAAAGCCGATCAACCCTCAGTGCAACTGCAAGATCCGAACAAACCTTTATACGGCAAAGACACGGCGCATGATATCGCCAAAGTCGCGCCGGAGACCGCACCAGCGGCAGCAGCAGTGCCGCATGCCGCGGCCAAGCCCGATGAGTTGACGGCGAATCAGTTGGCCAATAGCCAAGCGGTGAAGGCGACCGAACCGAAAGTTGCGGCACCGGCAGCAAAACCGCCGGCAGCAGCGCCGACGGCCGAAGTGAGTGATGATAAATATACGTATTCGCTGCAAGCCGGGGCCTTCAAAGAGCAAGCCGATGCCGAGAGCGCGCGCGGAAAATTAGCCTTGCTCGGTTTTGAAGCCAAGGTGACGGAAAAGACTTCGGATACCGGCACCATGTACCGGGTACGGATAGGACCATTCGGCAGTGTTGAAACAATGAACCGAACTCGTTCCAGATTGTCTGAGAATGGCGTCGATGTGGCGGTAGTAAGAACAGTGAAATAATTACCACCGGGTGTAGCCCATGCAGCGTCTGGACTTGGATTTGCTGCGGCTGTGCCTGAGTGAATGACATTTTTAAAGGAAAAATAATGCGTGTATTGAGTCAAGTGCTGCGTGGATTGTTATTACTCGGTTTGGGTTTCTTAGCCAGTGGGGCAGGCGCGAGTCCGGCCGCACCGCAAAGCGGCGTCGAGTATCGGGTATTGAGTCGTACCCAGCCCACCGAGAGTGGGAAAAAAGTTGAAGTCATCGAATTCTTCGGTTATTTCTGCCCGCACTGTAATGCTCTTGAGCCGGTGATCGCCGAGTGGGTGAAAAAGCAGGGTGACAATATCGTCTTCAAACGCGTGCACGTGAATTTTCATGGCTTGGTCACGCAACAGAAGCTGTACTTCACTTTGGAAGCGATGGGTAAAACTGAGGAATACCATGCCAAGGCATTCAATGCCTATCATGTTGAACGTAATCGTTTGCAAAGCGATGCAGATATCATGGAATTCGTTGCCAAATCGGGAATCGACAAACAGAAGTTCTCCGATATTTACAACTCTTTCGCCATCAGCAGCAAGCTCAGCCGCGCTACCCAACTGATGGAGTCGTATCAGATCGACAGCGTGCCGACCATCGCTATCGATGGCCGCTACGTTACATCTCCAGCGCAAGCGGTTTCGACCGTGACGCGGGTGAGCGAAGATCAGCAAAACCGTGCCGTGATCCAGGTATTAGACTTCCTCGTCGCCAAGGCTGCCAAAGAAAAATTATCGGCAGCACCGGCTACGGTCAAGAAGTAAGCTGAGAAGTTGAACATCGGTCCGCCAACTGGCGGACTTTTTTTTGAGTGGAGAGACCATGCAAGCAGTGTTCATCACCGGTGCCTCATCGGGAATCGGGGCCGCCTTGGCGGCAGCCTATGCCGAGCAAGGCGCCAGCCTGGGTTTGGTGGCGCGGCGTGGCGAGCAGTTGCAACAACTGCGCGCCAGTTTGGCCCATCCCGAGCGGCACTCTGTGTATGCGCTCGATGTGAATGATCACGCCGCTCTGGCGGCAGCGGCGGCAGATTTCCTGGCCAAAAGCGGCCGCGTCCAAGTTGTCATTGCCAATGCCGGTATCTCGGTCGGCACGCTGAGCGCCGAGCCGGCGGATCTGGCGGTGTTTGAACGGGTGGTGGCGACCAATTTGACGGCGACCGTGGCGACCTTCACTCCCTTCATCGCTGCCATGCAGAACTATGCCGCTGACACGCCATGCCGTCTGGTTGGTATCGCCAGTGTGGCAGGCATACGCGGTTTGCCCGGTGCCGCTGCCTACAGTGCTTCGAAGGCAGCGGTGATCAGTTATTGCGAGTCCTTGCGGGTGGAATTGAAACGCTCAGGCATTCGGGTGGTGACGCTGGCACCCGGTTATATTGATACGCCGATGACCGGGAAAAATGCCTACACCATGCCGTTTCTGATGCCGGTGCAGCGCTTTGCCACGCTGGCCTTGCAGACGATTGCCCGCGGTCGCAGTTACCGCGTGATTCCTTGGCAAATGGGGCTGGTGGCAAAATTACTGCGCCTGCTGCCGAACTGGCTCTATGATTGGGCCATGCAGAAGGCACCGCATAAGGCGCGCGCCGATGGATGATGTCACTGCTGCCACCGCTGCCACCGCTGCCACCGCTGCCACCGCTGCCACCGCTGCCATTGCGGCCGGTCTGACCGACGCGGCCGGTACGCGCCATCATCCGGTGGCGGCCCGTGACGCGCGCATTGTTTGCCTGGTGCCGTCCTTGACGGAATTGCTGTGCGATTTGGGTTTGTCCGCGGCCGTGGTCGGGCGTACCGGGTTTTGCATCCACCCGGCGGAAAAGGTGGCTTTGATTCCTAAAGTCGGCGGCACCAAAGACGTCAATATAGAAAAAATCCGTCAGTTGGCACCGACGCATTTGATCGTTAATATCGATGAAAACGAGCAGCCGACGGTGGCCTTGTTGGCGCAATTCATTCCCCACATCATCGTCACCCATCCACTGCTGCCACGCGATAATTTGGCGCTGTATCGTTTGTTCGGCGCGCTGTTTGAGGTGATGCCGGCGGCGCAGCATCTATGCGCCGAATTTGAGTTAGCGTGGGCGCGCTTGCCTGTGGCTGCACCCCGACAAACGGTGGTGTACTGCATTTGGCAAGATCCGTGGATGACGGTGTCGGCCGCCACCTATATTGCAGCGATGCTGGCGCTGATCGGTTGGGAATGCTGGACGCCAAGCGACGACACGCGGCGCTATCCGGCCTTCAGTTGGAACTCTGCCATGCTCGAACAGATCGATTTGGTCTGCCTCTCGACCGAGCCGTATCGTTTTACTGCCGTGCATGTCGATGTTCTGGAGAAGCAGCTTGGTAAGCCGGTCTTGCTTATCGATGGAGAGCGACTTTCTTGGTATGGCAGTCGCGCCATTGCCGGCCTGGGCTATCTGGGGCAGTTATGCCGTGGTGAGTCTGAATAAACTGAAAATAATTTGTCTAATATCAAATTGAATCAGTATAAATAATTTTCATAAAACTTATCTGCCGGCTAAGTTTCAACATCCTTACCACAGTCATACGGCGCGCTGCTTTGTAGCTGCTCAGCACTATGCTATCTTTTTCCTCCTGTTCGTCCATATTGAGAACGATTTTCCGACGCATGGTATCTGTGCACCATTTTGCTGCCTGATGGCCAGCCGGAATAATTTTTGCTTATACAAAAGACATAAGGCCGCGTCGTCGAAATTTGCACAAATGTGTAGCAATTTCGCGGGGCGGCATAATTTTTGTCTTCTTTTGGTGCTCTTAACGATAAAGGTATGACCATGGTGAATACATATAACGGCAAGCTGCTCTGTATCGCAGCGGCAGTCTCGTCGATTTTTGCCAGCCCAGCATGGGCCCAGCAAAGCAGTGACACAGCAACGCCGAATGCGAAGCGCTCGGATCAAATCGAAACCGTCACAGTGACGGCGCAAAAACGCAAAGAAGACGCCAGCAAAGTGCCGCTGAGTATTTCCGTCATGAAGGGTGAAGAATTGGCTGGCCAACACATCACTGACCTCAGCGATGTGACGCGGGCCGTGCCGAATGTGTCGTTTTCCGGTGCCAGCGGTTCCGGTTCCGGCTTGAGCAATATTGAAATTCGCGGCGTCAGTTCTTCGGCCGGTTCCAGCACGGTTGGCGTGTATCTCGATGATGTATCGATGACGACGCGCAATCTATACAGTTTGGGCAGCGCCGAACCGAAATTGTTTGATATCGATCGCATCGAGGTGCTGCGTGGTCCACAAGGTACTTTGTATGGTGCCAGTTCGATGGGCGGCACGCTCAAATTCATCACCAATCAGCCTGATTTGAAAGAGCGCGATGGCACGGTTTCTAGCGAATTCTCGTCGACCAAGGGTGGTGGCACCAACTATACGGTCAATGGCGTCTACAACTTGCCGCTGATTAAAGATGAACTGGCGCTGCGCATCGGTGTGCAACAGGGGCATAACAGCGGCTTTGTCGACCAAGTTTCGCCGACTACCCGCAAGGTGATCAGCAGCGGGATCAACAGTGAAGACAGTTCGGTATTACGCGCCGCTTTGAAATGGATGCCGACCCGTGATTTGGCGATTACACCTTCGGTGTTGTACCAAGAAGTGAAGTCGAAAGATATTGACGCATTTTATCTGGCCTTGCCCGGTAATCAAACCGCGAAGACCGTGCGCGAGCCGGGCACCGACAAATTGGTCGTGCCTAGTGTGACTGTCAATTACGATATGGGCTTTGCCGATCTGGTCGCGGTGTCGAGTTATTTCGCACGCGACTTTAATCGCACCCAAGACGGCACTACCGTCAACAGCGCCTACATCGGTGGCGTCATCAATGCCGCAGCAACGGCACCGGCCGGTCTCGGTGATGTGGTCGCGGGTTTGCCATCGGCGGTGTATCTCAATAATAAGGTGCGTCAGTTTTCGCAGGAAATTCGCTTGGCCTCGAAGCCGTATGATGGCAGCGCCGCGGCCTCGCCTGTGACCTGGATAGGTGGGGTATTTTATTCGAATTTGAAAACGGATGTGGTCGATAACGAGCCTGTATTCGGCATCAATACCGCATTTAAGAATGCCGGTGCCAGCATCAGCGATCCGGCCATCTTGGGTTCCGCCTTCCCGGGCGACAATTCGTATTTCAGCGCACGCCATTACAAGACCACGCAAACGGCCTTGTTTGGTGAAGCCACGTATCACTTCAGCCCAACTGTCAGTGCCACGGTCGGCGCGCGCTATTTACGCGCCACCGATTCGCTCTCGCGCGATGGTGACTTGTTCTTTGCCGGTGGCCCGACACATTCCGATGCCAGCTCAAATTTCAATGCGACGACACCGAAAATTGCTTTGTCTTGGCAAGTCGATCCGAATAACAGTGTGTATGCCAGCGCGGCTCAGGGTTTCCGCTTAGGTGGACAGAACCGCGCGATTCCGGCGGCCGTCTGTGCTGCCGATTTTAAAAATCTTAATATTACGGCGGCCCCGACTTCGTTCGATCCCGATAAATTGTGGAGCTATGAAGTCGGCAGTAAATCGCGTTTGATGGGCAATCGCGTTTCGCTCAATGTGGCGGCGTTTTACATCGATTGGAATCAGTTACAACAGGATATAGTATTACCGGGTTGCGGCTTCGATTATGAAACCAATGTCGGTAAAGCCAAGAGTTATGGCTTGGAAGTGGAAATGAAGATCAAGCCGACTTCGAATATTTTGCTTGGTTTGTCAGCCGGGTACACGAATGCGAAATTGGCCACCGATGTGCCGTCGATCGGCGCTTCCTCGGGTGATCCTATCCAAGGCGTGCCGAAATACAATGCCAGTCTGACGGGTCAGTATAATTTCGATGTCACTAACGATGTCTATGGTTTTGCGCGCGGTGCGGTGCATTGGGTAGGTGCCAGCCATGGTAGTTTGACGCATACCGATCCCGATTATTTGCGTCCGGCTTATAACACGGTCGATGCCAGTGTCGGTGCCAGTTACGGCAATTGGGAAGTTTCGTTGTTTGCAAAAAATCTGCTGAATAACGAGAAGGTGATACAACGCCCGAATGTGCAATCTGTGAATGAAGGTTATCGGGTTCGTCCGCTGACGATAGGTTTGAGTTTGAACGGAAAAATCTGATCGTTTTAATGTGACTCGGGCTGGCCCGGGTTGCTAAACAAGGCTGCGCGAACTGAGAAGTCGCGCAGCCTTGTTTCAGGCTTCAATCAATTTTTTGATGGTACTTTGCAGCATATGTTTTTGCAGTGGCTTTTCCAGAGTCCCTAAAAAATTTTGCCGCGCCAGTTGTGCCACTAAGGAAGCTGAGTACAAAACTTTCGCACCCTGGCCAGACATCAAAATCACGCCACCTTGGTACTTGCGTTCGCTGAGCTCTTTCATCATTTCAAAGCCATCAATTTCCGGCATTTGGATATCGCATAACAGTAAATCCGGTTTGCGTTCGCACCGGTCGAATTCTTGTAAACCCAGCCGGCCGCCGAGCGCGGTACTGATGTGCTTGACGCCAAGTTCGCCCAAGAGGTCAGAAACGAAGTCGATTTGAAAATCATCATCGTCGATGACCATCACATGCAGGTCTTCACAATTGAGGGGGAGTACGCTAGTCATGGCTTATCCTTTAGGGGTAGTTGGGTGCTGCCAGTTTGCAGCAAGCGCTGATCCCAGTCGGCTTTCCAGTCGACGAAGGCAGCGGCGGCCATGGGTTTGGCGATGAAGTAGCCTTGCACTTCATCGCAGCCTGAATGGGCGATCAGATCCCAATCTTGTTGTGTCTCCACGCCTTCAGCGACCAAATTGAGGCGGAATATTTTACCTAATTGTATGCTTGATCCGAGAATCGCGCGCGCCGCTTCATCATCGGTGGCACCGTTGACAAAGGCGCGATCGACCTTGAGTTCGGTGACTGGCAATTGCTTGAGATTTTCCATGGTTGAAAAGCCGGTGCCGAAGTCATCGATCGATAAGCCGAAGCCCTTGAGACGCAGACGCGTCAAAATTTCCAGACTGAGGGTGAGGTTGTCCATCAAGCGGCTCTCAGTCAATTCCAGCGTGATCTGCTTGGTTTCAATTCCCGCGCTGGTGACGATGTGTTCAAATTGTTCCGGTAAATCGGCTTGGTCGAGATCGTCCATCGAGACATTGACGGATAATTTGAAACTTTGCCCGAACTGCTGCCACAGGCCGAGCTGCTGGGCGGCTTTGCGCAGCACTTCGTGGGTCAGTTGATTGATCATGCCATGCGCTTCGAGCACCGGCACAAAACTGGCCGGACCGATGATGCCGCGCTCGGGATGACGCCAGCGTGCCAGACATTCTGCCCCGACCACATGCCAGTTAAGCACCGAGACTTTCGGTTGGTAGAAAATTTCGACGCAGCCGTTTTCCAGACCGTGTTGCAGCTCTTCGAGTGACAGCGCCGCTTCTTTTTGACACGGGATGCGTGCCGGACGCGATTGCTGTTGCTGTGCCAAGGCGAGTTCGAGCGCATCGGCTTGCAAAGGCTTTTTCAGCGCGCCGAGCAGATGCAGGCCATACGCTTTGACCAGACTCTCGGCGGCCTTGAGCAGGTTGTGGTCGACGCTACTGACCAAGATGACCGAACCTTGGAAGCCGAGTTCCGCGATTTGACGTAAGAAGGTAATACCATCCATGCCATGCAGATGTAAATCACACAGCAGCAAATCGGGTTGGTAGGTGCGTAGCATGGTCAGGGCTTGATGCCCATCCATGCACGAGATGATGCGCGTGACACCGAGTTGACGCAAAAAACTGTTGGCGATCTCGATATGATTGGCATCGTCTTCCAGTACCAGCACATGTAATTCTGCATTGGCCGCGCGGCGCCGCGCCGCGCGTATGGCTGCCGCGGAGACAATGGCTGGATCGCCTTTGGCATCGACATAGCGTTGCACGAAGTGGGCGATTTGGCTATGCCAATCGTGCAGCGAGCGCACGATTGCCAATGCTGCCGTGCCATCGGTATCGTCGTGCAGTTGTTCCAAGCGATGGCACAGATCGGCAAATTGATGCGCCCCGACGGTGCGCGCGCTCGATTTGAATTTGTGGCCGAGCGCGGCCAGCGCGAGCTGGTCGCGGCTGGCGCAGGCGGCATCGAGTTCGAGCAAGCCCTGTCGGGCCGAGTCGACGAATTTGTTGGCGAACTTAGAGATTTTTTCCGGTACCGGCCCCAGTTGTTTTTCCAGTTCGCGCAAATCGATGCAGAGATCAGGATCGATCTCGCTTTGGCGAAGCGCATCCGGACTGTCGGCGCTGCTTGCGACGGCCGGCGCATCTGACAGCCAACGCACCAGGGTCCGATACAAGATGGCCGGTTCGAAGGGCTTGGCGATGAAGTCATTCATGCCGGCCGACAGGCATTGCAGGCGGTCTTCGTCCATGGCATTGGCGGTCATGGCAATCACCGGCAGGTGGGCAAATTTTTCTTGACTGCGCAAGGCACGTGTCGCCGCTAATCCATCCATGACTGGCATTTGTATATCCATCAGTATGCCGTCGACCGTTTTTTTTGTCAGTAACTCCAGCGCTTGTTGGCCATTGCTGGCCAAGAGCACGGTGAGTCCGGCTGCTTCCAGCAATTCGGCGGCGATTTGTTGGTTGAACAGATTATCGTCAGCCACCAAGAGTGTGATGCCACCACGCTGTTTGGCCAACAGTTGTAATTCGCTCGGCTGGTATGATTCGGCTGGCGCGGGGGCCGCACAGGCAGGTGGATGGGCGGCATCCAGTTGTACTGAAAACCAGAAAATGCTGCCTTTCCCCAGTTCGCTGCTGACCCCGACTTCGCCGCCCATCAGGCGTGCGAGTTGGCGACAGATTGCCAGCCCCAGGCCGGTGCCGCCATATTTGCGGGTGGTGGAACTGTCGCCTTGTTCAAAAGTTTGGAACAGCTTGGCTTGCTGCGCCGGGCTCATGCCTATGCCGGAATCTTCGACTTCAAAGCGTACCAGGCTGGTATTGCCGAGATCTTGCACTTTGCGTACCCGCACCACGATCTCGCCATGCTCGGTGAATTTGAGCGCGTTGTTGGTGTAATTGATCAGAATTTGGCTGATGCGGTGCGGGTCGCCGTGCAGGTATTTTTCCAGCGTGGCATCGACGTCGAAACGAAAGCCGATGTCGCGGCCCGTGAGTTTGTTCCCCATCATGCTGGCCAAATCATTGAGCAAGTCTTCGAGCCGGAAGTCGAGTGCTTCGAGGGTCATTTTGCCGGCTTCGATTTTAGAAAAATCGAGTACGTCATTGACGATGTGCAGCAGATGTTGGCCTGAGAGTTGAATTTTTTTCAGGTAGTCTTTTTGTTTCGGATCGCTCGTCGCTGCCATCGCCAGATAGGTCATGCCCAGCACCCCGTTCATGGGGCTGCGAATTTCATGGCTCATGTTGGCGATGAAATTGCTCTTGGCTTCATTGGCCGCTTCGGCCAAGTGGCGCGCCTCGGCCAACTCGACGGTGCGGCTGACGACCAATTCTTCAAGGTGATGGCGATGGGTATCGAGCTCGGCTGCCAGACGTTTCTTTTCAGTGATATCTTCCTGCACCGAGACGTAATGGGTGATGCGGCCATCGGGCTGGCGCAGCGGGGTGATGATGGCGTATTGAATGATCACGCTGCCGTCGCGTCGCTGATTGTGAAATTCGCCGCGCCAGATTAATCCCTGTTTTAGCGTTTGCAACAGTGACGGAAACCAGGGATCGGGAGTGTGTTGCGAGCGGATGATGTTGGGCGTGCGGCCAATGACTTCCTCGCGCGCATAGCCGAAGGTGCGTAGAAATGATTCATTGACGTATTCGATACGTTGATGGATATCGGTAATGATCACGGTTTCCGGGCTTTGTTCCAGCGCCAGCGATAATTTGTGCAGTTGAGCATCGGCGTGGTGTCGTTCGGTGACATCTTGCACGATACCGGTTAGTCTGAGCACGCGGCCAGCGGTATTGACGGTACGGTTGCCGGGCATGGCCCAGATATGGCGGATGCTGCCGTCGGGGCGGACGATGCGATATTCAAATGGCGCAGCGAGGCTGTGATCTTTGATCGTATTTTTCTGATGCATCACGACGTTGCTAATGTCATCGGGATGGACGGTGGCCTGTATCATTTGTGCCATGTCGCCTTGGTATTGCGACAGGTCGCGCTGCCAAATCAATTCCATTTCTTTGGACCAAGTCAAACGCTTGAAATCAGGTTCCCAAACCCAGTGGCCAACATGCGCGGTTTGCTCGGCTTCGCGTAAATCCAGCTCGCTTTGGCGCAGCGCTTCTTCGGTGCGCTTGGCTTCGGAAATGTCGCGCGTAATGGCCAACAGCATTGCTTGCGTATTGGCATTTTCGTGCAAAGGCACCACATGGGTTTCCAGCCAGCGGCGCTGGCCGCGTAGGGTGACGATTTCAAATTGCAAGATGCTGCTGCCACCGGCCAGCACGGTATCGAACAAGGCTAAGAAGTCGGCCCGGTATTTGTGATCGACGAAGGCTTGCAGCGTATGAGCGCGCACTTGCTCGATCTGTTCAGCTTGCAGCATGGCCAGACCGGCAGAATTAATTTCGAGCAAATACGCCTGCCGATCGAGCACGATGACGCTGTCGGGTTCGGCTTCGAAAATGGCACGCAGTCTTTGTTCGCTCAGTTTCAGTTTGGCTTCGGCCTGGTGTTTGTATAAAGCCAGTTCCAAGCCGGTATGCAATTCGCGGTCGGTGAACGGTTTGATGATGTAGCCGAAGGCATCGGATTGTTTGACGCGCTGCAGGATGTCTGCGTCGCTTTGGGCACTTAAAAAAATGACCGGTATGCCGCACTCGGCACGAATGATATTGGCGCTGGCGATGCCGTCTTGTTCTCCGGCGAGCATGATGTCCATCAAGATGATGTCCGGTTGTAATTCCCGGGCCAGTACGGTCGCTTCTTCGCCATAGGCGGTAGCGGCAATGGCGACATAGCCGAGTAATTCGAGGCGAATTTGAATTTGCAGCGACAGCAATTCGTCGTCTTCGACGACTAATACTCTGGACTTGTGTTGGGGTAAAAGCATGCTCGCTCCACTGCACAAAGTAGGCTGTCAGATGACCGTAATGCAGAGCACGGGCCAGGCCCGACGCCATGTTGGACGTGCTGCGGGATGTGCCAGATTTTCTTGCGGTAGCTTGACAGCAAATTAAAAGAAAGTGATTTCGGAATCGTTGTTGGCGCTGCTGGCATCGGTGTTGCCATGATTGCGGTATTCATCGCTCATGGTGTAAGTCGACTGCAAGTCTGCCAACCATTGCTCGGTAGCCGGTAGCGCAATGTCACCGGCAAACGCGACGTTCGCTTGCATCTTGTTGATATCTTGACGTATCACGTCGAGTAATTGGCTGGTGCGATCTTGAAATTGCAAACTGACCAGCAGTTCTTCGATATTGCCGCGAATATGATTGCCATGAGCGCGCAAATCTTCGGCAGCACTGCCCATGGCTTCCACATGCGAGAGTACGTCGCGTACTACGGCACCCGAGACTTCCAGCACTTTGCTGTCTTGAATGGCGGCACGGTCGGCGGTCGTTAAGGCGGTTTTCATCACCTCGGCCACATTCTTGACGCGCTCGGTCATTCGTCGTCCGGTTTCGGCCGACATGTGCGAGAGCTTGCGCACCTCGCCAGCTACCACGGCAAAGCCGCGTCCATGCACGCCGACCCGGGCGGCTTCGATGGCGGCATTGATGGCCAGCAGATTGGTTTGCGCGGCAATTTGTCCAACTTCTTGGGCCATGGCATTGAGTTCATTGGTCGATTTTGCCAGATCGCGTATGCAATGCAGTAATTCGTCTTTACTTTCTATCATGTTGGAAAAAGACGACACCACCGGTGCCAGCTCTTTTTTGCAAAGTTGCAGCAAGGTGATTGTGGCGTCAGAGTTTTTTGAGCTGTCCAGATTAGCCACGCCACCAAAGCCGGCGGCATCGAATTCATTGACCATGGAAGCAAAGCTGCCGATCAATTCTTCTACTGCTGTTTGCGTTTGCTGTTTGACCGAGGCGACATGGGCATCCCAGAGCGGCAAGACGTGATGGACCAAATTCGGTAATTCCGGTGCCGGATCGTATTTGTGTACCGGACTATGCTGCTCTGTCAGGTTTTCACGCAGTCGTGCCGTATGTAGTGACCATACCAGATATATGCCGCAAAGCAGTATCAGCAAGCCAACCACGGTATTAAGCACAGTCAATGTCTGTGATAGCAGCGTCAGTGTGCCTGCTGCCAAGAGGAGCAATGCGAGCAGCAGATCGCCATGTTTACGGAAAGAAAAATTCTGCATGTTACCTATCCCAAAAGACACAGCATGAACTATTTGCAAACAAAAATGGCTGCGAAAACATATCTCGCAAGCAACCTATATTGTGGCCGAATTCAAGGAAATGCAATCTTTTTGTTAAAAGAGCATGGGTTTTTTTTCTCGACTGTGGGTGGCAGCCTTGTTGTAGTGTGCTGAAATGTGTGTTTTAGTCCACAATAAAGCCGTTAGTCGTTCTGTGATGCAATTTTTTGCGCTTTTCCGTGGGCGATGCTGCTGCTTATTTGCGGTTGGTTAACGCCACGCCGCCGATGACCAGTGCGCCACCGATGAGCATGGAAATCAAGATCGGTTCACCCAGCAATACGGCGGCGAAACTGATACCGAACACGGGCACGAGGTTGTTGAACACTGCGGTGCGGCTTGGACCAATGGCTTTGACGCCTTCGTAATACCAAACGAAGCCTAAGACCGTGCCGAAGATGCCGAGGTAGGCGAGCGCGGCAAGGTCTGGCCAAGTGATGAGGCCGCTGTCGAAGCGCGTCAATTCGGTGCTGGCACCTAAGCTGAGCAACAACAGCCCCCACAAGGCCGCGTAGGTGGTGGCGGCCAATGGCGACAATCCGGTCAGAGCGTGGCGGCCGATGATGGTATAAGCGGCCCAGGCGCAGATGGCGATGCTCATGAAGACTTCGCCGGGTCCGAAGGCTTGCGCCAGATCGTGCACGGCCGCGAGCGGATCACCGCGTGTGATGACGATGGCCGCGCCGATAAACGCTATTCCTATGCCGGCCCAGCGTTGGCCCCCCAAGCGCTCACCGAACAGGGTGGCCAGCGCGAGTGCCGTGACAATCGGGTTGACGGCAACGAACAAGGCGGTACGTCCGGCGACCATGTGTTCTAAAGCTGAGAAGAAACAAATATTGTACAAAAAGATGCCGGTGGCACCGAGGGCGAAGGTCGCTTGCATTTGCGCGCGCGTCAGTTTCGGCAAGCCGCCTTCACGTTGCCACGCCAGCGGCAACAGCACCGCGCTGGCAATGGCAAAGCGCAGCGCCGCAGCGATCATCGGTGGTATGTGGTTGGCCAGCAGGCGTCCGGCAATGAAGGTGCCACCCCAGCACATGGCGACGATGAGCAATTTGACATAGGTGAGAGTGGGAACTTTGATCACGGGAAATTTCGGAAAGGAAAGGTTTTCAAGCTTACATGAAAGCGCTGCCATTGGGACGGCGATTAGTTAGTGACAAAAAGTAAATTTTTGAGTGGACTTTGGAAAACCCGTATAAACTGAAGCTTAATTGATTAACATCAAGTTGGACTGCAACTTGTTTGACGAGGAAAATTATGCCGCCACCATTAGCCACGGAACAAATTCCCGCTGACGAGGAAAAATACGTCAGTGATTTGCGGCGACGTTTGCAAGCCAAAATTACCGCGCAATATCCGCAAGGTATCATGCGCCGCGACGCCCATCCCAAAATGCATGGTTTGGTGCGCGCGTATTTCATCGTTGAACCCGATTTGCCGGCGGCTTTACGGGTTGGTGTATTTAAGGAAAATCGTCGCTATAAAGCTTGGATACGCTTTTCCAATCAAAACGGGACGATACAGCCCGATATCAAAAGCGATATCCGTGGCATGGCGATTAAGCTGCTCGGCGTACCGGGTAAAAAATTAAGCGATACGACCGACGTCAGCGGTACCCACGATTTCATCCTCATCAGCAGCGATATCTTTGTGACCGCCAATGTGCGCGAATTTGCCGGTCTGATCAAAGCCATGACCAGCAATGTGCTTGCCATATTGTGGTATTTCGCCACGCATTGGCGGGTGGCCTACAATCTGTGGCATTCCATGCTCAAATTTGCCAACCCTTTGCACATCAGTTACTTCAGCACCACCCCCTATCTGTTCGGCGAGCAGGCGGTCAAGTATGCGGTGGTACCGAGCACGCGCACGATAGATAGCTTGCCGCATCCGGCCAAAGTGAATTTTTTGCGCGATGCGATGGTGGCGCAATTGACGCAAGAAGATGCCTTATTCGATTTTTCCGTGCAACTGCAAACCGATGCCGTGCAAATGCCGATTGAAGACCCGGGCAAGCTGTGGTCGGAGCAGTTGTCGCCATTTCGGAAAGTGGCGACGATACGGATTCCACGGCAGAGTTTCAACAGCGATATCCAGCGCCAATTCGGTGAGGATATGTCGTTTACGCCATGGCGGGCCTTGCCCGAGCACCGCCCACTGGGTGGCATCAACCGCGCGCGCCGCGTGGTGTATGAGGCGATCTCAGCGTTTCGCCACCAGCATAACCATTTGCCGCGCGAAGAGCCGCTGAGCTGGGAAATTCCCGGCTTGAATGCCGACGAGCAGCAAAACCAGAACAGCCGTTTTCAGTGGGGTAATACCACCACTTTCAAGTCGGAGGAGTAAGGCAAGTGTTCAGGTCGGGTCGACGATGCCGCGTGCAATCATACGTAGCGCCGTTAAGCTGGGGATGAAAAAATATTCGCCGCCGCGGGTTTCGACGAAGCGCGGAATATTTGCCAACAGGTATGGTGCCTCGTCGCCAGCCGGATCAACTTGCAGTACCGCCTTGCTGGCCAGATGCGGATCGCTGCTGTGGTTACCGAGCAAAATTTCCTTGTCGTTAGCGGCCTTGAAATCATTGCCGTAATTAATCCATTGTTGCTGGATGAATTCAAATTGGCGCTTGATGTCGGCATTGAGCATCATGATCACGATGCCATGATTGCCATCGTCGCGGCTGCGATCCACCACTTTGCCGTAGGGCAGACCCCGGCGTAAAATGCGCCGGCGGTTGCTCAGCGCGCCCGGTGTGTCGAAGGCGCCGCTCATGGTTTTCAAAGAGCCGGGCAAGTCACCCGCTTCACGCCCCATCTGCAGCGAGGCACGCGGATTGATGCGCCGCATGTGGGCACTGAACGGACATTTAGCCCCGCTCATATCGTCATCGTAGCTGAAGTCGCTCAGCATGCGGTCGCGCTGCTGCGGGTCGGCGGCGGCGAAAGCGGCATCGAATTCTTGTTTTTTTGCATGATCCGGCGCGCTCACCAGCGGCGCACCATTGTCGCGCCAGCGGCCGACGAATTTGGCTGCCAGCAATTCCGCACCGCCCGGATATTTCGCCCCTTCTTGTTGCAGATAACGGTCGAAGCTGGCGACATTTTCATGCAGCTTGCGGTAGACCATGTAGGTACCGTTGCGTGACAGTAAAACTGGCCGCGGTGCCGGCGGGTATTCGTGCGCTTCATCGATGTGGCCGAGCAAAAATTCACCGGTCGCCAGCGCCGCCCAACTGCCATCCGCCATTTGCTTGCCGCGTCCGCGCACGCGCGCGGCCTCGTAGGGCACGCCTTCAAACACCGGATCACCGATACCATCGGTATACCCGAAATGTTCTTTGGCGGTAGGCAAACCATTTTCCAGCACGACCGCGACATCTTGATAATCGAGCAGGGCACCCTGATCGCCACGATGGCCGCCGAGCACCATCACGCCGCCGGCGCTGGCGGCGATGATGGACTGCAGCCAGGCATAGGCTTGTTGTAGATTGCTCTCACTCTGTGCCAATGCCTGTTGTATTCCCGCCAAGTCGGCTGATGTCGGTTGTGGCGCTTGGGCATTGAGTGAAATGAAAATATGTACGTCTTTATCGCGGGTTTCGCGGTTCTCGCGCCAGATCGGATCCCAGTGTTCGGGCGCGCTGACGCCATCGTCGCCGAGCATATCTTTGCGATGTTTCATGCCTTCGACGAATTCCGCTGAAAAGCCGATCAAAGAACTGCGCGGTAATTCCAATTCTTTCAAACCTTGATAAGTGAAGGCGATATTCACGGTCCACGGTGGTGCCGGCACTTCATCGGCACCGGTGCCCCAGGCCACGGCCGTAGTGACACGTGCGGTGATGGCGGCGACAAAACTGCGCGCGCGTGCCGCATGGCGAATGTTGAGAAAAACATAGCGGGCTTTCGGGTAGCCGAAGCGTCCATAAGCGCGCAGTACATTGGCTTGAATATCGAGTAAATCGAGAGTGTGGCTCATGCCTGGCTTTCAGTAGAGAGGCGGTACTGCCCGGCGTGCCAGCGGGGTCCAGACAGATTGTCCGGTGCCACGCGGGCGATGAAGGCGCGGTAATTGGCGCGCACGGTGGCAGCGGGCAAACCTTGGTTGGCAATGGCGAAGTGGCTCAATTCTTGTTTCAAATACAAAGCCTTCAATTGTTCATCGAGCGGTTTGTCATTCGAGCCGTTGAAAAACAAGGCATTTTTAAGCTGGCATTTTTTCATATAGACGATGAAATCGTCGGCATTGCGGACATCCTCAAAACCGTAGCAGTCGCCCCAGATTTCAGCGATGCGTGTTGGGATGGTCGCCCACATGCCGGCCAGATAGGCATCCGGAGTGGCAACTGGGCCAGCGTAAAAATTCGTACAGAAGACCAGGTAACGTGATTGCAATTGCTCTTGCACTGGTAATGCGCCGCGTCGCACACTGTCCGGTACCACCGGCAGCAGGTCGGTCAAGGTGTCGGGCAGACTGCCGCCCGGGGTGCTTTCGGTGCGTACATCGTCGAGCACAAAAAAACGGCACAAATAGGTATGCGGAACCTGTGCCATCGGGCTGTTGGACTCACTGTTCCAAGCTTGTAAGCGTTCGCGTATGGCGTCGGCACAGGCGATTTCAGCACCCGGGACGCGACCGTTTTTAATCGGTGAAAGTGTGGTCAAACCATAGGAATTGCCGCTGACATTAGCCATGCTCGTGCTCCTTATTAAGGCTGTTGGCCGTGGTGTCGTGTTGTTTTTGCTCGGCATGCCAGCGCTCACGTTTTTCGACCTGATAGGCCGACATGCTGATGATAGGCGTCGGATGCATGCTGCCGAGGTCGTGTTGCAGGCCACGCAGCAGGCCACGATAGCGTTGCATGAATTGTTCGTCGCTGCCTTGTTCTGCCAGGTGGTCGAAAGCGATCAGCTTGTCTTTGACGTTTTGCGCCGCCTTGATATCGTTGGAGGTGGCCAGCGGATAGGCGTTGTAGTAGTGAATCGTTTCAAGCTGGTTATACTGGATATAGTCGTGAAATGGTGTCAAAGCCACCGATTTCGAGTAGCGCAGATTCCATTTCCAAAACAGATCGAGACCGCCCGGTATCGCAAAGGTAAAGGAATCGACGTATTGATCCCAACTGCCGTTGAAGTTGCTGAAAAACAGCATGTACGCATAGCGCAAGTTTTCGCGCGGTTGTTGCGGCGAGAGATGGGGAAATTGGCGCGGCCCGATGATGGTCCAGCGAGCGTAGTGGATCAGCGAAAGCGTACTCAAGCCCAGCAAGGTACTCGGGCGCTTCAGCGCGACCCAGAAAAATAATTTGTTCAGCCACGCCGTATACCAGCGTATCGGGGTGATGACATTCATGGCGTAGGCTTTGCCTGCGATGTTGGACATGGGTGGCTCCGGAAAGCTGAGACGGTAAAAGTTGCGGTTGATGTGATGATGTCAACCAAGGGTAGCATAATGCCAACTATCCGTGCTCAGATTTTCAGCAGACTGTTGCATTAGGTTCTCATTGCCAACATCCAATTCTTCTATCAGGCGCGTTTGACGATACGCTCGTAATCCAAGATTCCCACCTGCGTGAGCATGGCGCGGTGCGCGTAGGGGGAAATGACGAGCAGAGCCGCAATGCGTTAAAGTTGAGTCATTGCAAAAAACTCTCAGGATCACGCCATGTCAGCACTTCCCCCCGCCGCGATGCGTATGCCAGCTATTTTTGTCGGTCATGGTAGCCCCATGAATGCGCTCGACGACAATGATTACACGCGCTTTTTACATAGTTGGGGCCAGAGTTTGCCGCGCCCGCGGGCGATTCTGGTGGTGTCGGCGCATTGGATGACGAGCGCGGCGATTGCGTTCGGCGCACAGCCTGCGTCGCGCACGATACACGATTTCGGCGGCTTTCCGCCGGCCTTGTATGCGCTCAGCTATCCGGCGCCCGGTGCACCGGCCTTGGCGCAGACCGCCGCCGACTTGATCCGCAGTTACCCAGCCGAGTTACGCAGCGATTGGGGGCTCGATCATGGGGCTTGGACGGTGCTGCGGCATATGTACCCGGCCGCCGATATACCGGTGTGGCAAGTGTCTTTGGTCGATGGTCTCGATGGCGCGGCGCATTACCAATTTGGCCGCGAGCTGGCCGCTTTGCGTGAACAGGGGGTGTTGATCTTGGGTAGTGGAAACATTGTCCATAATCTGCGCGCGCTCGATTTCGGCACGCCCGATGCCGCGCACGCCAGCCGCGCGTGGGCGGCGGACTTTGATGCGGCGGTCGCGGCCGCCCTGACGAAGCGCGATGATGCGGCACTGTGCGAGTATCAGCACCTGAACGGGGCAGCGCTGGCCGTGCCGACACCTGAGCATTTTTTACCTTTGCTGGTCGTGCTTGGTGCCGCCGCTGCCAGCGAGGCGGCGAGCACGGTGTTTCAGCAGTTTCAGCTCGGTACGCTCGGTATGCGCAGCGTTCAATTCGGCTGAAGACTGACGAAGCGAAATACGCCATCCGCGCCGAGATGACGCTGCAGCACGCCGTCGAACCACAGTTTGTGTAAATGTGCCAAGGCTTCGCCGAGCGCGAAGCTGAGCTGGTGGGCGTCGAGCGCGCGGGTAAACATCAGCGGCACGATGTCGGCCGCCGATTGTGGTACGGCGCAGGCGAGCCGGACTTCTTCGAGGCGGGCCGCATGGTGCTCTTGTAATTGCGTGATACGCGTGTGCATGCCGCGAAACGGTTTGCCATGCGATGGCAGTACCAAGGTGTCGGCCGGCAAGCGCTGATATTTTTCCAGCGACTCGAGGTACAGGCGTACCGGATCGGCTTCCGGTTCGATGGCAAACACCGATACATTGGTGGAAATGCGCGGCAACAGCATGTCACCGGAAATCAGGCAATTCAATTCGGCGTTGTACAGCGAAGCATGTTCGGGCGAGTGGCCGTAACCGCAGATCACTTCCCAGTGGCGTCCGTGGATTAACACATCACTGCCTTCTTGCATACGACGATAGGCCGCCGGGACGGTCGGTACCAGCCGGGTGTAGTAGGATTTGCGTTCCTGCATGCGTTCTTGTTGGGCCGGATCGACCAAGCCATGGCGGCGAAAATGCGGGAACATCGCACTGCCATCGGCCCCCGGCAAGCTGGCTGACATCATGCGCGCAAACGCGTACTCGCCGGCGGTCATCCATAACTGCACTTTCCAGCGACTACAGAGAAAATCGGCCAGGCCGACATGGTCAGGATGGCAGTGCGTGGCGATCACGCGCACGATAGGCAA
This sequence comes from Undibacterium sp. CCC3.4, assembly GCF_034347425.1. Taxonomy (GTDB): domain Bacteria; phylum Pseudomonadota; class Gammaproteobacteria; order Burkholderiales; family Burkholderiaceae_D; genus Undibacterium. The sequence goes on from NZ_CP133779.1 coordinate 1,487,857, forward strand.
GCCGCGCAGGTGGTTGTCGATGTTGCCGAACAAGACTTCCCAAGCGTCGCGGGTGGCATCGTTGGAAATGCCGCAATCGATCACGGTCCAGCCATGTACGCGGCCGTGTTCGGTATCGATTTCATCTTCGAGCAGCCACAGATTGATGTGGTTCAAGGCAAACGGTAAGCCCATTCTGACCCATAACACGCCGGGTGCGACTTCCATGGTTTTCCCGGCTTCGGGCAAGGTTTCGCCAAACGGATAGTGCAATTGTTGTTCTAGTTCATTCATATTGTCTCTTATCGTCGTCTCTTATTTTTTTGCGCCAGCAACGCGGTCGCAGCCGCCAGAATAGCCTACAATGCTTTTTTATTTAATTGACGTTAACGTCAATTCGAGATTGTAATCCGTTTGCGTTTCCAAGACTATGGCCACTTATACCATTACCGAATTAGCCCGTGAATTTGATATCACGCCGCGCGCGATCCGTTTTTACGAAGATCAGGGTTTGCTCAACCCGACTCGCGAAGGCCCGAGCGGGCGCAGCCGTGTGTACACCGGGCGTGAGCGCACCCATTTGAAATTGACCTTGCGCGGCAAGCGCTTGGGCCTCAGTTTGTCGGATATCAAGAGTTTGGTCGACATGTACCGCTCGCCCAAGGATACCGAAGTACAACTGCAAAGTTTTTTAAGCGTGTTGGCACGTCATCGTGCGGCATTGGAACAACAGCGTGAAGATATTGAAGTGATGTTGGCGGAAATCGGCGCGCATGAAGAAGAAACGCGGCAATTGCTGGCGCAAGGGGTTTGAAGATTAACTTTACGTTTACGTAAACGTCAATTAGTCGTATCATTTTAATTTTCAGCCTCCGCGACGAGAGGTGTCGTTAAAAAAAATTACCATTTCCACCATCAGTGAGGATGACATGCTGCACTTACCCGGTTTAAGCTTTGATCATGGCGACGATATCGCTGCTTTACGTGAAGCAATCCAGCAATTCGCTGCGCTTGAAATTGCTCCACGCGCCGCCGAAATCGATAGGAATGATCAGTTTCCTATGGATTTATGGCGCAAAATGGGCGATCTCGGCGTCCTCGGTATTACCGTCGGTGAAGAGTATGGTGGTGCCAACATGGGTTACCTGGCGCACATCATTGCGATGGAAGAAATTTCGCGCGCCTCGGCTTCGGTCGGTCTGTCTTACGGTGCCCATTCGAATTTGTGCGTCAATCAAATCAAGCGTAACGGTACCGAAGAACAAAAAGCCAAGTATTTGCCGAAACTGGTTTCCGGCGAATACATCGGTGCCTTGGCGATGTCGGAGCCGAATGCCGGTTCCGATGTGGTCAGTATGAAATTGCGCGCCGATTGGAAAGGCGATCGCTGGGTACTCAACGGTAGCAAGATGTGGATCACTAATGGTCCCGATGCCGATGTGCTGGTGGTCTACGCAAAAAATGATTTGGCAGCCGGCGCACGCGGCATGACGGCCTTCTTGGTAGAGAAAAATTTCAAAGGTTTTTCGGTTGCGCAAAAACTCGACAAGCTTGGCATGCGCGGTTCGCATACCGGTGAATTGGTGTTTGTCGATTGCGAAATCCCGGCCGAAAATGTGCTCGGTGGTTTGGGCAAAGGCGTCAATGTGCTGATGTCAGGCCTCGATTTTGAGCGCACGGTCTTGTCTGGCGGCCCGCTCGGCATCATGCAAGCTTGCATGGATGCGGTGGTGCCGTATGTACATGAGCGCAAACAGTTCGGTCAGCCTATCGGCGAATTCCAACTCATGCAGGGTAAATTGGCCGATATGTATTCGACCATGATGGCGTGTAAGGCCTATGTCTACGCCGTCGGTCAAGCTTGTGACCGCGCCACCAACCCGGCGGCAGTGCGCGCCTTGCGCAAGGATGCCGCCGGAGCGATTCTGTATTCGGCCGAGAAAGCCACCTGGATGGCCGGCGAAGCGATCCAAACTCTGGGTGGTAACGGCTATATCAATGACTACCCGGTCGGTCGCTTATGGCGCGATGCCAAGCTCTATGAAATCGGTGCCGGTACCAGCGAAATTCGGCGCATGCTGATCGGTCGCGAACTCTACGCCGAAACCTGCTGAAATGGCGGCGCGTCCTTGCCTTTACTTTAAATTAAATCATCACGCACTAGCATGACAACTCTGCACATCGCCACACCACTGCTCGAGCACCGCGCACTGTCTGCTGCCACAGGAAAATCCGTTTGGTTGAAGATGGAAAATACGCAGCCATCCGGCTCGTTCAAACTGCGCGGCATCGGCCTCATGTGTAGTCGCGCGGCGGCGCGCGGTGCCACTCATTTCGTTTGCCCATCGGGTGGGAATGCCGGCTTTGCCGCGGCCGTGGCCGGGGTGGCCTTGGCGATCCCGACCACCATCCTCGTGCCGGTTACCACGCACGAAAGCGTGCGCGCAGCTATCCGTGCCATCGGCGCGACGGTGATCGTCAGCGGCCAGGTCTGGGATGAAACCAATGAAGCGGCGAAAGCGCTGTGCGCCGCGCCCGGCAGTGTCTACATTCCACCGTTTGACCATGCCGATATTTGGGATGGCAATGCCAGCGTCATCGATGAGCTGGCGGATGGCTTCGATTTCGATGTCGTGATTTGCTCGGTCGGTGGTGGTGGTTTGCTCAGCGGTGTAGTGCAGGGTTTGCAGCGCAATGGCTTGGCGGCGGTGCCGGTGATTGCCGTCGAAACGGCGGGGGCAGCCTCTTTGCAGGCGGCCGTGGCAGCCGGCGCAGTGGTTACGCTGCCAGCCATCACTTCCATCGCCAGCAGCTTGGGCGCGCGCCGTGTGGCGCAACACGCCTATGATCTGACGCTTGAGCATGTGATCCACAGCGTCACCGTCAGCGATGCGGCGGCGGTGGCAGCTTGTTTGGCGTTCGCCGATGAGATGCGCACTCTGGTTGAACCGGCTTGCGGTGCCGCTTTGGCGGTGGTGTACCAACAATTACCGGTGTTGGCAGCATTTACTCGGCCATTGATCATTATTTGTGGCGGTATCGGGGTAGATGTGGCTAAACTGGCAGCTTGGAAATCCGACTTCAACCTGCCTTGAACGCTGCCCATGCCCCATACTTCCTTCCCCAAGTTACTGTCTTCTCAGATTGCCTTCGATATCGCGCGCATGATACTCGATGGCTTCGACCGCCATTACCATTTGTTTCGCGTCAGCAGCCAGAGTGCCAAACGGTATTTTGAAGAGGGCGATTGGAAGGCGGCGCAATTGGCGGCACGCGAACGCATACAATACTATGACACGCGGGTGCGCGAATGCGTGCTGGCGCTGGAAGACGAGTATGCCGAAAGCGATTTGAGTGATGAAGTCTGGCGCGAAGTCAAGCTGCATTACATGGGCTTGCTGACTGACCACCTGCGTCCGGAATTGGCTGAAACCTTTTTCAATACCGTCTGTACCAAGTTGCTGCATCGGAATTATTTTCACAATGATTTCATTTTCGTGCGGCCGGCTACTTCCACCGAGTACCTGGAACGCGAAGATACACCGCCGACTTATCGCGTCTATTATCCGGCCACCGACGGTCTCAATTTCACCATCAAACGCATCGTTACCAATTTTCAACTCGACGCCGAGTTTGAAAATCTTGAACGCGATGTGGCCTTGGTTGAACAACGGCTGCGGGCGAAATTCGGCGATGACAAGCGCGAACCGAATCACCAGATTCAAGTCTTGGCCAGCTTGTTTTACCGGAACAAATCAGCCTACATCATCGGCAAGGGCATCAATGGCAACAGCGAACATCCGTTCGTCATTCCCGTCATGCATAAACATAAGGGTTTGCTGGTACTCGATACGGTCTTGTTCGACACCATGCAGATTACGGTGTTGTTTTCATTTACGCGCGCTTACTTCATGGTGGATATGGAAGTGCCGTCTGCCTATGTGCAATTTATTCGCAGTATTTTGCCGAAGAAACCACGCAGTGAAATTTACACCATGATCGGTTTGCAAAAGCATGGTAAGAATTTGTTTTACCGCGATTTTCTGCATCACCTGAAATACTCGTCCGACTGTATCGAAGCCGCACCTGGCATCCGCGGCTTGGTCATGCTGGTGTTTGCCTTGCCCTCGTTTCCGTATGTGTTCAAACTGATCAAAGATAGTTTTCCGCCGCCGAAAGAAACCACCAAGGCGCTGATCAAAGAAAAATATTTGCTGGTGAAAAATCACGATCGCGTCGGCCGTATGGCCGATACCTTGGAATATTCCGACGTCGCTTTTCCACGCGCGCGTTTTTCTGAGGCCTTGCTGGCCGAAATTGAACGCTATGCGCCGAGTATGCTGGAAGTGAATGAAGATGAAGTGGTGATCAAGCATTTGTATATCGAACGGCGCATGACACCGCTCAATATTTATCTGACCGAAGCCGAGCAGCGCGGTGACTTGGCGGCGATGGAGCATGGCGTACTAGAATATGGCAATGCGATTAAAGATTTAGTCGGCGCGAATATTTTTCCGGGCGACATGTTGTACAAAAATTTCGGCGTTACGCGCCATGGCCGTGTGGTGTTTTACGATTACGACGAAATCGAATACATCACCGATTGTCAGTTCCGGACCATTCCCTTGCCGCGCAATGAAGAAGATGAGATGGCGGCCGAGCCTTGGTATCCGATTGCCAAAAATGATGTCTTTCCCGAACAGTTCGGTACCTTCTTGTTGGGTAACCTGAATGTGCGGCAATTTTTCATGCGCCACCATGCCGATCTGCTGACCGCCAGCTATTGGCAAGGCCGCAAACAACGTATCGTCGATGGCAAAGTCGACGATGTATTTCCGTATCCGCAGGAAATTCGCTTCAGCCAGCATCTCGCCGCGGCGGCTGCGCCGCTGAACCCAAGCGCTGTTTAATCAACCCACTCCAAGGAAATTCATAATGACTGATCCTATCGTAATCGTTGGTGCTGCCCGTACCCCTATGGGGGCTTTTCAAGGTGATTTTTCTTCCCTCACGGCCAGCCAGCTTGGTGCTGTGGCGATCCGGGCGGCCGTCGCGCGCGCCGGCGTGGCGCCGGAATTGATAGAAGAAGTCTTGTTCGGTAACTGCCTCATGGCCGGTCAAGGCCAGGCACCCGCGCGTCAGGCGCTGATCGCTGCCGGTTTGCCGATGTCGGTCGGTGCCGTGACCTTATCGAAAATGTGTGGTTCGGCGATGAAGGCAACCATGATGGCGTTTGATTCGATTACTGCCGGCAGCAATGCCGTCATGATCGCCGGCGGCATGGAATCGATGACCAATGCGCCGTACCTGATTCCGAAAGCGCGTGCCGGTTATCGCATCGGTCATGGCCAGATTCTCGATCACATGATGCTCGATGGTTTGGAAGATGCGTATTCGCGCGATGAAAAAGGTGGCGGCCGTTCCATGGGCACGTTTGCCGAAGATTGTTCGAGCAAATACGGCTTCTCGCGCGCAGACCAAGATGCCTTCGCCATCACTTCGGTGCAGCGCGCCCAAGCGGCTACCGCTGACGGCTCATTTGCCTGGGAAATCGCGCCAGTGACGGTGCAAACCCGCGCCGGTGCCGTCGTGATCGATAAAGATGAAGGCCCGCTCAAGGCGCGCCTCGATAAAATACCAAGCCTCAAAGCGGCCTTCAAAAAAGACGGCACCATCACCGCTGCCTCGTCTTCTTCGATCAATGACGGTGCCGCCGCACTGGTGCTGATGCGCGCTTCCAAGGCCAAGGAACTCGGTCTGACGGCGATCGCGCAAATCGTCGGCCATGCTTCGCATGCACAGGAACCAGCTTGGTTTACTACCGCACCGATAGGCGCGATTGAAAAACTGTATCAAAAAATCGGCTGGAGCACAGCCGATGTCGATCTGTTCGAGATCAATGAAGCCTTTGCTGCCGTACCGATGGCAGCCATGAAAGAGCTCGGCATCACGCATGACAAGGTCAACGTCCATGGCGGCGCTTGCGCGCTTGGTCATCCTATCGGCGCTTCCGGTGCGCGCATCATCATTACCCTCATCGGTGCCTTGAAAAAGCAGCAGAAGCAACGCGGGATTGCATCCCTGTGTATCGGCGGCGGGGAAGCGACGGCGCTGGCGATTGAGTTGTGCTGAGTAGATAAAAAAATTTCCTCCAGAGAGAAAGCAGCGACATGGTATTGACCCCGGAACAGCAAATGATACGCGACAGCATTCGCGCCTTCGCCCAGCAGCGCTTGCTGCCGAATGCGGCGCGCTGGGATAAGGAGCACCATTTCCCCGCCGCCGAATTAGCCGAGCTGGCGCGCATGGGCGTGTATGGCGTGGCGGTGCCGGAGCAGTATGGCGGGGCCGGCATGGATTACCTGTCGCTGGCGCTGGTGTTGGAAGAAATTGCCGCCGGCGATGGCGGCACCTCGACCGTGGTGTCGGTGAATAATTGTCCGGTCTGCAGCATTGCGATGATGTATGCCGACGAAGCACAGAAGCAGCAGTGGCTGGTGCCGCTGGCACAGGGCAGCATGCTCGGCGCATTTTGTTTGACCGAGCCGCATGCCGGCAGCGATGCCTCTGATTTGCGCACCACGGCGCGGCGGGAAGGCGATGAGTATGTGCTCAACGGTGTCAAACAATTCATCACCAGCGGCAAGCATGCCGATGTCGCGATCGTGTTGGCGGTGACCGATAAGGCGGCTGGTAAAAAAGGCATCAGCGCATTCTGGGTGCCGACCGCCACGCCCGGTTATATCGTTGCCAGCTTGGAACAGAAGATGGGTCAGCACTCGTCGGATACGGCCCAGATACTGTTTGAAAACTGTCGCATCCCAGCGCAAAATTTGATCGGCACCGAGGGCATGGGTTACAAGATTGCCTTGTCCGGTCTTGAGGGGGGCCGTATCGGCATCGCCGCGCAGGCGGTCGGCATGGCGCGGGCTGCGTTCGAAGCGGCGCTGGCGTATGCCAAAGATCGCCGTAGTTTTGGCAAAGCGATTTTCGAGCATCAGGCGGTACAGTTTCGTTTGGCTGATATGGCCACGCGTATCGAAGCGGCACGCCAGTTGATCTGGCATGCGGCGAGCATGAAAGATGCCGGATTACCGTGCCTGAAAGAAGCGGCAATGGCGAAATTATTCGCTTCTGAAATGGCGGAACAAGTTTGTTCCGATGCGATTCAGGTGCATGGCGGTTACGGCTATGTCAGTGATTTTCCGGTTGAGCGTATCTACCGCGATGTGCGCGTCTGTCAGATTTACGAAGGCACCTCGGATATTCAGAAGATTTTGATCGGCCGCGCACTGGCGTAATTCAATATTAGGGAGCTACGATGAAAAAAGGTTACCAGCAGTTGGTCGATGAAGCCATGGCCGAAATCACAACCTACAGCGTGGCCGAGGCCCAGGCCCGCTTGAGTGATCCGACCGTGCAATTCATCGATGTGCGCGATATCCGCGAACTCGAACGCGAAGGCGTGATCCCCGGCGCGTTTCACGCACCGCGCGGGATGATAGAATTTTGGGTCGATCCGGCCTCACCGTATTTCAAACCGGTATTCGGCCAGCCCAAGCAATTCATTCTGTTTTGCGCGGCCGGCTGGCGCAGCGCCTTGACCACTAAAACCCTGCAAGACATGGGGCTGGAACATGTTGCGCATATCGCCGGTGGCTTCGGTGCTTGGAAAGCGGCTGGTGCGGCGGTGGCGGAGAAACAAACGGTCCCTCTCAAAACAATGGAAAGCAAGACTTGAAATGAGCCAAGCCGGTCTCTGCCCCTGCGGCTCCACAAAGAAATTAACAGATTGTTGTGCTCCGTATATCAGCGGCGCACGCAAGGCGCCGAATGCCGAAGCATTGATGCGTTCCAGGTACACCGCCTACACGCAAAATGATGAAACCTATCTGCGTGCCAGCTGGGATGAACGCACTTGCCCGAGCGAGCGCATCACCCATCAAGAGCCAACCAAATGGCTGGGTTTGGAAGTCAAACGGCATCGCGTCGATGGCAATACTGCCACGGTGGAATTTGTGGCACGTTACAAAATCGGCGGCCGTGCGCAGCGTTTGCATGAGCTCAGTCGCTTCACCTGCTACGACGGCAAATGGTTTTACGTCGATGGCAGTTTCCCTGATAAGTGAAAAATTAATGACAACACTCGATTCCAAACTCATGCCGCGCTCGGAAGAATTCAAGGCCAATGCGGCAGCCATGCAAGTCGTGGTCGATGATCTGAAACAAAAAATCAGCCGCATCGCCGAAGGCGGCGGCGCGGCGGCACGTGACAAGCATCTGGCGCGTGGCAAGCTGTTGCCGCGCGAACGGGTACAAACGCTGCTTGACGCCGGCACACCGTTTCTCGAATTTTCGCAGTTGGCCGCGTACGATATGTACAAGGAAAAAGACGGCCGCGATGCCGCGCCGTGCGCCGGTGTGATCACTGGCATTGGTCGGGTGGCTGGTCAGGAATGCGTGATCGTCTGTAATGATGCCACCGTCAAGGGCGGCACGTACTATCCGCTGACGGTGAAGAAGCATTTGCGCGCGCAAGAAATTGCCGAACAAAATAATTTGCCATGTATTTATTTGGTCGACAGCGGTGGCGCGAATTTACCGAATCAAGATGAAGTATTCCCCGATCGTGATCACTTCGGGCGCATCTTTTACAATCAAGCCAATATGTCGGCCAAGGGCATCCCGCAAATCGCCGTGGTGATGGGTTCTTGCACGGCCGGCGGCGCGTATGTACCGGCCATGAGCGATGAATCGATCATCGTCAAGAACCAGGGCACCATCTTCCTCGGCGGCCCGCCTTTAGTGAAAGCGGCGACCGGCGAAATCGTCAGCGCCGAAGATCTTGGCGGTGGCGATGTGCATACTCGCCTCTCCGGGGTGGTCGATCATTTGGCGCAAAATGATACCCATGCTTTATCATTGGCGCGCACCATCGTGTCGCATCTGAACCGACAAAAACCCGCCACCGTGGTACTGCGCGAAATAGAAGAGCCGAAATTCCCGGCAGCCGAATTGTATGGCGTGATTCCGCTCGATACCCGCAAACCGTTTGATGTGCGTGAGGTGATCGCCCGTATCGTCGATGGCAGTCATTTTGATGAATTCAAAGCTCGCTATGGCACCACCTTGGTGTGCGGTTTTGCGCATATCCACGGCATGCCGGTGGGGATTATCGCCAACAACGGTATCTTGTTTTCTGAATCCGCTTTGAAGGGCGCGCATTTCATCGAGCTGTGTTGTCAGCGTAAGATACCGCTGGTATTTTTGCAAAACATCACCGGCTTCATGGTCGGTCGCAAGTATGAAAATGAAGGCATCGCACGCAACGGTGCCAAGATGGTGACGGCCGTGGCAACGGCGAATGTGCCGAAGTTTACCGTCATCATCGGCGGCAGTTTCGGTGCCGGTAATTACGGCATGTGCGGTCGCGCTTATTCGCCACGCTTTTTGTGGATGTGGCCGAATGCGCGTATCAGCGTGATGGGCGGCGAACAAGCGGCCAGCGTGCTGGCTACCATCAAGCGTGATGGCATAGAAGGCAAGGGCGCTAGTTGGAGCGCCGAAGAAGAGGCCGAATTCAAACAACCTATCAAGCAACAGTATGAACAACAGGGGCATCCATATTTCGCCTCGGCGCGCTTGTGGGATGATGGTGTGATCGATCCGGCTGATACCCGCATGGTGCTTGGACTCGGTTTGTCGGCGGCCTTGAATGCGCCTATTCCCGATGCCAAGTTCGGCATCTTCCGCATGTAAGGAGCGCGATATGCGGGCATTTGATTGGCTGAGCATGACGCTGGCAGTGCTGCTGGCACCAGCGGTGGTGGCGCAGGAAAACGCCGCCGATTTGCATGAGGAAGTCGCGCAGATCACCGTGACGGTGCAAGATTTTCTGCATCGTCCGGTGGCTGGCACGGTGGTGATCACGCAGTTCCGTCCTGCCGGACCGGGGCCGTTTCCACTGGTGATACTCAATCATGGTCGCAGCGCTACCGACCGCGCGCAGCCGGCGCGCTTTCGTTACACTCGGCAGGTGCGCTACTTCACTGAGCGCGGCTTTGCTGTGTTAGTACCGACTCGCATCGGCTACGGCGCAATGGGCATCAATCCCGACCCGGAAGACAGTGGCGCCTGCAAGAATAAAAGCTATGCCGAGATGGCGGCGGCGGCCAGTAGCGAAATATTGGCGGTACTCGCGTATGCCAAGCAACAGCCGTATCTCGATGCCAGCCGTTTGCTACTGGTCGGACAATCGGTCGGTGGCTATACCAGCATCGCCACGGCGGCGCAAAACCCGCCCGGTCTGATGGCTACGATTAATTTCGCCGGTGGTTCCGGTGGTGACCCGGCAGCGCATCCGGGCGAGCCGTGCGAAGGCTACAAGTTGGAGCGCATGTATGCCAATTTCGGTAGTACCAGCAAGCTGCCGAGTTTATGGATTTATACCGACAATGATTTATATTTTGGGCCGCGCTACAGCCAAGCATGGCACGCCGCGTTTGTGAAAGCCGGCGGCGTGGCCGAATTCCATTTATTGCCGCCATTTGAAACCAATGGGCATAGCCTGTTTACCAGAGGCATCGCGCTCTGGACCCCGGTAGTACAGCAGTTTCTTGAAAAGAATAAAATTTTGCCGATACCGGTGGCACCGATCAAAGGAACCGCACCATGATGTTTGACACCCTGCTTTTGCAACAAACCGGTAGCGTCGCCACGCTCACGCTGGCGCGCCCCGATGTGCGCAATGCGTTTAATGAGACCATGATTGCCGAATTGAGCGAGGCATTTCTAGCCTTGAGCGCCGACGACAGCATTCGTGCTATTGTGCTGGCCGCGCAAGGCGCGGCGTTCTGCGCCGGAGCGGATTTGAATTGGATGAAAAAAATGGCCGATTACAGCCATGCCGAAAATTTGGCCGACGCCGCGCAACTGGCGCGTATGCTGAGTGCGATTCACGATTGTCGCCATCCGGTGGTGGCGCTGGTAGCCGGCGACTGTTATGCCGGTGGCATGGGCTTGGTGGCCGCTTGCGATATCGTGCTCTGTGTTGAGGGCGTTAACTTTTGTCTCAGTGAAGTGCGCTTGGGTTTGATCCCGGCGACGATTTCGCCGTATGTGATCAAGGCCATGGGTGAAAACGCGGCACGCCGGTATTTCCTCACGGCCGAGCGCTTCGACGCCGCCGAGGCGCTGCGCATCGGCTTTGTACATGAAGTGGTGACGGCCGCGGCGAGTGCGCCACGCTTGGCAGAATTGCTCAAGGCGCTGACGGCAAACAGTCCGCATGCGGTACGCGCGGCCAAACAATTGCTGCAGCAAGTGAGCGGTGCCGCGCTCACGCCGGCCTTGCTAGCGCAGACGGTGGAACAGATTGCCGCTATCCGCGCCTCGGACGAAGGGCGCGAAGGGGTGCGGGCATTTCTCGAAAAACGTAAGCCGGCGTGGTTGCAGTAAATGGTTATTCTGTCAATGAAATCAAGTACTATCATTGTCCGGCGCAAAATGTGATGTAAAAGTCGCATAAAATGGCGGCTTCATCAAGCAGTTTGGAGTAATTTTGAATATACAAAATGACTGGGTCGCACGTAGCCTCAAGCATGTTTGGCATCCGTGTACCCAGATGCAGCACCATGAAACCCTGCCCTTGATACCGGTCAGTCATGGTCGCGGTGCTTGGCTCTATGATATGGATGGCAAGCGCTATCTCGACGCCATCAGTTCCTGGTGGGTGAATTTGTTCGGCCATGCCAATCCGCGCATCAATGCCGCTCTCAAAGATCAACTCGATCAACTCGAACATGCGATGCTGGCCGGGTTTACCCATGCGCCGGTGGTGCAATTGTCGGAACAATTGGCAGCCTTGACCGGGCACGCGCTCGGCCATTGTTTTTACGCCTCTGATGGTGCCTCGGCGGTGGAAATCGCGCTGAAGATGAGTTTTCACTCTTGGCGCAATCTCGGTCAAAGCGAGAAACAAGAATTCGTTTGTATTCAAGGCAGCTATCACGGCGAAACCGTCGGTGCGCTGGCCGTGACCGATGTCAGTCTGTTCCGCGAAGCCTATGGACCTATGCTGCAGCGCGCGCATGTGATCACTTCACCCGATGCGCGGCTGGCGCAAGATGGCGAAACCGCGGTCGATGTGGCGCTGCATGCGGCCGCTGATCTCGAACACTTACTGCAACAGCGCCAAGGAAAAATCGCCGCCGTCATCATCGAACCGCTGGTGCAATGCGCCACCGGCATGGCCATGCATGATCCGCTGTATCTGCAGCGTGTGCGCGCCTTATGTGATCAATATCAGGTGCATCTGATCGCAGATGAAATCGCCGTCGGTTGCGGTCGTACCGGCACTTTCTTTGCCTGTGAAGCGGCGGCCATTTGGCCCGACTTTCTGTGTTTGTCGAAAGGTATCAGCGGCGGTTATTTGCCCTTGTCCCTGGTGATGACTACCGACGCCGTGTTCGCCTCGTTTTATGACAGCGATATCCGCCGCGGCTTTTTGCATTCGCATTCGTACACCGGCAACCCGCTGGCTTGTCGCGCTGCCTTGGCGACGCTGGCTATCTTTGCCAGCGACGATGTACTGGCCAGCAATGCGCGTAAGGCGCAACAACTGGCGCAGGCTTTTGCCGGTTTGGCCGATGACCGGCGGGTGCGCCATGTGCGCCAACAAGGCATGATTTTCGCGTTCGATGCCGTCGTCGATGATGCAGCACGTGCCGCGACATTTTCGGCGCGTTTTTTCAGCACTGCTTTGCAACACGAATTATTAATGCGTCCTATCGGCCGCAGCGTGTATCTGATGCCGCCGTATATACTCGAAGCGGCTGAGATCAGTCTGTTAGCCGAAAAGACCATGCAAGTATTTGACGAGGTCATGGCATGAGTACTGAGAATAATCACCGCCCTATGCCTTTGCTACAAACTTTGCAAACTGAATTGGCCGCACTCGATGCGCAACACTTGATCCGGCGTCGCCGTGCGGTCGACAGCGCCTGTGACGCCACCGTACAGGCCGAAGGACGCGAGCTGATGGCGTTTTGCAGTAATGATTATCTGGGTCTGGCCGCGCATCCGGCGGTTATCGCCGCGCTGCAGCAAGGCGCGAGTCTGTACGGTGCCGGCAGCGGTGCCTCGCATCTGATCAGCGGCCACAGCCGCGCGCATGCCCAACTCGAAGAGCGCCTGGCCGAATTCATGGCAGCGCACATCGAGCAGGCCCGTGCCTTGTATTTCTGTTCCGGTTACATGGCCAACCAAGCGGTGATCACCGCCTTGGCCGGTAAGGACGCGGCAGTGTTTTCCGAGCAGCTCAACCATGCTTCGCTGATCGATGGGGCACGCTTGTCGCGCGCCGCCACCAAGGTGTTCCCGCACCGCGATTATGATGCCTTGGCCGAAATGTTGAAAACTTGTCAGAGCAAGCAGCGCATCGTCATCACCGACAGCGTGTTCAGCATGGATGGCAATATCGCCGATCTGCGCCCCTTGCTGGCCTTGTGTGAGCAATACGAGGCTTGGCTGATTGTCGACGATGCGCATGGCTTCGGCGTACTCGGTGCGCATGGTCGCGGGGTGTTTGAACACTTTGATTTGCATTCGCCGAATTTGATTTACATGGGCACACTGGGCAAAGCCGCCGGTGTCGGCGGGGCCTTCGTGGCAGCGCATGAAACGGTGATCGAATGGTTGGTGCAAAAAGCCCGTTCGTATATTTACACGACCGCTGCACCCCCGGCGTTAGCGCATGCTTTGTTGACGAGTCTCGATATCATTGCCGGCCCGGAAGGCATGCAAAGACGCGCGCACCTCAATCAATTGATCGATTTATTCCGCACCGGTTTGGATTTGAAAGTGTGGAGCAATATGCCATCGCCAACGGCGGTGCAGCCGGTGCTGATTGGTGACAATGCCGGCATGCTGGCGGTGGCCGGCAATTTGCGCGACCAAGGTTTCTGGGTCGGGGCGATTCGGCCGCCGACGGTGGCCGTCGGTACCGCCCGTTTGCGTGTCACGCTGTCAGCCGCGCACAGTAAGGTGCAGGTACTGCAATTGGTACAGGCGATCAATCGGCTCGATAATTTGCATTATGTGGCGCGCTGTTTCGCCGAGGTGGCGTGATGTCTGCACCGCGTACACAGGATTATTTCGTTACCGGTACCGATACCGAAATCGGCAAAACGCTGATCAGTTGCGCCTTGCTGAACGCCTTTGCCAGCGCCGGCAGCACACTGGGTTTGAAGCCGGTGGCTGCCGGTGCCGAGTGGCGCGATGGTGAATGGCATAATGAGGATGTGGATCGTCTGATGGCAGCCTCCAGCGTGAGCGCACCGACAGCGCTGGTGTGCCCGTATTTGATGCGGACTCCGGCCGCTCCGCATATCGTTGCGCGTGTGGAACAAGTCCAAGTGTCACTGGCGACGATACAGGCGGCGTATGCCGCAGCCTGCGAGTCAGCCGACGTCGTCATCGTCGAAGGGGTGGGCGGTTTTTGCGTGCCGCTCGATGCGCAGATCGATACCGCCGACCTGGCGCAAGCATTGGCGCTGCCGGTGATCTTGGTGGTTGGACTGCGGCTCGGTTGTATCAACCATGCCTTGCTGACGGTGCAGGCGATTGCGGCGCGCGGCTTGAGACTGGCCGGCTGGGTTGCGAATACGGTCGATGCGGATATGCTTTACCAAGCTGAAAATATCGCCGCTCTGCGCGCGCGCATTGCCGCACCTTTACTCGGCGTCATCCCGCGTCTGGCTGACGACTCGGACTCGCTGACCCGCCACCGCATGGCGGCGGCGGGTCTCGATCTGACTTTATTGAATTGATTATTTAAGGAGATTTTATGCAAACCCATGACACCACAGAGCAGGCGCTACAGTTTCAAGCACCGCTGAAAACCATTGAAGCCGAGGCTTGGCCGCTGGACGATGTGTTGGCTTTGTTCGATTTGCCATTCAATGATTTGATGTTTCAGGCGCAGACTGCGCACCGAGCGAATTTCCCGGCTGGCGATATCGAATTGGCGACGCTGTTGTCGATTAAAACCGGTGGCTGCGAAGAAGATTGCAGCTACTGTCCGCAAGCAGCACGCTATGACACCGGCGTCGAAGCCAAGAAGATGCTCGATGTACGCGAAGTGCTCGATGCCGCCAAAGCCGCACGCGAAAACGGCGCGACGCGCTTTTGTATGGGCGCCGCGTGGCGCTCACCGAAAGACCGCGATATCGAGAAAGTCGAAACCATGGTGCGTGAAGTAAAAGCCATGGGCTTGGAAACTTGCGCCACCCTGGGCATGCTCAAGGAAGAACAGGCGCAGCGTCTGAAAGATGCCGGCCTCGATTACTACAACCACAACCTCGATACTGCGCCTGAATTTTACAGCAATGTGATTTCCACCCGCGACTACCAAGACCGCCTCGATACGCTCGGTCATGTGCGTACCGCCGGTTTGAAAGTGTGTTGCGGCGGCATTGTCGGCATGGGCGAAACGCGGCGTCAGCGCGCCGGTCTGATCGCTCAGTTGGCCAACCTGAATCCGTATCCGGAATCGGTGCCGGTGAATCATCTGGTGCAAGTCGAAGGCACGCCTTTGCATGGCCTCGATCCGCTCGATCCGTTTGAATTCGTGCGTACCATCGCCGTCGCGCGCATCACCATGCCCAAGGCACGCGTGCGTTTGTCGGCCGGTCGTCGGCAAATGGGCGAGGCAGTGCAGGCGATGTGTTTTCTGGCCGGTGCCAATTCGATTTTTTACGGCGACAAATTACTCACGACACAAAATCCGGAAGCGCAGGATGACCGTGTCTTGCTGGGGAAATTAGGCCTCACTACACGCGGTAAGGTCGAGGCCAAAGCCGGTAATTGTAGCTGAGCGCGCCTGCACCATTGATTCCCCTTAACCAGAAGAGCCTGAGACATGTTTACTAAAATTCTGATCGCTAACCGTGGTGAAATTGCTTGCCGTGTTGCCGCTACTGCACGTCGCATGGGCATTCGTACCGTTGCCGTGTACTCCGACGCCGACGCCGATGCCAAGCATGTCGCGGTGTGTGATGAAGCGGTCAGAATCGGACCGGCGGCGGCCAAGGAAAGTTATTTGCTCGGTGAAAAAATTATCGAGGTCGCCTTGGCTTGTGGTGCACAGGCGATCCACCCAGGCTATGGTTTTTTATCGGAAAACAGCGATTTCGCCCAAGCCTGCGCCGAGCATGGCTTGGTCTTCATCGGTCCGCCGGCAGCGGCGATTCGCGCCATGGGCAGTAAATCGGCGGCCAAATCTTTGATGGAAACCGCCCATGTGCCGCTGGTGCCTGGCTATCACGGTGAAAATCAGGATGCCGATTTTCTGCATGCCCAAGCCGATCAGATCGGCTATCCGGTCTTGCTCAAAGCCAGCGCTGGTGGCGGCGGCAAAGGCATGCGCGTGATCGAGCAATCGGCTGACTTCAAAGAGGCGCTGGCTTCCTGCAAACGCGAAGCGATCAATTCTTTCGGCGACGATAAGGTGTTGGCGGAAAAGTATTTGCAGCGTCCGCGGCATATTGAAATTCAAGTGTTCGCCGATACCCATGGCAATTGTGTGTATCTGTTTGAGCGCGATTGTTCGGTGCAGCGGCGGCATCAAAAAGTCTTGGAAGAAGCGCCGGCACCGGGTTTGAGCGAAGCGCGGCGACGCGCCATGGGCGAGGCCGCGGTGGCCGCGGCCAAGGCAGTTGGCTATGTCGGTGCCGGCACGGTCGAATTCATCGTCAATCAAGATGGTTCGTTTTATTTCATGGAAATGAACACGCGTTTGCAAGTCGAACATCCGGTAACGGAAATGATTACCGCCACCGATTTGGTCGAGTGGCAGTTGCGTGTGGCGGCCGGCGAAAAATTGCCGCTGTTACAGTCTGAGTTACGGATTCATGGGCATGCCATCGAAGCGCGTGTGTATGCCGAAAATCCGGAAAAAGGTTTCCTGCCTTCGATCGGTACACTGCGCCATGTCCGCACCCCGGCGGCCGCGTACTTCGAACTCGGGAATGGTGATGGCAGCGATCCTGCGCCTATCCGTATCGATAGCGGTGTGCGTGAAGGCGACACCATTTCGCCATTCTATGATCCTATGCTTGCCAAGCTGATCGTCTGGGGCAAGGATCGCGAGCAAGCGCTGGCACGTATGGCGCAGGCCTTGGCACAATATCAAATCGTCGGCTTATCATCGAACCTCGCATTTTTATCACGCCTGATCGGCAGCACGGCGTTTGCCACGGCTGATCTTGATACGGGCCTCATTGAGCGGAATCAGGAACAATTGTTTCCGACGCCGCCGGCCCCGGCTTGCGCTTCTCTGGCCTTGGCCAGCGCCGCCTTGTTGAACAGCGAACGCAGCGGCGGCAGCGATCCTTGGCAGAGTAGCCAAGGCTGGCGCATGAACAGTCAACTGCAAAGGCGTTTACAATTCAGCCAAGAGCAGGATAGCCATGCAGTACAGCTCAGCTATCTGGCTGATGGCTGGGAATTCACCTGTGATGGCGCAAAGCACCGCTTGAGCTTGGTGTCACAGCAGGGCCCGGAACTGGTACTGCGGCTCGGTGCGAGTACGGTCAGTGGCACGGTGGTACGGGATGGTGAGTATTTCCATGTTTTCAGTCAAGCTGTGCACAGCGTGTTTCATTATCTTGATGCGTTGGCCCATGCCGGTGAAGCCGAAGCCGAAGGCGGTCGTCTGACTGCTCCGATGCCAGGTAAGATCGTCGCCGTATTGGTGGCGGCCGGGCAGAGCGTGACGAAAGGTAGCGCCTTACTGATCATGGAAGCGATGAAAATGGAACACACCATTTCGGCACCGCATGACGGCATCATTGCAGAAGTCTTGTATGCGGTCGGCGACCAGGTCGGCGAGGGCGCACAATTACTGGCCTTTGCGCAGCCAGTGTAAGTTTCGACGAAAGAGAATATGACCGCACTTTCCATTAATATTAATAAGATCGCTTTGCTGCGCAATTCGCGCGGCCGTAATTATCCCGACGTGCTGGCCTTTTCGGCGCGCTGTCTCGATCTCGGTGTTGGCGGTATCACCCTGCATCCGCGCCAAGATCAACGCCATGCGCGTTACAGCGATGTCGCTGAGCTGGCGCAATTGTGCCGCGCGCGCGGTGCTGAGCTCAATGTCGAGGGCTATCCGTCGGCCGAATTCATCGAGGTCGTCAAACAGTACCGACCGGCGCAATGCACCTTGGTACCGGATGCGCCCGACCAACTGACTTCCGATCACGGTTGGGATTTGCGTCGCGATGCGGCACAGTTGGCACCGGTGCTTGCCGAACTCGATGCACTCGGGATACGGACCAGTTTGTTTGTCGACGTCGATAACCGCGATTTGCCGCTGGCGCGCGAACTCGGTGCCGCGCGTATTGAACTGTACACCGAGCCGTATGCCGAAACCTACGGCCAGGTCGATGCGGCGTCAGTGTTCGCGGCCTTTCAGGCGGCTGCCTTGTGTGCGCAACAGGCCGGTTTGGGCGTCAATGCCGGACACGATCTCAACCTCGATAATCTGGGGAAATTCTTGCAGATACCCGGTATTTTAGAAGTCTCGATCGGTCATGCGGTCATCGTTGAGAGTCTGGAATTGGGGATGAACACAGTGATAGGGCGTTACCTCGACATCATTCGTCAAGCCGGGAGTCGCACATGAGCGCCTGCTTGCCTGCTCACGTCAAGATCGTCGAAGTCGGCCCGCGCGATGGCTTGCAAAATGAAAAAGAAAGTATTCCGGCCGAGATTAAAATCGCCCTGATCGACCGACTCAGCGCGGCCGGCTTTCGCAATATCGAAGCGGCTTCGTTTGTCTCGCCTAAGTGGGTGCCGCAAATGGCAACGTCGGCGCAAGTCATGGCCGGCATCACGCGTCGGCCTGGTGTGGTGTATTCGGCCTTGACGCCGAACTTGCAAGGTTTTGAAGCGGCGCTGGCAGCCGGGGTCGATGAAGTAGTGATTTTCAGTTCGGCATCGGAAGCCTTTTCACAAAAAAATATCAATTGCTCGATGACCGAATCGATAGAACGCTTTCGCGTCGTCGCCGCGGCCGCCAAGCGCCACAAACTACGTCTGCGCGGCAGTATCAGCTGTGCCTTCGGCTGTCCCTATCAGGGCACGGTCGAGGTGGCGGCGGTAAGCGATGTCGTGCGCCGCTTGGGTGAACTCGGTTGCGATGAAATCGACATTGCCGATACCATCGGCGTCGGTACCGCGCGCCAGGTGCAGCAGGTCATGCTGGCTGCGGCCGAGGTGTTCCCGCTGGCCGCCTTGTCGGGGCATTTTCACGATACCTATGGCCAAGCGCTGGCGAATATCTATGCCAGTCTTGAAGTTGGCGTCAGTATTTTCCATTCCTCGGTGGCTGGGCTGGGCGGCTGTCCGTATGCCAAAGGGGCGACCGGGAATGTGGCCACCGAAGATGTACTGTTTCTCATGCAGGGCTTAGGCATTGCTACCGGTATCGATCTGGCCGCCGTGGTCGACGCCGGTCAATTCATCGCCGCTCATCTCGGCCGTAAGGCGGTCAGTCGGGCCGGTAATGCCTTGGCAGCGCGACGCCTCAGTGCTGCAATTGCTCAATGATCCAGTGAGCATCATCGAGCGGTAAATCATGGCCAGCCCTCGCATGCAGGCGCAACGGGGCTTGCCACAGCGCCGCCAGGCGACTGGAGCAGCAGGGGTTCACCAAGCGGTCACCAGCCCCGGCCAGCAGCAGCAGCGGTACGGCTGGTGCCTGCAGTGGGGCGCGGTAGCGCAAGGCGGCCAGCAATTGGCGGCAGCTGTTGCGCCGGCTGACAGGAAATTCTTCGGCATAGGCGCGCCAGCGCGCTACCAGTTCGCTGCGGCGCAGCGGGCTGTTGCTGGTTAAATCGAAAATCACTTGTTCGCGTTGTTGATGATCGCTGCGCAGGCTGCTGGCCAGCAGTGCCAGATAATTCTGTGGCCGCAGGCGTTGGTAAAACCGATTATGCGGTGCCACGCTGGTATTGATCAGCACCAGTCTTTGCACTTGTTGTGGATAGCGCTGCGCCCAGCCGATGGCGACCATGGCACCGAGCGAAATGGCCAATACCTGCACCGGCCCAGTCACTTGTAGGCGGGCTAACTCCGCGTGCACAAATTCGACCATCGCGGCGATGCTGCTGGCGCTGTTTTCACGATGACGGCTGCCATTGCCGGGAAAATCGAGCGTGATGATGCGCTGTGCCGGAAAGGCGCGTTGTAATTGCGCCGGAAAGTCGCCCCAGTGGCGTTGTTCGCGGATCAGGCCGCGTAACAGTACCCAAGTCATGGTCGGTACCAGCGTGTTACGGCGCGCTCTTGCAAGCGCAGGCGTGCCGGGCCGCGGGCGCGCCAACTGGCATGCGCGCAGGTGGCGCGCATGAGAAAATCGAACCACGATTGATGACGGCGCAAGACGCGGTGCCAACGGTGTTCTTCGACCGGATTGAACATGCCGTGACGAGAAAATAACTGGCGCGGGTTTTTCTTTACCCATAACCACGAGCCCATTTCCAATGTCAGCGGCAGAAAGGTTTTTTCCGGGGTTTGCTGTGCTTGCAAATACAGGTAATCCCAGATATCACCATGGGTACGGTATTGTCGGCTTTGTGGCTCGAACAGGTAGCGGTGATACGGGTGGGTTTGACAGAACAATTCTTCCAACGACAAGATATCGGCCAAGCCGGCAATCGGATGCACACTGTGCGCATGGGGAAACCACACCCGATCACGCAGCCCGAAACCGGAATGGCAATCGATGGCGAGGCTGAATTCACGGCTCAGCAATTCTTTTGTCACGGTTTGGCACAGCGCGATATTTTCCGCTTCCATCGCGGCGTCGGCGGCCCCGCGATACCACGGCAAATGCCGGCTGATGCGGTGTCCACCGAGTAAAAACGGCACTTCATCATCGGCCTCCACCGGCGCATTGCGCATCAAGTCGACGCCGTTGAGATTGCAGCGTGTCGCCGCCGCCATGCCGCCCGGGTTCATCAAGGGCATGAACACCAGCCGCACTTCTTGCAACATGTGTTGCAAGCTTTTATCCCAGTGCAGACGGGAAACCAGACCACGCAAGAAAGCCAGCAAGACTTGACTGCCAATTCGTTCCAAGCCATGGATGCCACCGAAAAAACCGATCGCCGGCAGCGCCGGATCGGGATTGCCGAGTGCGATACGGTATACCGGGTAGCGCTTGTTGTGGCTGCTGACTTCGCAAACCGTGTCGACTTCCAATTGGCCGCGGCCGAGGCTGATGATGCGTTCGAGTTCACGTAGTTCAGGCAAGGCGGGCATGGAGGGAGCGCGTAAATGGAAATGCAGCCATACTAGCAGGCTATCTGAGTTTCGAGTAAGCGACTCGTCAGCACCGCTGACGGCGATACGTTTGACGTTGTAGAAATGATTACTTTTTAAGTATTTTATGTTTTAATACTTGAAACGCTGATTCATCACCGATCAATAAGGAACGCGATGAACAATCTGAAAATCGACGAGGCCATGGCCTATGTTCGCAAACTGGCGGCGAAAAACAATGGCGATGTGCCGGAGTGGAACAAATATCAGGAACTGCTGAAGCAGCATTTGGCCGATCCCTACAATTTTAAATTCAAAATGCCGCAGGAATATTATTATGCTTATTTACGCGGCAAAAACCTGAGCCACGAAGAAGCCTTGGAGCGGATGGGAATTTCTCCCAAGAAAAAAACTGCCGCTCCCAAGAAAAAAAGTTTTTGGCAATTTTGGTAAGTCCCGGCCGGCTTGGAAATGCACCGGCCGCGTCCGTTCTCAGATTGCTGCGCTGTCGCTACAGATTTGGCTGGAGGTGCGCGAACGGTAGTCGGTGATGAATTCATCGAAGCTACCGGTTTGCGCGCTTTCCATCGCGGCTTGCTCGGCGATCGATTGCTGCGCCATCGCCTGAAAACTGCGTAATTCTTCCGCACTTGGGGGGTGCGCACGGAATTGCTCGGCCAAGTGTTTGCTTTGGCTTAAGGCAAATTTCGGGAAAGAATCACCATGTGCATGCATGGCTTGCAATACTTGGGCCGACGGTGTCAGTGCCGGATCATGTATTTTCTTGATCTGCACTTGTAGGGCATCATGATGCTCGCTGCTGCCATGCTGTTTGTCTAACAGCGCTGCCAGCGGCGCGATTTTTTCCAATAATTCCAAGCTCCAGTCGTGCAGCGACACAGCGCTGCCGGCGCGACTGAGTTGTAAGTCGGGACGACGGCCCTGTTTCACCACCAAGCCGAAATTGCCACTGTTTTCATGGCCTTCAGCAACATTGGTCAGCGGGCTTTCATCGAGCGCACAAAACAGCAGGAAGGCATCGAGAAAGCGCGCCGTTTCGAGTTTGATACCGAGCGGCTCGAAGGGATTGACATCCATGCAGCGCACTTCCACATATTGCACTCCGCGGGCACAGAGCGCTTCGATCGGCCGCTCACCACTGTGGATGACGCGTTTCGGCCGTATCGTGGCATAGAATTCATTCTCGATTTGCAACACATTGGTGTTGATCTGTACCCATTCGCCATCGACTTTGGTGCCGATTTTTTCATATTCCGGATACGGCTTACGCACCGCGATCGACAGACTGCGCATGTATTCCATCAGATTGTTATACGGTGCCACCAGCCCGTCTTGCGCATTGTTTTGGTAGCCGAGGTCGCTCATACGCAAGCTGGTCGCATACG
This sequence comes from Undibacterium sp. CCC3.4, assembly GCF_034347425.1. Taxonomy (GTDB): domain Bacteria; phylum Pseudomonadota; class Gammaproteobacteria; order Burkholderiales; family Burkholderiaceae_D; genus Undibacterium. The sequence goes on from NZ_CP133779.1 coordinate 1,510,569, forward strand.
GCAGGTAGAGGGTATCGTCGGCCAAGGTCTCGAGTTCATGCTTGCGCCCGGCCAAGAACGAGGCCGCCAAGGCTGGCGAAGCGCCGAATAAATACATCAACAGCCAACTGTAGCGTTGGAAATTGCGGATCATCGCGATATAATTTTCCGACTGCGCCGTCATCGCATCGCCGGGGCTGTGTTCCGCCTCTTGTAAGACTTGCCACAACTGTTCCGACAAAGAATAATTGTAATGAATCCCGGCGATACATTGCATGCTTTTGCCGTAACGCAATGCCAAGCCGCGTCGGTAGACATGTTTGATCATGCCTATGTGTGCCTGCCCGTACCAAGCGATGGCGATGTCTTGTTCCGCTGGCAAAGTGCAGGGCATCGATTGGCTCCACAGCATTTCATCGCCGAGTTCGGTATACGCGAAGCGATGAATTTGCGTGAGTTTATCTAAGGCGATGGCAATGTCAGGCTCGGCCGGGGTAATGAATTCCAGCAAGGCTTCCGCGTAGTCGGTGGTAATTTGCGGATGCGTGAGTGCCGCCCCGAGCGCGGCTGGATGGGGCTGGCGCGACAGGTGACCAGCCGCATCGACGCGCAGCGTTTCTCGCTCGATGCCGCGCAAGCCCTGTGCCAGCAAGGGGCGATATGCAGGGCTATCGAGCAGAGCCAGACGACGGTTTAACAAATTGCTCACAGAGGTATCCTTCAAAATAATGATTTTTTCGCACGTATTTCGACAACGAATTTCGAGCTAGCATAGCCGAAATTTGAATCGAACATCACGAGCCAGCGCAAAACTTGCTAAAAAGCTTAACTTTGATTCGTCGACCTTGCGATAAAGTCGCGTGAATAGAATTATTTTTTTGGTAATATGGGCTGCATTATGATTCGCGCTTCCCTCACTGTCCGCTCACCAGGAGATTGTCATGCAATTCGCTTACACTATCGTGTATGTACCTGACGTCGCAGCATCGTTGGCTTTTTTTGAACAGGCTTTCGGCATCGCTCGTCGTTTTCTCGATGATTCCGGCATGTACGGTGAGCTCGAAACCGGTGCGACCGCGCTGGCCTTTGCCGATCACCAAATGGCTGCCTTCAATTATACTGCTGGCCATGTGGCTGCCCATAGCTCGGTGCAACCACTGGGCTTCGAGGTCGCCTTGTGCTGCGCCGATGTGGCCTTGGCCCATGCTACTGCGTTGGCGGCTGGTGCGCGCGAAGTGGCCGCACCGTTGGCCAAACCATGGGGGCAAATCGTTTCTTATGTGCGTTGCCCCGATGGTTTGCTGGTTGAATTGTGTACCCCGGTCGGGGCGGTGTCGGATGAATAGCAGCGCCGCTGCGTCCGAATGGGCTTTGGAGCTGCGCGCAGTCAGCAAGCACTTTGCCCGTCCAGTGCTCGAGCGATTGAATTTGTCGCTCGCTCGCGGCGAGCTGTATGCTTTGCTCGGTCCCAATGGCGCCGGCAAAACCACCACCTTGCGCATGGCTGCCGGCTTGTTGCAGCCCGATAGCGGCGAGATTAGCTTGCTTGGCCATGACTTACCGCAAGCTGCGTCTGCCGCGAAGCAAAAGCTGGCCTATCTGCCCGATACCCCGTTGTTGTACGACAAACTCACTGCTTGGGAATACTTGGAATTCAGCGCTGGCTTATGGGGTGTAGCCGCGCCGCATGCCACGGCTAAAGCGCAGCAATTGCTTGATTGCTTGGGTTTGAGCCGGCATGCCGATGAATTGACGGAAACTTTTTCCCGTGGCATGCAGCAAAAACTGGCTTTGGCCGGAGGCTTGATCCACGATCCGGAATTGATTATTCTCGATGAACCTTTGACCGGTCTTGACGCGGCGGCGGCCAGACAGGTTAAAGATTTGCTACAAGCGCATGTGGCGCAGGGTGGCACGGTGCTGATGACGACACATATTCTTGAGGTGGCCGAACGGCTGGCGCAACGCATCGGCATTCTCAGCGAGGGGCGGCTGATCGCCGAAGGGACGCTGGCGCAGTTACGTGAACAAACGCGTCAGGGCGACGCCACCTTGGAACAAATTTTTTTGCAATTGACGGGGCTCAATTGATGCGCCGCAGCTTGCCGTTCCATCCTGGCAGCGTAGGCTGGTTGCTGGCGCATGAAGTGCGGCTGCTTTTGTTTTCCATGAATAGCAGCAAGGGCCAACGCGGCTTTCGTTGGGGCAAAGTTCTCGTGCTGCTGCTAGCTTGGCTGCTCACGCATGTGCTGGCTTGGGTCTTGTGGCCCAGTGTGCTGGCCTTGGCGGCGGCACCGCCGGTGTTGTTGCAACTGTTACTGGTGGCGGCCTTGCTGCTGATGTCGACGCTGATGTTTTCGATGGCCTTGAATCGCAGCGTAGACGTGCTGTTTGAGCGTGCCGATTTGGATTTGTTATTGTCTTCGCCGCTCTCGGGTAGCGTGATTTTTCGGGTACGCCTCGGGGTCTTGGTGTTGGCGGTGACGGCGGCGTGTTGGTTTTTCCTGACACCATTGGCGCATATCGCGCTGCTGCATGGTCTGCCGCTGTATTTGTTGATCTATCCTTTCATTCTGAGTTACGCGAGCTTGCTCGTGTGCGCCGCCATGTTGCTCTGTCTGGCGCTGGTGGCCAGGCTGGGGCCGCAGCGCACGCGCGTGATCGCCCATGTGTTAGCGGCGCTCAGCGGTGCCGCCTTGTTCCTCCTTACGCAACTGTTCGCCTATCGAGAACAAAGTGTGAGCGACTTTTTGTTGGCACAATGTTTACCGTATCTGCAGCAACACCTCGATGCACCTGTCTGGCAATTGCTGACTTGGCCGCTGCGCGCCCTGACACAGTGGCGCAGCGCGCTGCTGTTGTTGGCCCTCAGTAGTGCGGTTTTCTTATTGCTGACGCACAGCTTGCATGGCTTATACGGGCGCGCCAGCGAGCACAGCGGCCGTCGCCGGGTCAGTACATCGCGCCGAGCGCTGCCGCCGATGCGCAGTGGTGTGACGCGGGCAATCCTACGCAAAGAATGGCGCTTGTTATTGCGCGACTGGCATTTGCTGGCGCGAATAGGCCTGCAAATGTTGTATCTCATACCTTTATTATTGCTTTTTTTTCGCGCCAGCCAGCCCGTGCCAGCCGCGGTGGCGGCGCTGACCGTATTGCTGTCCGGTTTGACCGGCTCATTGGCTTGGGTGATTTTTTCCGCCGAAGCCGCGCCGCAATTGCTGCAACTGGCACCGCTGTCAGCACGGCAAATACTGCGCGCCAAAATGCTGGCGGCAGCGCTGCCCAGCCTGTGTTTGTTGGGACTGGCGGCCAGTTGGCTAGGCCTGAGCGCACCAACTGCTGCCGCTTGGCTGCTCAGCGGTGGCTTGCTGGCGCAAGTCGGGGTCTTGCTGATTCATGTTTACTTGGCCAAGCCGGCGGCCCGCAGCCAGTTTCAACGGCGCGGCAAGGGCAACTTGGCAGCAACTGTTTGCGAGACGCTGAACAATTTTTCCTGGGCCGGTGCGCTGCTGGCGCTGCAGCATGCGAGCCAGACCTGGGTTAGCGTCGGTTTGCTCGGCGGACTAGCTAGTGTATTACTGGCATATATTTTGCGTAACAAAGAAAACAACCAGGAGTGAATCATGTTATCAGGAGTGCACCATGTGGCCGTTATTTGTTCCGACTATGCGCGCTCGCGGCAGTTTTACACGGAAACCTTGGGTCTGCGCATCATCGCCGAGCATTATCGTGCCGCACGGCAGTCATACAAGCTGGATCTGGCATGCGCCGATGGGGTGCAGATAGAATTGTTTTCCTTTGCTGCTGCCCCGGCACGCCCCTCGTATCCGGAGGCGCGTGGTTTGCGGCATTTGGCGTTTACCGTGGCCGATATCGAGGCTGCAGTGGCCTTGCTGCAGCAGCGCGGCGTCGAACTCGAAGCGATCCGCCGCGATGAGTACACCGGGCAGCGCTTTGTTTTCTTTGCTGATCCCGACGGTTTGCCGCTGGAATTATATGAACGCGCCGCTGCCGCGGACGGTCTGCCATGCACAGCATCCCCATTGTGATCGATGTCGAAGCCTCGGGCTTCGGCAAAGGCAGCTATCCGATCGAAGTCGGTTTTTCCCGCGCGCAAGGCCACGCCTGGTGTAGTTTGATTCGTCCGGAACAAGAATGGGTGCACTGGGATGCGACGGCCGCGCAGGTGCATTGCATAGAGCGAGGTATGTTATTTAAGTCCGGCAAGAATGTGCACAGCGTCGCCGAGCACCTCAATTTGGCGCTGGCCGGCCAAACCATCTATACCGATGGCTGGGCCCACGACTATGTCTGGCTGGCGCGTTTGTTCGATGCCGCTGAGCGTGTGCCATCATTTCATCTGGCCGATTTCCGCGAAATCATCACGCCGGCGCAGGAAGCCTTGTGGCATGCCACCAAGGATCAACTGATCAAGGAGCTGCAATTGACGCGCCATCGTGCCAGCAACGATGCCCGCATCTTGCAACTGACTTGGCTGCGCACCCACGATGCCAGCCGCAGCGAGCACTGACATAAGCAAATATTATTTGGCCTTAGGGCAAGTGTTGTTCCTGAGAACAAAATATTGGTTTGTAAAAATCTTGTAAATCATATTTAAATTCTGGATATGGTCGTTTCTTTTAATTAAGTTCCGTTTCGGCTTGCAAGTGCGCACAGCATCAATAAACTCTCATTTTTTGTAAATTTTTTCTGCAATAATCGCCGTGCAGATGTAAGAAAATGTTTCAAAAATGAAGTGTTTTGCCTGCGGTATGAGTGCGCGGGCATGCGCCCAACTTGACTAACCCAGACTAAGCCGGAATCATGAATGCCACGCCAAGTAAGTGCCTGACCCTGTTGTTTCTAGCGTTCAATCTCATCGCGAGCGCGTTTGCGCAAGAAAACCCCATGCAGTTCATGAGCCGCGCCAACGCCAAAGTTGCGCGTGCCGAGAGCTTGAAAAACCGTTGGGAAGGGCCGGTGGCCGGACCGAAACTGCAAAAGAAAAAGAAAATCATTTTCATCGCGGCCGACATGAGCGATGCCGCGATCGGTGCGCTCTTCAACGGTGTCAAAGAAGCCGGTATTGCCGGGGCTTGGGAAACGCTGTCTATCGATTGTCGCGGACGGTGCAATCAAGGTGCGGCGATTATTTCACAGGCACTCGATATGAAGGCCGATGGGATTATTCTGGCTGGTATCGATGTGAGCACCCAAGCCAAGGGTTTGGCCGCAGCGGATAAAGCCAAGGTGCCGGTGGTGGGTTGGCATGCCTCGATCAAGAGCGGTCCGGTGGGCGGCTTGTTTACCAATATCACCTCCAACCCGAAAGAGGTGGCGCAAGTCGCGGCCTTGTACATGGTGGTCGAAGCCGACAGCAAGGCTGGCATCGTGTTGTTTACCGATTCGAGCAACCCGTATCTGCAAGCCAAGTCGGCGACGATACTCGAAACCATCAAGCAGTGTGAGTCGTGCCGCTTGCTCAGCGTTGAAGATGTGCCGCTCGCGGACGGCTATGTAAAAATGAAAACGGCGGTCGAAGCGGCCGTGAAACGCCACGGCGCGAAATGGACCCACGTGATTGCGGTTAATGATTTTTACTTTGATCTGCTCACCACCGCATCGATCGCCCCGCTGGTGGCAGCCAATAAACTTATCGGTGTCTCCGCTGGCGACGGTTCACCCAGCGCTTACCAACGCATACGCAGCAATGGCATGCAAAGCGGTACCGTGCCGGAACCCTTAGTCATGCATGCTTGGCAATTGGTCGATGAATTGAATCGCGCCTTTTGCGGGCAAGCAGCGAGTAGCTATGTCACGCCGGTGCATTTGGTGACGGTGCAAAATATTGCCTATGATGGCGGTAATAAGAATGCCTTCGATCCGGCCAACGATTATCGTTTGCATTATCAGCAAAGCTGGCTCAAATAAGCGCTGCGCCTGCGCTTGGCGGCACCCTGATTTGCCAGTGCGGGCGCGGGCGGCTATCATGAGGGCCGAATCATTTTCTACTCCCCATGTCCAGCGCTCACCACTCCTCCTTCCCTCGTTCTGAGCCCCATCGTGTGATTGTCATCGGCGGCGGACCGGCCGGCCTGATGGCGGCAGAAGTGCTGGCCGCCGCCGGTGTCGCAGTCGATGTGTATGACGCGATGGCCAGTGTCGGGCGGAAGTTTTTGCTGGCGGGAAAAGGCGGTATGAATCTGACCCATGGCGAAGCTTGGCCGGCTTTCATCGGCCGTTACGGCGCGCGCGCCGCCGCCTTGCACGACATAATCAAAGATTTTGACCCCAGCGCGCTGCGTGCCTGGGCCTTGGCACTCGGGGTGGAAACCTTTGTCGGCAGTTCCGGTCGCGTGTTTCCGGTCGATATGAAGGCGGCCCCGCTGCTGCGGGCGTGGTTACATGCCTTGCGTAGTGATCAAGTGCGCTTCCACATGCGCCATCGTTGGACCGGCGCTGGTGCTGCTGGTCAAGGTTGGGAATTTACCAGTACGAACGGCCCGGTACACGCGCAAGCCGATGCGGTGGTGCTGGCATTGGGCGGCGGCAGTTGGGCACGGCTGGGCTCGGATGGCGCCTGGGTGCCGTGGCTGCAGCAACGTGGTGTTGAGGTGTCGCCATTGGTCGCGGCAAATTGTGGTTTTGATACTGTTTGGACTCCATTTTTCCAACAAAATTTTGCTGGTCAGCCAGTATTGACCGTGGCCGCCCGCACAGCGGCTGGCGCGGCCCCCATGCGCCAAGGGCAGTTCGTGATCACCGAAGGGGGTGTCGAGGGCAGCCTGATCTATGCTTTGTCGTCTGCTTTGCGTCAACAGTTGGTGCAAAACGGCTATGCCGTGCTCGAACTGGATTTATTGCCGGACAAGAGCGCAGAACGGCTGGCCGCCGAACTCGTCTCTGGCCGTGGCGCGCGTTCGCTGAGCACACACTTGCGCAGTAAATTGGGCTTAGATCGTTTGAAAATCGCCTTATTGCATGAGGTTTTGACACCGGAACAAATGCGCATTCCAGCCGTGCTAGCCCAGACCATCAAAGCATTACCCTTGCGTTTGCACGCCACCCGCCCGCTCGATGAGGCGATCAGCAGTGCCGGCGGCGTTTGCTTTGAAGCGCTCGATGAGACCCTGATGCTACGCGCCTGCCCCGGGGTATTTTGTGCCGGTGAAATGCTCGATTGGGAAGCGCCGACCGGTGGATATTTATTGACAGCCAGCATGGCCAGCGGTCGTCAAGCCGCACGTGGGGTGCTAAATTGGCTTCATATCAATAAAAAAGCAAGTTCTTTGCCGACAGAATGAAGTTTGCCTCAGGAAATGGTTACAATCAGTTTTTAATCTGGGTTTCAAAGTCATGACGGTATCCACCGGTTTCGTGTATTTTTATGAGTGAAAGTGCCCCCCTGCGCCTGAAAGTGGCGTGGCGCGCCGCGATACAGGTTGCTGTTGGAAAAATTGTACCTGCAAAAGTTGTTAATTTTTCTGTTGCTGGTATTCAGTTGCAAACCAGTGTCATGCTCAAAGAGAAACAAACTTATCAAATGATGATGGAAGTGCCTAGCCCTAAAGATGCCTCGGCACGTACCCAAGTCGTGTGCAAAGCAACCTGTATTTATACGATTTTGAGCGGCAGTGAGTACCGTGCCGGGATGAAATATTTTGATGTGCCGACCGAGCACGCCGCCCTGTTAGCTAATTGGCAGGCTTAACCATGGAAACAGCATGAGTATTTTGTACGATTATGATCCCGATGCGCTCGCCGATGACGCGCGCCCGACCATCCCCTCGCCCTGTATAGGCGTGTGCCGTATGGATGAGAAAAAAGCTTGGTGCGCCGGCTGTTTTCGTACCATCGATGAGCTCAAAGCCTGGGGCAGCGCGAATGACGATAGCAAACGCCATATCTGGCGTGAAGTTAAACAACGCATGTTTTAACGCCGGTGTCGACGTCACGCAGCAGCGTACCCGATTTGCCGCCTGGCATGCAGGTATGGGAACGCGGCTGGCTCTCTTCCAACAACATCCTGTTCCTGTCTGAGCACAGCTGCGCTCTGGTTGACAGCGCCTATCTCAGTCATGCGCCGCAAACGCTGGCCTTGCTCGAACATGCTTTGCAGGGGCGTCAACTCGACTTGCTGGTGAATACGCACCTACATTCCGATCACTGCGGTGGCAATGCTATTGTGCAACAGCGCTATGGATGCCGAACCCTGATTCCGGCCGCAGAGTTAGCCGCGGTGCAAAATTGGGATCAGGCGGCGCTATCGTTTACCGCCACCGGTCAGCAATGCGCACGCTTTTGCGCCGATGCCGGTATCGCCGCCGGCGATCAGTTATTGCTCGGCGATATGCTCTGGGATGTCCTCGCTGCCCCCGGTCATGACGCGCATGCCTTGATTTTTTATCAAGCGCAACAGCGCTTGTTGATCTCTGCCGATGCCCTGTGGGAAAATGGTTTCGGCGTTATTTTTCCTGAACTCGAAGGCCAATCCGGTTTCGCCGAACAGGCGGCGATTTTGGAAGTGATCCGTACGCTCGATGTGCGTCTGGTTATTCCCGGCCATGGACCGGTATTTACCGATGTGACAGCGGCGCTGGCGCGGGCTGAGCAGCGCCTGGCTTACCTGGAAGCCGATCCGAAACGCAACGCCCTCAATGCCCTCAAGGTAATGCTGGCGTTTCTCTTGCTCGAGCGACGCCGGCTTGATTTTCCTTTGATCCTCAATTTTCTGCACCAATGCCGCAGCATGCAAGCGGCCTTGCACTTGCTGGGTCTGTCACCGGATATGGCACTGCCGCTCTTGGTCGCGCAATTGCTGCGCGCCGGTGTTGCCGTTGCCGATGGTCAGTGTCTCGTCAGCAGTGTTTGAGTTCTTATTTGAGTTGGTAATCGGACTGACTTAAAGCCTGCAAGGCGGGCAGATCGGCATACTGCGCGGGCCGGCCTTGCTGTTTGGCCATAAAGGCTTCCAATAGATTACTGCTTTGCCATATCCCCGATTGTAACCAGCCCATTTGTTGCAAGGCATCATGGGTCGAGTGATCGCGGGCGTAATGAATCGCTTGTTTACTGCCCCAAATTGCCAGCGGTGGTTTGGCGGCGATTTCCTTGGCCATCTGCATGGCTGCGCTCAGCATCGCGGCCTGATCAGCGAAGACTTCATTGACCAGACCCACCGCGAGTGCGCGCGCGGCCGGCAAACGCCGCCCGGTGTAGGCCATTTCATGCACGATGCCTTCCGGTATCAGCTTGGGCAAACGTTGCAAGGTGCCGAGATCGGCGGTCATGCCGATATTAATTTCTTGGATACAGAAAAAAGCATCGCTGCTGGCCAGACGTATATCGGCAGCGCAAATCAGATCGACGCCACCGCCTATGCAGCCGCCATGAATAGCGGCAATGACTGGCATGCGCAAGGCCTCAATTTGATTGAAGCTCGCTTGCATTTCTTGTAGCAACAAAGCGATGTTGGCGCGCCCGACCGCCTGCTGATCATCGAGGCTCATGCTGCCGCTGGTAAACACATCGAGCGCCATGCCGGCGGTGAAATGTTTACCACTCGATGAAATCACCAGAACCCGTGCGCTCGCCTGGCGCTGCAGGGTGTCGAGAATGCTGCTCAGTTCGCGGAAAAATACCGGCTGCATGGTATTGAATTCGGCGCCACGTTTGAAATGCAGATGGGCGATTTTTTCTTCTATGCTCAAATCGAAACACTGGTAAGTCATGTGCTTGCTTTCTCACTGAAAGTGGGCAGCGCGGCGGCCGCAAAAGTTTTCTGCTACCATCATAACAGGCATTGATACCGCCTGAACCCCTACTCAACCCGTCACCGGAACGCTTTCATGACACTACGCTTGCCGCCAGTATTGCAAAATTTGACCATCCCGGTAATCGCTTCACCCATGTTCATCGCCAGCGGACCCAAGCTGGTAGCGGCGCAATGTAAAGCCGGCATCGTCGGTTCATTTCCAGCCTTGAATGCGCGCCCGGCCGAGTTGCTCGACAGTTGGCTCAGTGGTCTGGAACAGGAATTGGCCAGCTTTGCTGCCGAACATCCTGGCGCACGGGTCGGACCGATTGCGGTTAACCAAATCGTCCATCAATCCAATGACCGGCTGGCACATGATGTCGAGGTCTGTGTACGTCATCGCGTACCTATCATTATTTCCTCTCTGCGCGCACCGCCGCAAGAAATGCTGGCGGCGATTCACAGTTACGGCGGCATCGTCTTACATGACGTGATTTCAATTCGTCACGCCCACAAGGCGCTCGAAGCCGGGGTCGATGGCTTGATCTTGGTGGCCGCCGGTGCTGGCGGCCATGCCGGTGGCTTATCGCCGTTCGCGCTGGTCGGTGAAGTGCGCAAATTCTTCGCCGGGCCGGTGGCTTTGTCGGGCTCCATTGCCACGGGCGATGCGATTCTTGCAGCGCAGGCCATGGGTGCTGATTTAGCCTATATCGGCTCACGTTGGCTGGCCACGCCGGAAGCAAATGTCGACGAAGGCTATCGTCAAGCTATCCTCGAAGCAACGGCCGCTGACATCGTCTATACCAACTTGTTTACCGGCGTGCATGGTAATTACTTGCGACAATCGATCATCGCTGCCGGTCTCGATCCGGAAAATTTACCCTTGGCCGACAAGAGCAAAATGGATTTCGGCAGCGGCAGCGGGAAGCCGGCCAAAGCCTGGCGCGATATCTGGGGTGCCGGGCAAGGGGTAGGCTTGATGGACGATGCCCCAACGGTCGCCGAGATCGTGGCGCGCTTCGCGGCGGAGTATGCGCGCGCCAAAGCGCGTTTGCTTTCTTTGTAATTTCTAGCTGGTAACAAAAATACCTATTTTATATTCAAGTTTGAAGCCGGATTTGCCGTAACCGGTGTACTTACTCTCATTTGGTTTGACTATGCGCCACTCTTCTCCCCTCTTATTGTCCCTGTTGCTGAGCTGCTCGGCATTTGCCAACGATAGCAGCTCTTCAGCACCGCCATCCAAGCCGATTAAACAAGCATCGGCCAAAGAAGATAGTGCCGCCTCGGCCTCGTCGTCGAAAGAGAAGGAGGGGCGCAAATCGGCTGGAAAGGAAGGCAAGGAGAGTAAGGAATCCAAAGAAGCCAAGGATGCCGCTAAAGAAGCCTTGGCGGCCGATGAGCTGGCGGCCAAAATTGCCGATCGCTTGGCCGTGTTGCGCAAAGAAAAAGACGATGCCGCCGCGCGTGCGGCGGTGCGGCCGGCACGCAATTACGCGATCAAGAAAGTCGAAGCACCGAAAGCTAAAACGCCGGAGATGGAGGCCAATGCCGCACTCGTCGGTGCGCTCGCCAGCCATGAGGCGGCCCATTGGAGTTACTTGGGCGAAGGCGCGCCGCTCAATTGGGGCAAGCTCAGCCCGGCCAATGCCAAATGCGACAGCGGCGAGCGGCAGTCGCCGATCGATATCCGCGATGGCATACGGGTGAATCTCGACCCCATCGCTTTCGACTACAAACCCAGTGGTTTCAATGTGCTCGATAATGGCCACACCATACAAGTCAATGTCGGTGCCGGAAACTACATCACCGTGATGGGGCGCAATTATGAACTGGTGCAATTCCACTTCCATAAACCTTCGGAAGAACGCGTCAACGGCAAAAATTTTGAAATGGTCGTGCACTTGGTGCACAAGGATGTCGATGGCAAGTTAGCCGTGGTGGCGGTGTTGCTGGAGCGTGGCAAAGCGCAGAACCTGATACAGCAAGTCTGGAATAATCTGCCGCTGGAGAAAAATGATCCGCAAGCTGGCTTAGCGGCACTCGATATCAAGCAAATTTTGCCGTCTAACCATGATTACTATACTTACATGGGTTCCTTGACGACACCGCCTTGTACCGAGGGTGTGTTGTGGTTAGTCATGAAAGATCCGGTAGAAATTTCGCCGGAACAATTGGCGATTTTCAATCGTCTGTATCCGATGAATGCGCGGCCGATTCAAAAAAGCGCTGGACGCTTGATCAAAGAATCTAGCTGACCAGCAACAAATACTTATCCATTCTTGTCAACCTTGCGCCCCGTTGAACGGTTAACTGTGTATACCGTCGCATTTGCGGCGGTGGAATGGATAAGGAGTTCATCATGCGTGTTATTTTCAGTGCTGTGTTTGCCGTCGTGCTGGTCGCGGCGAGTACCAGCGGTTGCGCCGTGTATGTGCCGGGGCCACGGCTGGCGGGACCGGTGTACGTGGCACCGGCTTGGGCTTATGCTTATGACCGTGGTTACGACCATGGTTACGGCGGCGAGCATCATCACCGCCACTGGTGAGCCGGCGCTAAGCTCGCAAACGAAAGCGACTGACCACGAGTAATAAGGCATCGGCTTGCTGTCCCAATGAGACGGCCGCGGCACCGGCGGCTTCGACCAAAGCAGCGTTGTGCTGGGTAATTTGATCGATATCGTGCACCGATAAATTGACGGCTTCAATCCCGACGCTTTGTGCGCGGCTGGCGCGGCTGATCTCGGCCATGATGGCCGTGACACCGGTAATGCTGGTGACGATTTCCTGCATGGTCGTGCCAGCCTCATCGACGAGTTGGCTGCCTGCATCAACCCTTTCCACCGAGTCACCGATCAGGTGCTTGATTTCTTTGGCGGCACTGGCTGAACGTTGCGCCAAAGTGCGGACTTCCGCCGCTACCACCGCAAATCCACGCCCTTGTTCGCCGGCGCGCGCCGCTTCGACCGCCGCATTCAAAGCCAAAATATTGGTTTGAAAGGCGATACCGTCGATGACCCCGATAATGTCGACGATTTTTTTCGAGGAAGCATTGATCGCACTCATGGTCTCGACCACTTGATTCACCACTTGACCACCCTTCACCGCCACCTCGGCTGCCGTCAGCGCCAAGCCATTAGCTTGGCTTGCATGCGCGGCATTTTCTTGCACCGCCTGCGTCAGAGTCGTCATCGCTTGCGTCGTGTGTTCGAGCGCGGCCGTTTGCTGTTCGGTACGACTGGCCAGATCGAGATTGCCGCTGGCAATCTGACTCGATGCCGCGGCGATCGCATCGGTGCCGCTACGTACCTCAGTAACAATATCAGCGATGCTGTCACGCATGCTTTTCAATGCATGCAACATGCTTTTCTCATCATCGACGCGCAGGGCGATGGTCTCATTCAAATTGCCGGCAGAAATTTGATCGGCCAGTCGTATCGCATAACTCGGTTCACCGCCCAGTTGTTGGCGGATACTCTTGCTGATGAGAATCGCAATCACACTACCGAGCGCTATCGCCAGCGCGCCTAAAACGGCTAACATCATTTGTGCCGTATGCGATTGTGCCAGCATGGCCAGCGAGGAAGCTTCGATGGCGCTGCTTTGATAGAGCGACAGGGTTTTGATGCTGGCGACATAATCATTGAGCGCCGGTTCCAGCTGCTTGCTCATCAGTATATGTACTTGGTCAGGCTGCTGCTTCTTTTCTTCGAAGATGCGCGTGCGTGCCGCCAGATAAATTTTTCTTTGCGCGCCGATGGCCATAAATAAGCGCTTTTCTTCGGCATTGTTGTCGAATGCCTGCAGTGCCAGTTGAATTTCGCTGATGCGCGCACTGGTTTGTTTGATCAATGCCTCGACTTGTTGTTGACGCAGCGGATCGTTCGATTCGACCACCAGCATGGTGCGGGCACCATTGAGGTTGGTGCTGGCCGACCATTCAGAGAACAGATTTTCTTTTTTAATCATATCGTTGACGATATGCTCCACCTCTTTGTTTACCGTATCCAAGCGCAGCACCGCGATGCCAACTATGAGCAACAGTAACAGCAGAACCAGAGAAAAACCGAGCGACAAGCGCGCGCTTACTTTGAGTGCAGAGAGATGCATAATAGGGGAACTCCTACGAGTTTCTTGCCAGTAAGTGTGACGATTATTCGACAATACAACAAAAATAAACCAGCGCGGTATATTTTTTTTACGCTAAGCAACATTTAATCCGTTCATCTTGGGCACGCAGACTGGCATACAATGCAAGCCCGAGAAGGAAGGCCAAAATGGATAGTGATACGCCAGCAAGATTTTCCAATACGATATGGGCCGGCTTACTGACGCCCGAGCAACGCCGTAAGGTGGAAGCCGATGTCATTGAACGCTTCATACCGGCCGGTGGCTATGCCTGCCGTAAGGGCGACAAAGTCGAGTATTGGATGGGGGCGCTCGATGGTTTCTTGAAGATGAGCAGCGTTTCACCGGAAGGAAAGACCGTGACCTTCAGTTGCATGTTGGCCGGCGGTTGGTTCGGCGAGGGCTCCTTACTGAAGAGTGAGCCCCGACGTTATGACGTCATGGCTTTGCGCGACACCCACGTTGCGTATATGCCAAAAGCCACCTTCAATTACTTACTCGATCACAGCATTGCTTTCAATCGCTTCATGCTCAATCAATTGAATGAGCGTTTGGGCTTGTTCATTTCCTTGCTCGAATATGAACGCATGCTCGATCCCGATACCCGCGTCGCGCGCTGTTTGGCCGCGATGTTCCATCCTTACCTCAATCCAGGTGCTGGTATGCAACTATTGATCTCGCAAGAAGAAATCGGCTATATCGCCAGCGTGTCGCGACAACGCGCCAATCAGGCGCTGCAATTACTGGAAAAGCAAAATTTACTGGCCATCGATTATCGTGGCATCACCATCCTCGACCTGCCCGGTTTGCGCAGCTTTCCCGATAAGGCGGCGGCATGAAACGATTGCACATACTCGGTGCCGGTGCGGTAGGGCGGACTTTAGCGCGGCAATTTCAACAACACCAGGTATTTTCTGTAGAGCAAATACTGAATCGCAGCCAAGCCAGCGCTGAGGCAGCGGCGGCCTTCATCGGCGTGACCGCCAGCGCGGCTTTGGCCAACGCCGCGCAATTGCGAACGGCAGAGGTATGGATGTTAAGCGTGGCCGATGACCAAATTGTGCACAGCTGCGAAATGCTGGCCCAACAAGGCTTGCTCACTCCGCAGAGTGTGGTGTTTCATTGTAGTGGGGCAAAACCTTCGAGCATCTTGGCAGCGGCGGCCGATTGTGGTGCAGCTATTGCCAGCATCCATCCGGTACGCAGTTTTGCCGATCCGGCGGCGGTCGCGGCCGATTTTGCCGGCACCATTTGCAGCATCGAAGGTGCAGCGCGCGCCCTGGCCGTGCTGAAACCGGCCTTGCAGCGCATCGGCGCGCAGACAGTGGAGATCCGTGCCGACAGCAAACTGCTGTATCACGCCGGCTCTGTATTTGCCAGCAATTACCTGGTCAGCTTGCTGGAAACTGCGATGCGCAGCTATCAAGCCGCTGGGATCAGTGCCGAGATGGCGCAGGCGATGGCGGCACCGCTAGCCCGACGTGCACTTGAAAATGTGTTTGCGCTCGGCCCGGCAGCGGCGCTGAGCGGGCCGATTGCGCGTGGTGATATGCAGACCGTGGAGCAGCAGCAAGCCGCGCTCTATGGCTGGGATAGCGTGGCCGGCGAGTTATATCGCGCCTTCACTGCCCCGACGCTGGCGCTGGCGGCACAAAAAGTGCCACCGCCTCATTCGGAAAAATAGACGCTGTTGCGGCCGTTTTCTTTGGCTTGATACAGCGCTTGATCGGCCCGTTCAAACACACTGTCTTCCGTTTCATTATCGCGACAGGCGGCCACCCCCATGCTGACCGTAATCGCTAAGCGCGTGCGGGTCAGATCGGTGGTGCGGGAAAAATCATTGTTGGCAATGGTATTGCGTAAGTTTTCAGCAATCGAGGTCGCTTTTTCCAAGCCGCAATTTTTCAACAAAATCAAAAATTCCTCGCCACCCCAGCGACAGATGACGTCGCTTTCTCGCAACGAGCGCTTGGCGATTGCCGCGATTTCCTTCAAAACATGGTCACCGACCAGGTGTCCCTGCTTGTCATTCACCTTCTTGAAAAAATCGATATCCATCAGCACCGCACACATAGGCTGACGCGAACGCTCGCTGTCGAGCAGGGCTTGCTGAAAAATGAAATCAAAGGCGTGGCGGTTCATCAGCTTGGTCAGCGTATCGGTACTGGCTGATTTTTCCAAGCGTGCGTGGTAGCGCCGCACCGTCAGCCAAACCATGATGGTGATGAGCAAAGTGATGGCGGCCCCAATGGCCAGGTTAATCCAAAATATCTGTTGCAAGGCGCTGGTATCGCTGCTTTGCTCCACCAATAAATGCCAGCCCAGTTCCGGAATGTAACGGGCATTGAGCAGTACTGTGTTGCCATTATTTTGGTAGTCGAGATGCAGCGAGCTACGGTTTGCCAAAATTTGCGGGGCAAGTTGATCGAGACCATCGATGTCGCTTAAATTGGTGTCGCGGTTTTTCTTAGTGCTGCCCGCAAGCGCAATTTTGCCTTTGTTGTCGACAAAATAAATGGTGCTGTGAAAACGTTCTTGATTTCGATCAATCAGTTGCTTCATGGAATCAAACGTCAAACCTATCCCGGTCACGCCGATAAATTTACCGTTGTAATCAAGGATGCGGTGGTTGATGAAAATCGTCATCGCATCATGATTGGCCGTATCAACGTCGACATTGGTTTCGTAGGCGGTTTTCAGCGCCTTGACGCGGTAAAACCACGCGTCGCGTGGTTCTTCCTGATGGATGGTTTTAAAATTACCGTTAGTATTATAATAATTATGACTGAGATCAGAGACCAAAAAACTCGCCACAGCGTTGTTTTTGAACTTGATTTCTTTGAGATATTTGGCGATCTGCTCTTTATCTTCTTCGCCGCTGATCAACCAGTCGCGCACAAAGGTGTCATGCGCCATTTGTGACGACACATACACCGGCCGCAGAATATCTTTTTGGATTTCAGAATAGACATTGTCACCCGTGATCGGCAGGGTTTGTTCCGACAGCGTCTGTTGCAGCATATCGCGCGAAACGACGAAGCCGACCAGCGTTGTGCTGACAAAACCACACATCAGGATCAGGGACAGCCATACCAGCAAACCATATTTCTTGAATAAATTTTTCATTGGCTGTAGACGCAACGTTAGCGGGGGGTCGGCTCAGATAATACTATAAACTACAATTTTCCCCCTCACTATACAGGGTGTTTAAACTTGTTTTTTAGCAATAATGACGAAAAAAATGCCGCATACAGCGGCATTTTTTTCACTTAAGTGGCTTTTTTGCGAATTTCAAGGACGCGGAGTCAGGGAAATATGCAGACGTAAGCGTGAACCTGGATCGTAAGGCATCACGGAAGTGTACGAGCGGCCGGCGTACTCATAAGTCACGGCATAGCCGTTATTGCGGGTTTGCCAGCTGTCGACATTGCGGCACTGACGCACCGGACGACTTTCGTAGCCGCCTTGGCCGCCGCTACCGTTGTTATCCATACGGTCGCCGACCAGCGCACCGGTGATGGCACCGGCGGCGGCGGCGGCAATGCGGCCATTACCGCCGCCGACTTGGCTACCGAGCAAACCACCGGCTAAGCCGCCGAGCAAACCGCCGGCATTGCTGCGTTCTTGTGGCCGTTGCACGTTTTCGTATTCAGTTTGGCACTCCTGACGTGGTACATTAACTTGTTCCACTTGTGGCGTAACCTTGGTGACACGCGCATAATCTTCGAAGTCCGCGGCATGGGCTACAGGGAGAGTCAGGCTCAGGCCCAACAGCGTGGTGCAGATAGAAAGTTGTTTCAAAGTGAGTTTCATTGTATACCTCGATGCAAGTTGTCAGCGATTAGTACCTACATAACGTTTGAAGTTCCCGAAAAGTAGACAAGGGATATGTAAATATATGTATCAAGCGCATTCTTGCGGATGCTCTCCTTGCCCTTATATTAGAACATCAACTGAATTTTTCAACGTTGGCACACTGTGCCAACGAAGCAAGGGAGTACGCATGACCGTATTATGGACTTCATGGATCACCGTCGCGGTGTGTGGCCTGTACTTTTGGACCGTGGTCGAAGTGGGTAAGGCGCGCAAACGCCACGCGGTACCGGCACCGTCGATGGTCGGGCCGGACGGTTTTTTGCGCGCGCTGCGGGTACAGGGCAATACGGTGGAACAATTAGTCTTGTTTTTACCCGCCTTGTGGCTGTGTGCGATCTGGTACAGCGATCATGCGGCCGCAGTAGCCGGGGCGGTCTGGGTGTGCGGTCGTATCCTGTATGCGCGCGCGTATCTGCAAGATGCGGCTAAGCGCGGACCCGGTTTCATCATCGCCTTACTCGCCACGCTGGCCTTGCTGCTCGGTGCGGTGCTCGGCTTATCCGGCTTACTCAAATAATTTCCTATAATTTCTTATGAACAATAGCAAACTCAGTCACGCCGACACGGCTTCTTATCTGCTGGCGGCACTGGCGCT